>NZ_OUNR01000001.1:0-369645 GCF_900403705.1 Nitrospira lenta | reverse complement strand
AGTGTTTCCGCAATCTCACGATTCGTATGGCCGAGGGCGACCATCTTGAGAATTTCCCGTTGCCGGGGGGTAATGGAGAACTCGGCCTTCGGGCCTCGGTCCAGCTGAAGTGCGTTGTTCCCTCGACTACGTGCCATGTGTAACTCCCGATCAAATGTTCCTCGTCAATCTAGCAAAGGGTCGGCGGCCTGTAAACGAAACGGCCATTCTGTGCAGCCCGTAAATCCCTCGTGTCTGTAGGTGTTTCCCTTCGCCGTGGTTCTACGTAAGTGCAGATAAAAGCCGTATCTCTAGGAGCCGCACAATGGCCTGGTTGAAAGTTGTCGCGCTCCTTCTTCTCTCTCATATGACTCAGCGGCCGTTTCGGACCGGCCTCACGATTGTGGGGGTGGCGCTGGGTGTGGCGGCGTCCGTGGCGGTGCGAACAGCCAATGTGGAAGTGCTGCATTCATTTGAGCAGGCGGTGCTGACCGTTGCCGGTCCGACCACCTTGGAGATCTCCGGAGGAGATTTCGGACTGGATGAGCAGCTGATTGCGAAGGTGCGGGAAGTGCCGGGCTTGGCTTCTGCGACACCGGTCATCGTGCAGACGGCGGTGCGGCTCGATGCCGGGCAACCGAGTGGGGCGCTGCAAGTGATTGGCCTGGATCTGCTGGCGGAGTTTGACTCGCGCGGGTTTCGAGTCATGCAGGGACAGGATGACAATCCGCTCGCTGGCTTACTGAAAGCCGACAGCCTGTATCTTGGAAGAAAGCTGGCGGCTGAGTGGCATCTTGTGAAGGGAAGTACCGTTCAGCTCCAAGTCGGGGCTCGGCAGGTGCAAGCGCGGATTGCCGGTGTGATTCAGGACCAATCCGATCGGGTCTCATCCTGGGATCATGTGGCGATCATGGACATTGCCGCCGCCCAAGTTCTGTTTGGCATGATCGGGAAGTTGGACCGAATCGATTTGGTCACAAGCCCGGAGGTCGAGATTGATGTAGCGGCGCAGGCCGTGCGCGCCGTTGTGCCGCCGCATGTCACGGTCGAGCGGCCGGCGAGCCGGACGCGCCAGGTTGAGCAGATGGTGCGGGCGTTCCGATTGAATCTCACCGTATTGAGTTGGGTCGGACTGCTCGTCGGTATGTTTCTCATCTACAACACGATGGCCTTCGCCGTGGCGCAGCGCCGACGTGAGATCGGCATCTACCGCGCGATCGGCATGACCCAGTCCCGTGTGGCATGGCTCTTCCTGACCGAGGCCGCTTTGTTCGGGCTGTTGGGTGGGATTGTCGGGAGCGTGGGCGGTATTCTGCTGGCGCAAAAACTCGTCATACTGGTCAGCCAGACGATTTCTGATCTCTACACCCCGGTGGCTCAGGGATCCGCATCCTGGTTCGACTCAGCTGAACTCTGGCAGGCATCGGGTGAAGGGATTCTGATCGGCTGTCTCGTCTCCATGATCGGGGCGATCGGACCGAGCCTCGATGCCAGCCGAACCGCCACCGTGCGGGCGTTAGCTCCCGGTGATTACGAGAGCAGCCGACAGGTGCGTGTGGGGGGATTGGCGGCTGGCGGACTCGGATTGCTCTTGATCGCCGGACTGCTTGCTCTAGCCGGACCGTTGGGCGGCGTGCCGATTTGGGGCTATCTCGCCACGTTCTGTTTATTGGCCGGACTGTCGTGCCTCGCGCCGTTCTGTATTACTGGGTGGAGAAAGCGGACGCTACAGGGCGAACGACTCGCCGGCGTGCAAGGTGCGATGCGAGAGATCGCCGTGGAGCATGCGGCGAGAAATCCAGGCCGGAACGGCGTGACGGTTTCGGCGCTGATGGTAGGGCTGGCGATCATGATCGGTGTGCTCATCATGGTGCGCAGTTTCCGGCACACCGTCGAAGTCTGGATCAACGAGACTGTGATCGCCGACATCGTCGTCGCGCCCTCAACCTGGCTGCGGGAGGCGAATAGCGGGAATGGTACGAAGAGTCTGCCCCCAGGCTGGCAAGCAGTGCTGGCCGCCATCCCCGGTGTGGCGGAGGTGGATACCTATCGGGATGTGCGGGTTGAGGTGAAGGGGCAACGTGTGGCGATTGTCTCGCGTGATTTGCGACTCCATGCCAGGCGCAGCCAGTATCTCGTCCGCCAGGGGGATTCCACCGACCTATTGAACCAGGCCGTCGATAGCGGCGGGGTTATCGTATCTGAAGTGCTGGCCAACCGGCTCGGCATTCGTGAAGGGCAGTCGCTGGAGATCATGACGCCGCAAGGAGCGCGCTCATTTCCGGTCGTGGCCGTGTTTTACGACTATGCCACCGACGGTGGAAAGCTGGTCATGGACCGCGGGCTCTATCAATCGCTTTGGCAGGATGCACTCGTGACGGTCTTCCCGATCTATCTGAACGACGGGGCGGATAGGGAGCGGGTCCGGCAGGCGATTGCCGCCGTCTTGCAGCAAGCACAGGACCGGACATTGCCACCGCTGATCATCAGCAACGGCGAGTTGCGGAAGGAGATTCTCGACATCTTTGACCGGACCTTTCTGCTGACCTATGTGCTCGAAGCGATCGCTGTGATCATCGCCATGCTTGGTATCGTGAATACATTGGTGACGTCGGTGCTCGAAAGGCGCAGGGAGTTCGCCACGCTACGTGCCATCGGCGGCAGCGAGGGGCAAATAAGACAGTTGGTCTTGTGGGAAGCGGCTTATCTAGGATTGGTGGGCATCGCACTGGGACTTGTTGGCGGCGGACTGCTGTCCTTGCTGCTGATTAAAGTGATCAACAAACAATCATTTGGTTGGACGATTCAGATGATCCTTCCCTTCGGCGCCCTCGCCCAAGCCGTCGGCTTAGCGGCAGCCGCAACGCTAGTCGCCGGTTACTTCCCCGCCCGCTGGGCAGCACAACAGCCGGTGGTGGAGGGGTTAAGGGAGGAGTAGGAGGAAATTAGTACTTAGATACTAATAATTCGATGTGGTGCTTCCCTCTTTGAACTTCGTCTTGAAAGTAGTTCCTGTCATCACTATCTTTCACGAGGTCTAAGAAATTGATGAGAACAAGAAGCTGATCTTTTTCAAAAAGACTGAATCGAGAATCCCACCACTCTATTTGCCGATCTGTCTCTTCTTTGGTTTTCCTGGTGTAGTTGAATGCCAACGCGTAGACGGTAAATTCGCATGTCGGGGAGTCTAAGTGGTCCAATGAGAAGCACATGAATGCGGGCAGAAAGAATTGAAACGCCTCAGGTGAGAGCAAGGATAACTGGTCAAAGTGGCCTTCCATGACGTCGCTACTCAGCATCCTCCAGTCTTTTTGGATGAAAGTCTCTCTTGCTTCAGCACATTCCTCGCACTGATGAGGGGCAATATTGTTTGGGGCGGGATGACTAATCTTGGCAAAGCTCAAGGCGATTGCTTCCTTAAGTTTAGCAATGCGCTGAGTCGGGATGGGGTTCAATTGGCTTTCCTCTTTGCCGATGGAACGAAGCCAAGACCTATGTGGTCGTGGGAGAGCACCCAATCGGCAATAGGTCCAATAAGGAGCAAGCGCTTGGAAAAGACGGCGGTCTAGGCTGTGCCTACCCTGCCACTGGCTGCTGGTAATCCACTTCGATTTTGAAACCCAGGTCTTCGATCATGCCCCAGACTTCGGGGGCTGGGGATCCTGGTGTCGTCAGATAGTTATTCACGAAGACTGAGTCAGCGGGGTAGAGGGAGAGGGGTTGGAGGCTGCGCAGATTGTGTTCGCGGCCGCCGGCGATGCGGATTTCCGTGCGCGGGTGCAGGAAACGGAAGAGGCAGAGGACTTTGAGGCAACGCTGCGGTGTGAGGGCGTCGATGTTCTCCAACGGCGTGCCTTCTACCGGATTGAGCATGTTCAAGGGAATCGAGTCCGGTTTCACGTCACGCAGGGCAGTAGCCAGGTCGATGAGGTCGTCGTTGCTTTCCCCCATGCCAACGATCCCGCCCGAGCAGATTTCCAATCCGGCCGCGCGCGCATTCTTGATGGTCGAGAGGCGGTCCTGGAACGTATGGGTCGTACAAATTGACTCGTGGAAGGCTTCGCTGGTGTTCAGATTATGGTTCACGCGATCCACGCCGGCGGCTTTCAACCGCTTGGCCTGTTCATCGCTCATCAAGCCGAGCGAGCAGCAGATCTGAATCGGGATTTCCTGCTTGATGGACCGGACAGCTCCGGCGATTTCATCGATTTCCCGATCCAACGGGCTGCGACCGCTGATGACGATGCAGTAGCGCTGGGCCTTCGAGGCGGCGGCTTCGCGCGCACCCTGGATCATCTGTTTCTGCGGGAGCAGATTGTAGCGTTCGATCGGCGCGTTCGAGACGGCCGATTGCGAACAATAGTGGCAGTCTTCCAGGCAGGCGCCGCTCTTGGCGTTCTGCAGCATCTGCAGGCGGACGGTACGGCCGAAGTATTTCGAGCGGACTTGAAAGGCGGCATGCAACAGCGCGAGGAGGTCGTCGTCCGGGCTGTTCAAGACGGACAGCGATTCCGCTCTCGTGAGGGGCTCGTCGTTGAGCGCTTTGTTCGCCAGTTGCATGTAATCGGTCATGACAGACACCTTTCAGTCGTGCGCGCGGGAAACGGCTATGATCAATATGAGTCGTACAGTATCGAGACGGGAGAAAACCTACACGGTTTCAAATGGAGAAGCAATGCCCTGATAGGGAACGACGCGGCCGGAGGAGGGGTCGCTCTCTGCGCCTGCGGCCGGTTGGCCGGCTTCGAGCCAGGGGAGTGCGGTGAGGGTGTTCCATCGGGCGCAACGGCGGCAGCGGCCCGACCATTCCAATGATTCCTGCTGACACTGGGTACAGATGTAGGGCACGACCACGCGCTTCTTGAAGCTGAGCGCTTTCTTGAGTTCGACGATAGTCTGCTCGAAGTGTTGTTTGCGCAGGTATAGATTGGCCATGATCTTGTGATAGTCCAAGAGATGGTCCTGCGGTCCCTCGATGGTTGAGAGCACATCGAACGCTTCGTCGACCATTTCAAGCCGATAGTAGAGCTTGCCCAGATAGAACTGGAGCACAGGATTCTGCGGGTCTTGCTGCAAGGCTTCCTGGTACACGCGGATAATCTCGCTGGGCTCGCCTTGCTCCAGGAACAGTTCCTCCAAGCGATGGAGGATGATGACGCTTCTGGTCCGGTTGTAGACCTTCTTCAGAATTTCAACAGCGTCCTTTGTCTTGCCTTCATGGATCAGGATCTCGCCGATGCCGATGTAGGCCGGCAGGAAGCTGCGATCTTTCTTGATGGCGCCGCGGAAGTACCGGCGAGCCTTGTCGGGGTGACCACGCTCCAAGAGCTGGCGACCGACTTCGTACATGCAGCCGACGAGGAGATCCGCTTCGGCCTGCTTTTCTGACTCAGGCAGATTTGCCTTTAAGAGGCGGTGTTGAATTTCGAGGGCATCGCTCCACTTTTCCAAACGGATCAGCAGGTCGCGCTTGCGAATAAGTGCCGTCAGGTTGTCCGGTTCGATCTTGAGGATCTTCTGCAAGGCCTGCAGCGCATCTTCATAGCGCTTGGCGCCTTCCAGATCTTTGCCTAGTTCCAGCAGGACTTCGATGTTCCGATCGTCGACGCGATGGGCATGCTGGTGCAGCCGGATGGCTTCGGCATAGTTGAGTTCGGAGCGGTAGATATTGCCGAGCCACAGCAGGGAGTCCACGCGATTGGGGTCCATCGCCAGTGCTTTCTCAAAGAGGCTCATGGCCTCGACCGTGCGCTTGGACATGAAGGCGTGGGTGCCTTCGCGGTGCAGGGCGTCCACTTTTTCTTTCCGCCGTGCCAGGCGGCTGCTTTGCCAGGTGGTGATGGCGTGCGCGGTTTGTTGCAAGCCCACCACGAAGGTCACGACCACGGCGCCGAGCGCCATGGAAATAAGCACCAGCGTCACCGGGCTGAGTTCAAATTCTACGGCAGAGCTGGTGCGGACCATCACCATGCCGGGATTCAGCTCACGGAAATAGCTATAAATGAAGATGCCTGCGCTGATGAGGAAAATGGTGAGCAGCAGTCTGAACATGGTCTAGACCGATTTTCGTGCTTTGGGGGTCCTGACGATAATGCGGCGTTTGGGTGCTGCAGGCTTTTCGGGTTTCTCTTCCGGCTTCTCTTCGGGAATGCTCAGTGGTTTCGCATCGCTCCAGAGACGTTCCAGCGCGTAGTGTTCGCGGGCATCCTGTCTGAAAATATGTACGACGACATCGCCGAAATCCATCAGGACCCATTGGCCTGACGTGGTGCCTTCGATACTGATCGGCCGGTCGCCCTTGTCGGTCAGGACGTCGCTGACATGGTCTGCAATGGCGCGTGTTTGCCGGTCAGATTCTGCCGATCCAATAACGAGGTAGTCTGCTACCGAAGTTAACGGACCGACGTGGAGGATCTGGACATCCAGGGCCTTCTTGTCGAGCATCGCTCGACCGATATCAATAGCTGTGACCTTAGATGTGCGTGCGATACGAATCCCCCCGATATAACTGCTGTCGAAGTATATAAGATTCCACAGGGGGCGGCAACAAATTTGCCAGCATCGTCCTGTGCTGGATGCGGTGTCTGATGTCGGAGGCAGAAATGGGCGAGGGGGGAAGTGGTAGGCAGATGATCGATTGCCCGGACGCAAGTGGCAGGTCAAGCCGATCGAGTGTCCCGGTATCCAGCGGTGCCAGCTGGTTGGGGCTGATGTGTCGAAGAAAGGGCAGTGTAGCCAACGCCTGAAAGGACTGCCCTGGCCTGGAGATGACCACGAACGAGCAGGCGGCGAGCAGCGCATCGGGCTCTCGCCAACTGGGTAGATCGAGGAAGGCGTCCAGGCCGATCAGGGAATACAGCAGGGTTTCAGATCCGTACCGGCGCTGAAGTTCCCGAACGGTATCGATCGAGTAGGATTTTCCCTGGCGCAAAATTTCAATGTCGGAGAGCTCGAATCCCGGGATGTCCGCGATGGCGAGACGCGCCATTTCATATCGATGGTGGGTCGGAGCGAGGGCTCTATCTTGCTTGTGCGGAGGGTCTCCCGTCGGAATGAACAGCGTCCGGTCGAGGGCTAGAATCGCATGCGCCTCACGGGCGATGGCCAGATGGCCGTTGTGGATGGGGTTGAAGCTGCCGCCGAAGAGACCAAGGCGGTGTGGATGTGAGTCCTGAGTATCGGGTACTGAGGAGGCGGAATCGGGGGGAATCATCGCTCAGTATCCGTGCTTATAAAATGACGAGATTGTCGCGATGAATCACTTCATCATATTCCTGAGGCCCAATCTGTTGCTGGATGTCCTGAGTCTTCAGTCCTTTCATGCGGCCCAACAGTTCTGAGGAGAAATTCACGAGACCCCTGGCAAATTCTTTTCCGTCCTGATTGATACAGCTGATCGGATCGCCCGAGTCGAATTGCCCGGTGACCTCAGTAATTCCTGACGCGAGCAGGCTCTTTCCTCGCAGGGTCAGAGCTTCGACGGCACCCTGATCGACCCGGATGTGCCCGCGTGGGCGAAGGGTAAAGGCGATCCAATGTTTGCGGCTATTCAGGCGGCGCTCTTTCGCGAGGAAGAGGCTCCCGCCGGGCTCTCCTTTCAAGACTCTCGGAAGCAAGCCGGGCTGTTGGCCGTTCACGATCAACGTGGCAACGCCGTATTCACCGACCTTCTTGGCTGCGCGTACTTTCGTAGCCATACCTCCGGTCCCCTCGAAGGTGCTGGAGGCGCCGGCTTTGCGTTCGACTTCTTCGGTGATATCCGGGATGAGCGGGATCAGTGTCGCGTCGGGATTCTTGCGCGGATCATCGGTGAACATACCGTCGACATCCGACAAGATGACAAGTAAATCGGCATCGACCAGCTGCGCGACTTGTGCGGCCAGCGTATCGTTGTCACCGACGCGGATTTCTTCGACAGCGACGGTATCGTTTTCGTTGATGATCGGCAACACGCCGAAGCCGATGAGGGCCGTGAGGGTGTAGCGGGCGTTGAGAAAGCGGCGGCGGTCGGCGAGGTCCTCGTGAGTCAGTAGAATCTGGGCGACTTGAATGCCGAGCGGCTCAAACGCTTTCTCATAGGCCCACATCAGCCGGCTCTGTCCGACGGCGGCGGCGGCCTGCTTGATGGGGAGGCTTTTCGGATATTCTTTGAGCTGTAGCTTTTTGATGCCGGAGATGATGGCGCCGGACGAGACGACGAGGACCTCTCGTCCGTCTGCGCGTAACGCGGCGATTTCGCCGGCCAATCGTTCGATCTGTTCGGGACGCAATCCGGTCGAGCGGGACGCGATCAGGCTGCTTCCCACTTTCACGACGATGCGTGTGGCTTGCTTTAGGAGTTCGTCTCGCACGGCGTCGTCCTCAGGGACTCGACTTGTTTTCCGACATACGCGATGAGTTCGGTGAGTCCTTCCCGAGTGGCCGCTGATACGGGAAAGCACTTGTACTTGCGTTTTTTGCAGTAGGCTTGGAGCTGGCTCAGGCGGTCGGATGTTCCGCTGATATCAATTTTGGTGGCTACGATCGCACAGGGGCGGTGGTTCAGTGATTCGTCGTAGGCATCCAATTCCTGACGCATGACCTCCAGGCTCTGGACTGGTTCGTCCGGCGCCCATTCAGACACATCCACGAGGTGGAGAATCATTGCGGTGCGTTCGATGTGCCGGAGAAACTGAAAGCCGAGGCCCTTCCCTTCGGAGGCGCCTTCAATCAACCCGGGAATATCGGCGACGACAAAACTGCGGTCTGTTCCCCAGCGGACAACGCCGAGGTTGGGAATCAGCGTCGTGAAGGGATAGTCCGCGATCTTTGGGCGCGCCGATGAAATGGCGGCGATGAGGGTTGATTTACCGGCGTTTGGAAAACCGACGAGCCCGACGTCAGCCAGAAGCTTGAGCTCAAGGCGGAGGTGCTTGGCTTCGCCCTCGGTACCATGTTCGAAGTGGGTCGGCACGCGGTTTGTGGGGGTGGCAAAGTGGCTATTGCCGCGTCCGCCGCGTCCGCCCTGGGCAATGACGACGCTTTCTCCGTTGGTAACCAGATCGGCCAGGACTTCGCCGGTCTCCTGATCGTAAATCACGGTGCCGACGGGGAGCGCGACGGTGACGGGCTTGCCGCGGCGTCCGCTGCAGTGGGACGCGCCGCCGTGCCGTCCGTCTTCGGCTTCATAATGTCTCTGATAGCGGAGGTCGAGCAGGGTCGTGAGTCGATGCGAGGCGGTGAAGATGACATCGCCGCCGTTTCCGCCGTCGCCGCCGTCCGGCCCGCCGCGTGGGACAAACATTTCGCGACGGAAACTACCCGATCCGTCTCCGCCTCGCCCGGCTTTTACCAAAACCTGTACTTCGTCGACAAACATGACATGTCCTCGTCCAGGGTCGAGAGTATACCTGACCCTGCCCCCGATAGGGGAGGGTCAGGGTGGTTTTGAGCCGAGTAGTGAGCGCGAAAGAGAAAGGGAATTAGGCTTTGACAGGGGTGGGGTAGACACTGACTTTTCGTCGGTCTTCTCCACCTTCGAACTTCACAACGCCGGTCACTCGCGCGAACAATGTATGATCCCGTCCGAGATCAACATTGAATCCCGGAAAGAACTTCGTCCCGCGTTGACGCACGATGATGCTGCCCGCCTTGACGGTTTCCCCGCCATAGGCTTTCACGCCCAAATACTGTGGGTTACTGTCCCGTCCGTTCCGTGATGATCCGCCGCCTTTGTTTGTTGCCATGGCAGGTCCTTCTCAATAAAGTGCTTATGCCGTTGCAATGCCGGTGATGCGCAGGCTCGTAAAGCCCTGACGATGCCCGCGTGTGCGCCGGTAGTTTTTGCGTCGCTTCTTCTTGAATACGGTGATCGAGCGGGTGCGTCCGTGCCGGACGATTTCCGCTGTGACTTTCGCGCCCTTCACCAGAGGTTGTCCGATGACCACCCCGCCGTCTCCGTGCACGAGACGGACTTGGTCGAGCTCAATCGTTGATCCCACATCGCCTTCAAGTGTGGCCACCTGCAACAGTGACCCAGACTCGACTCGATACTGTTTCCCGCCTGTTTCGATAATCGCGTACATGTCCTATGTCTCCTCCAAAGCAGAACGGCTCATATAACAGAGGGGTGATCCGAGTGTCAAGCGAATGACCGGGACTTCCCTCAAACCCTGGTCATTGTTGTGACAGGTGCAGGCTCCATCCTTCCCCCTTTTGGGGGCTAGGAGGGCGTCAGTCATTGGCTGTACCCTGAGGCTCTCTCAACCAGCCGCATGACCGGCTATGTATACCAGACTTTTACCTGGCGAGGTGAGCGACATGCCCCAAGCGACGCGATTTGTGATTCGAACCTATCATCGTATTCCGGTCCGGTGTCTCCTCTATTACATGGGGGGAGAGTTTCTCGGTAAGGGGACGGTGGTGAATATGTCGCGGAACGGGATGCGCGTCCTGGGTGATCATCAGGTGGTGCCCGGTATGGAATTGGTCCTGCGTCTCTCGCTGCCTGATAAAGACGAACCCGTGGAGATTCAGCGCGTGGTGGTTCGATGGGTTCGCGGTCTGCTGTTCGGTGCCAAGATTGTGACGCTGGCTCCGGATGGCGAGGAGCGGGTCGGGAGCTTCCTGAGCGCCAGACTGCGCTCGTATTGCGCCTCATCCTAATATCCCTTCTCACGGAGCGGGTATTCCCGCGAACACAGTACCCGAGGAGGCTAGGGCTTGCTTGACCCCTCTCAAGGCCCAGGCTATAGTTTGCGCACGTTCTCGCCGCCAGTGGTGATTCGTTTACAGAGGAGTATTTGTCGATGTTAGAGCCGGTTGACAAGATTTGGATGGACGGCAAGTTGGTTCCGTGGGCTGAAGCCAACGTCCATATTCTGACGCATTCTCTGCACTATGGATTGGCCGCATTCGAGGGAATCCGTTGCTACAAAGGCAAGTCGGGGTCCGCGATCTTTCGGCTTCAGGAGCATGTCGACCGTCTGTTTGATTCGGCTCATATCGGGATGATGGAGATGCCGTACGATCGCAAACAGATCTCGGAAGCGATTGTAGAGACGGTACGGGCGAACCGTTTGGATGCCTGCTACATTCGGCCTCTGGTGTATATCGGTTATGGGGCGATGGGCGTGCATCCCGGCGACAATCCGATCAGAGTGGCGGTGGCCGCCTGGCGATGGGGGGCCTACCTCGGTGACGAGGCGTTGGCTAATGGAATGCGCGCGCGGGTGTCGTCATTCACGCGGCATCATGTCAATGTGTCTATGACGCGAGGGAAAATCTCCGGATATTACGTCAACTCGATTCTTGCCAAGCGCGAGGCCAAAGCGGATGGGTACGATGAAGCCATCATGCTCGATCCTGAGGGCTATGTGGCCGAGGGCACGGGGGAGAATATTTTCATCGTGCGGCGCGGGAAAATCAAAACCACGCCTTTGACGTCCATTCTAGAAGGCATTACGCGAAACTCAATTATCGACATGGCGCGGGAACGTAATATTTCTGTGACGGAAGAGCGGTTTACCCGTGACGAAATGTATTTGGCCGACGAAGTGTTCGTGACTGGCACGGCAGCCGAGCTAACGCCGGTGCGGGAAATCGATAATCGACGAATCGGAACGGGCAAGCCCGGTCCAATCACTCTTGCGTTGCAGAAAGCTTTCTTTGCCATCGTACGCGGGGAAGATCCTGCGCACGAGTCCTGGATTACCCGCATCTGATAACTGTGTCGAGCTCTGCAATGGTACAGTCGATAGCCTGACTTGGTGGGCTTATCCGAGAGGTGGTTTGCCGCAGAGCTTCCGAGGAGCACAATGTAATGTAGTGAGGCCCGCCTGCGAGTCTTCGCAGGCGGGCCTCATGCTATCGACGGAACGTAATAATTATCTAAAGACGGTGGATTAGTGCGCAGCTGCCGGAGCATCTCCCGCCGGGTGCGACTCGGCGGCAGGCGTCGGAGGAGCGGCAGGAGCGGACGACGTTTCTTTGGGCTTGAGATCGATGACGGTTGACGCGAAGTTCCGTTGCTTGGCGAGAATGGCCAGGCTGAAGGATGTCAGCATAAACACGGCCGCTACGCCGACGGTCAATTTGCTCAAGAAGTTTGCAGGGCCACGGCTTCCGAAGACGGTCTGACTCGATCCGCCGAAGGACGCACCGATTTCCGCTCCCTTTCCTGATTGCAGCAAAATTGCGCCGATCATCAGGAAGCAAACAAACACATGAAGAATCACCACCAGCGTATACAACATGCTTAATGCCCCGTTCGTTTTTGTGCGAGAGCGATGATACTAGCAAAGGACTCCACCTGGAGGCAAGCCCCACCGACTAATGCTCCGTCGATTTCATCCGATGCGAGAAAACTGGCCACGTTTTGCGGGGTGACGCTTCCGCCATAAAGAATTCTGGTCCCCTGTGCAATGGTAGAAGACCATTCCTGCTGCAACAACTGTCTGATCGTTTGATGCACAGGAACCGCCTGTTCAGGCGATGCGGCTTTGCCCGTTCCGATTGCCCAGACCGGTTCGTAGGCGACTGTCAGCGTCGCCAGGTGCGTTGCCGTAAATCCTGCCAGACTTCCCTTGAGTTGTCCGGTGATGATCTCGGCCGTGCGTCCCGCTTCACGTTCACCCAATGATTCACCTACGCAGAGGATCGGCTTGAGCCCATGCCGGAAGGCGGCAGCCAGTTTCTTTTGAATCACGGCATCCCGTTCACCGAAGATGGCGCGACGCTCGGAGTGCCCGAGAATGACATACTGACAGCCAAGATCTTTCAGCATCGGTGCCGAGATTTCACCGGTATAGGCGCCGTGATCCTCCCAATGCAGATTCTGGCCGGCCAGGCCAATGGAGGAGCCTAGACCAAGCGTGCGGTGAACGGAGTCCAATGCGGTAAAGGGCGGGGCGATGACGGTTTCGACGGCCGGTGAGGGAATCGCTTTTTGAGCTAACTCACGAACGAAGGTTGCCGCTTCTGAGGCGGTCTTGTTCATTTTCCAATTGCCGGCGATCAGGGGTATACGCACGGTGTCCTTTAGTCTGGCGTACTCTGGGAGCGGATCCAGCGGTCTAGACTGCTCGATCCGGCAGCGCAACCAGGCCGGGGAGTTGTTTGCCTTCCAGGAGTTCGAGGGCCGCGCCACCGCCGGTTGAAATGAAGGAGATGCTGTCCGATTCTCCTGCACGGTGAACGGCCATGGCGGTTTCACCGCCACCGACGATGGTCAGCGCATAGGCGTTGCCGACGGCATGGGCTACCGACAGCGTTCCGCGCGCAAAGGCGTCGATTTCAAACATTCCCATGGGACCATTCCAGAGAATCGTTTTGGCATCCTGCAGGGCTTCGCTGAATAACTTGACGGACGCCGGTCCGATATCCAGGCCATACCAGCCTTTGGGGATTTCCTGCACGGGAACAATCTTCGTTTCTGCGCCGGGCTCACGGCTGGCAGCGACGACGCAATCAACGGGAAGATAGAACTTCACTCCGCGGGAGAGGGCGTGCTCTTCAATGCCGCGCGCAAAATCGAGCATGTCTTTTTCAACGAGGGAGTTGCCGATTTCCAGGCCCTTGGCTTTCAAGAAGGTAAAGGCCATGCCGCCGCCGATGATGACCTTGTCGACGCGCTTTCCCAGGTTTTCGATGACGCCGATTTTCCCGGACACCTTGGCGCCACCCAGGATGGCAACGAACGGGCGTACGGGGTTTGCCACGGCGCCTTCCAGATACTCGATTTCTTTCTTCAGGAGCGCACCGGCCGCCGAAGCTTTGATGAACTTGGTAATGCCGACGGTCGAGGCATGGGCCCGGTGGGCAGCACCGAAGGCGTCGTTCACGAAGACATCGCCCAGTGCCGCCAACGCTTTTGCGAAGGCGTCATCGTTTTGTTCTTCACCGGGGTGGAAACGAAGGTTTTCCAGCAGCATCACGTCGCCGGGATTCATTTTGGCGACCAGCTTTTCGACGGCGGGACCGATACAGTCCGGTGCAAAAATCACGTCTTTGCCGAGCAACCGGCTCAGCCGTTTCGCGACAGGAGCCAAGCTGTACTTAGGGTCAAAGGCTCCCTTGGGGCGACCCAGATGAGAGCAGAGAATAACTTTGGCGCCTTCATCGACGACGCGGTTGATCGTCGGCAGCGTGGAGCGGATGCGGGTGTCATCGGTGATTTGGAGCGACTCGTCGAGGGGGACGTTAAAGTCCGCGCGAATGATGACGCGCTTCCCGCGAAGCTTTACGTCGTCGATGGTTTGCTTTCGCAAATTCATGAGAGCTCCTTTACAGGCCTCCGCGGCAGGTCGCGCTCAGGCGGACATCCTGCGCGACCGCCGAATCGACCGTCCGCTACTTTCCTTTGGCCCGTTCCGCGGTGAACTTGATCAAGTCTCGCACGCGGCAGGAGTAGCCCCACTCGTTGTCGTACCAGGCCGTGACCTTGACCATCCGCTTATCGATCACATTGGTCAGCGGTGCATCCAACGTTGCCGAGTGCGGATCACCGTTTTTGTCGATGGAGACGATCGGATCTTCCGAATAGAGCAAGATATTCTTCAATGGGCCGTCGGCGGCTTTCTTGAAGGCCGCATTCACTTCGGCAATGGTGCAATCTTTCTCGGTTTCTACCGTGAGGTCGACCAGGGAAACGTTCGGGGTCGGGACGCGAATGGCCAATCCGTCCAATTTGCCTTTCAGCTGAGGAATGACCAGATGGAGGGCTTTGGCCGCACCTGTGCTGGTCGGAATCATGGACATGCCGGCCGCTCGTGCGCGGCGCAGATCCTTATGCGGAAGATCCAGCAGCTGCTGATCGTTGGTATAGGAGTGGATCGTCGTCATGACGCCGTGCTTGATGCCGAAATTTTCCAGCAATACCTTGGTGACCGGCGCGAGGCAGTTGGTCGTGCAGGAGGCATTCGAAATAATGTGATGGGCCTTCGGGTCGAACGTGTCGTCGTTGACGCCGAGCACGATGGTCACATCCGGATCGGTTGCGGGAGCCGAGATGATCACCTGCTTGGCTCCGGCCGACAAATGTTTGCTGGCGTTTTCGCGATCGGTGAAGCGCCCCGTCGACTCGATGACCACGTCGACGTTGAGGTCCTTCCACGGAAGTTCCTTCGGATCCTTAATGGCCAGCACCTTGATCGGCTTACCGTCGACGAATATCTGATCCCCTTTGGCTTCCACCGTGGCATCGAGAGTGCCGTGTACCGAATCATATTTCAAAAGATAGGCGAGCGTTTTTGCATCTGTGAGGTCGTTGATGGCGACAAATTCCAGAGCCGGGTCCCTCAAGGAAGCCCGCAACACATTTCGTCCGATACGTCCAAATCCGTTGATTCCTATGCGAATAGCCATGTCGTCATGTCCTTTACAGAATAGCAAACCGGTCGCAGATCACCGGCAATCGTGTTCGCGATAGTATCGGCGGTCTGAACCCTTGTCAAGCTATACGAAGGTGGGAATACGTGATGAAACCCCAGTGATTGAGGCGCTTTTTCGAAACGCAGTCTCAGTAGAAATAAGGGGGCCGCGCAGGGCAAGTCGGGTTGCTTCTCCGGATCTCTCTTCGCTAGAGTTCCGACAGGAACGATTGCTGTTTGGAAGGTGAGGTCGGGATGGTGGATTCGCTGTCAGAAAAAGCCGCGCAGGCGCTGGAGTGGCCCAAGGTCCTTGAGCGCTTGGCGGAAGGCGCTCAGTCCGTGCTGGGGGCTGCCCGTTGCCGAGGCCTGGCGCTGGACAACGATCTCGAGATCTTGGCGAGGCGTCAGCAGGAGACGACGGAGTGGTTGCGGTTGAGCGATGGGAGCGATCCGGCCCCGGTGTTGTCGTTTCCGGATACGCGCGAGGTCGTCCAACGGGCCAGCAAAGGTGGTGTGCTGGAGGCGCTGGAGCTGCGGGACTGCGGACTTGTTTTGACACGGATGGACGAGGTCGCGCGCTTTTGCGTCCGGCATGCCGACGAGGCTCCGACGGTGGTGGCCCTGGCAGCCGGCTTGCAGTCGACGCGTGAGCTTCAGCGCATTACGCAGGCGCTTGATGCCGCGATTCAACCTGATGGTGCGATCAAAGAGTCGGCGACGCCGGAGTTGCGCCGTCTCACGCATGCGGCGCAGGAGCTGAAGCAGCGTATGCGCGAGCAGCTCGATCGAATTCTGCACTCCAGTCGATATGAGGACATTCTTCAAGAATCGTATTTCGCGCAGCGGGAGGGCCGCTATGTGTTGCCGGTGAAGGCGGACATGCGCGGGCGTATGCCGGGGATTGTGCACGATGTGTCGGCCAGCGGCGCGACGGTATTTCTCGAACCGCGCGAACTGGTGGAATTGAATAATTCGATCAAGGTTGCCGATCTTGAAATCGAGCGGGAAGTGCGGCGAATCTTGCGTGAGCTGACGCTCCTGGTTGCCGGACAGGCGGACGCATTGCAAGCCGGAGTCGAGGTGTTGGCGGAGCTGGATTCGGTACAGGCGAAGGCGGCCCTCAGTCGGCGGCTCATGGCTAATCCCGTGATGTTGAATGACCAGGGGCGTGTCATGCTGAAACAGGCGCGTCATCCGCTGTTGGTTTTGGCAAAGGATGACGTCGTGGCGAACGATATTCTGCTTGATGAGTCCATCCGCGTCCTAGTCATTTCCGGTCCCAATACCGGCGGCAAGACCGTCACGCTGAAGATTGTCGGATTATTTTCGCTGATGGTCCGAGCGGGGTTGCATCTCCCCTGTGCGCCTGAGTCGGAGATGGCGATTTTTCCTGAACTCTATGCCGACATCGGGGATGCGCAGGATCTGAGCCGCGACCTCTCCAGTTTTTCGGCCCACATGTCGCAGATGGTGCAATTACTCGCAGAGTCGGCTCGCTCGGTGAGCAGCGGGGCGGATATCGGTCAGTCGCTGGTCTTGCTCGACGAACCGGTGACGTCGACGGATCCGCAGGAGGGGGCGGCGCTGGCCGAAGCGCTCTTGTGTCACTTGGCATCGCTGAACATGAAAGTCGTGGTGACGACCCACTACGGACCGTTGAAAGAATTGGCCCAGACGATGCCGGGGTTTGCCAATGCCAGCGTTGAGTTTGATGTGACGCGCTTGGCGCCGACCTATCGCTTGTTTCTCGGTGTGCCGGGAGGCTCGTCGGCGTTGGAGATCGCCGGTCGTTTAGGAATGAATGAAAAAATTTTGGACGATGCGCGGCAGCGCCTACCCAAGGATGACCGGCGGTTGGAAGACCTCATGGTCGATCTTCAACAGAAACAGCGGCAGTTGGCCGACGATCTGGAGCGGGCGGCACAGGCGCGGGCCGAAGCCGAATGTGCCGCTGTTGAAGCGAAGGCGTTGCAGGCCCGCTTGGAAGAGGCGGAATTGGATGCGCGCAAGGGATTGAAGAAAAAACTGGGCGAGCAATTTCAGCGGGCGCGGGCTGAGGTGCAGGCCACGGTCGATGCCCTCAAGCGCGAACAGAAACTGATCAAGGCCAAGGAGACGTCTCAACGCCTCAGCGAATTGGAGATTCAGGCGAAACAGGAATTGATCCCCGCCGGCGAGCCGATTCCCGTCGAGCGGCTGCGGATTGGAGCCCTCGTGGAAATCGCCGGATTGGGCATGACCGGCAGTCTGCTCGAAGATCCGCAGGGAAAGAAACGTGTTCGCGTGAAAGTGGGTGAAGGTGAAGTGCTGGCCACGGTGGCGAATCTCATTGGCGTCGCTTCCGGCGCGGCGGTGCCAACACCGGGGTCGCCCGCATCCGCAGCAACTCCGCGCAAGTTTTCAACCGGCGGCGGGCTGGGTCTTGACGAGCAGACAGTGGTTGATGTGCGCGGGCAGGCGGCCGATGAGGCGCTGGATCATGTCATTGCCGCCTTGGATCGGGCGACGTTGGACGGCGCGCCGTTTCTGCGCATCATTCATGGACATGGAACCGGCAAGCTCAAAGCCTCTCTCCGGGCCTATTTTAAAGAGTCTCCCTATGTTGCCGCCACGCGCCCCGGCGATCGAGCCGAAGGGGGCGACGGCGTGACGATTGTATCGGTGCGCTAAATTCTGTCCGGACGGGCGAAGGGGAAATGCTCCGTGCGGGTATGTTGAGCGACGGTTACTGGATGCGGTGCTTGGCCATACGGTAACGCAGGGTGTTCCGGGTGATTTTAAGGAGCCGGCTGGCTTCGGACACGTTCCCGCCTGATTTGCGGAGGGCTTCCTCCAGCATCTTTTTTTCCATGTCTTGAAACGACAGGCCGAAGGCGAGCAGCGACGGCTTGAGTTCACCGCCTGGCAGATCGGGAGCTTTTCCGGTCTTGACCGAGGACGGGAGGTGCTGCGGTTCGATGTGTTGCGCCTTGCAGGTAATCGTAAGCCATTCGACCACATTGTGAAGTTCTCGCACGTTGCCTGGCCAATGATGCCGCTGGAGTACGGCTAAGGCTTC
The DNA here is from genome assembly GCF_900403705.1 of Nitrospira lenta. NCBI lineage: Bacteria > Pseudomonadati > Nitrospirota > Nitrospiria > Nitrospirales > Nitrospiraceae > Nitrospira > Nitrospira lenta. Next base: position 351,261 of record NZ_OUNR01000001.1, on the reverse strand, counting down.
CGGGCTGATGTCGGCGATGCGGCATCCGCGGTCGCGGCGCGCCTGCGCCAGGAAGTGCTGAAGGATTGGCGCAATGTCTTCCAGGCGTTCACGCAGCGGTGGGATACGCAGCTGATACACATTCAGCCGGTAGTAGAGATCGAGGCGGAAGCGCCCGGTCTTGATCTGCGCCGGGAGATCTTCGTTCGTCGCGGCGATAATTCGGATATTGACCGTGTGGCTGTGCGTATCGCCGAGCGGATCGACGCGATGATCTTCGAGGACTCGCAGTAACTTGGCTTGTGCCGACGCGCTCATCTCACCGATTTCGTCGAGAAACAGCGTGCCGCCTTCGGCGAGTTGGAAGCGTCCGGCCTTCGTGTGTTTCGCGTCGGTGAAGGCGCCTTGGTGATAGCCGAAGAGTTCCGATTCAAGCAACTGTTCGGGAATGCCGGCGCAATTCAGCGCAATGAGCGGGCCGAGGGCTCGCGGACTGGCGTCGTGAATGGCCTGGGCAACGAGCTCTTTGCCGGTGCCGCTTTCTCCCGTGATCAGCACCGTCGCGTCAGTCGCAGCGACTTCACGCGCGAGTTGTTTAATGAGCTGCATTTGCGGGGACAGGCTGACGATGAGATCGAAGCGATCCGCCGGCCGTTTGGAGGCGGCCGGCGGGTTCTGCGCAGACAAGGCGCGGCGAACGACGGTATCAAGCTCAGGCACGGCGATGGGTGCGCTTAGATAGTCGGTCGCGCCGGCCCGCAGGGCTTCGACGGCATCCCGCGCCGAGTCGCGCGATCCAATCAGAATGACGGAGGGGGAGCTTGGATGCAGGTTGGTGTGGTGCAATAGGGGGCGGCTGGCTTCCGGGCTGCCTTCGCACAAAACGAGTGCGAGGTTTTCGCGGGAGAGTTCCTTGATCCCTGCGGCCACATCGGGTACGGCGAGTATGGTGGTATGGGAAGGAACGACTTGCTCAAGAGCATGCCGTATCTGCGGGTCACGTGAAATCAGAAGAATTGTCGTAGGGTTCATTCGGAGAGCTCCTTAGTCGGACTCCTGGCGAACCACCGATCGACTAGTGATAGCCTACTCCTGCACCTGGCGGAATAAAAGGGGGGTGAATGATCCTTCTGTTGTGCCTACGGCGCGTGGAGCGGCTGGTTTGATCGGGCAATCGCCACATTCCGTTGGAGCCCGACAAGCTTCGCTCTGCGGATCGGACTGCGTTGAAAGGATGATTTGAACGTCGCGTCATCCATGTGGGCCAGGTGCTCCAGGGAAGGGGCTTGTGTGAGAGGAGAAGGGTAAAAGGCTGGTTCGCGGGTGAAGCCTGCCTGTAAATTGAACGGACAGACATCGAGACAATCGTCGCAGCCAAAAATATGATTGCCGAATTGCCGCTGCAGGTCGTTCGGGATCGTGGCGGCTTCCCCGCGATGTTCGATCGTCAGATAGGAGAGGCAGCGGTTGGCATCCACGACGTAGGGTTCGGTGATGGCCTGCGTGGGACAGGCCTGAATGCAGAGGGTGCAACTTCCGCAAAGATCCGTTGCCGGTTCATCCGGCTCCAATTCTAGCGTCGTGAGAATTTCCCCCAACAGGAGCCAGGATCCATGGTCCGAGGACACGAGATTGGAGTGCTTCCCGATCCAGCCCAGCCCTGCCTGTTCTGCCCAGGCCTTTTCCATGATCGGCCCGGTATCAACATAGGATCTCGTGATCGCCTGAGGGGCCAATGCGGCGATTCTTTCTTCCAGCTGTTTGAGCTTCTTGCCGAGCACGTCGTGATAGTCCTGTCCCCAGGCATAGCGGGCGATGCGGCCGTGGCCGGGCCGTTCATCGGCACGCTCATCCGTCAGATAGTTCATGCCAACGCAGATGATGGCATGACAGCCGGGTAAGACAATACGCGGATCGGCTCGTTTCTCCGGCGTCCGCTCTATCCAGGCCATGGTGGCGTGGTAACCGCGCTGGAGCCACTGATTCAGTCGTGTGGCAAGCGTTGGTTGCGGGGAGGCTGGGGTGTCTACGCGGGTGATCCCGACGGCGTCGAATCCGAGCGCGAGGGCTTCTTGTTTGATCGCCCGAGAGAGGGGCATAGCCGTCACTGCTGGGGCGAACAATCGTAGCGGACGCTGAACTGGGCGGAGCATTGTCCGGACTGGCAACGATTGCACGCGCCGGTGATCTTGGTCTTCCAGTCGGTTTGCTTGTCGTCGAACCGGCACAAGAGCCGGCCGCCGGTCGAGATGGTCGTCCAGGGTTTGGATGAGCCCGGCGCCTGAGCGACACGGCAGCCCGGCGGGAAGGGAACGGCGCAACTGTGGGCAGGCTCCCCTTTGCCCATGCCGAAACTACAGGACTGTTCGGTGGTGGCGGTTGATTCCTGCATCAGCTGCGCGGAGACGGTTTCCGCTTCGACAAGCTGGAATCCGACCAGCAGGAATAGAAGTATCAGGAGTGAGTGGGCGCGTGACATGCCGCATCCTAGCATAGAGTGATTTACCCCGGTCAATTGTGATTCCTGCTCGCGGGCGGTGGGGTCGGCCGGTATAATCGCGCCATGGTACAACGACTGGCTTTCTGTATTGCCGCCCTCTGTGTGGCGAGCCCGATGTGGTGCTGGGCCGGTGATGCTGGCTCGCTTGAGGTCACGGTGCAGGCGACGGGCGGGGTAAAGGCTACGGCCACGGTGCACTTTCCAGCCGAGCCACGCATCGTTCAGCAGGTATTGACGGACTACGCTCACTGGCCGGACCTGTTCGATGTCCGCATGCGGATTGCCGAGCTTCGAGAGCAGAACGGCACCGCCTATACGGATATCCGAATCGCACATTCCTTGCTGCCTGGCGAGCGGCGGTTGATCTGCGAGTCTCGCGTTCTTACCGGCAGCGGCTTGCTTACGGAGCTCAAAGGCGGGGACTTCAAGCAATATCGCCGGCTCTGGACCTTGATTCCCACGGAGGGGGGGAGGCAGACGAGCGCCGAATTTGAGTTGCTGGTTGAAATTGAGACGATCGTGCCGGATTGGGTGATTGCCGTAGCTATGCGGCAGGAATTGGAAGCGCACTTTCGGATCGTCAAAGACAAGATCGTGGCACGGACTACGCCGGGAAGATGAATTCCGACAGTTCGGCTTTCTCGACGCCCTGTTTCACCAAGCGGGGGATATCCAGTGCGCGTTCGACGTGGAGGAGTTCTTCAAGGCGTGTTTTGGTGCTGGGGTGTGGCGGAGTGAATAATTTACAGCAGTCCTGGTCCGGTTCGATGGAGGTCTCGTACGTGCCGATGCGTTTGGCGTCGTCCGTAATCTCCAACTTATCCATCCCAATGAGCGGCCGGAGGATCGGCAGACCTGCTGCTTCTTCGACGACCGACAAATTCTCCGGAGTCTGAGAGGCCACTTGGCCTAAGCTGTCTCCGGTGACCAGCCCCCAACATTGCTCTCTCCTCGCGAGCTCTTCCGTAATCCTGAGCATCATGCGGCGATAGAGCACCACACGAAACGGCGCCGGGGTGTTCAGGACGATCTCGCGTTGAATTTCTCCGAAGGGAATGACGTAGAGCCGGGATTTGTGCAGGTACGCCGTGAGCGTCTGTACGAGATCGCGAACCTTATCCTCCGAGTCGCGGCTGACGAGCGGCCGGCCCGAGAAGTGGACGAACAAGGCGCGGCAGCCGCGCTTGATCATGCGGTAGCTGGCTACGGGCGAATCAATCCCGCCGGAGATGAGGCAGGCGACCTTGCCGCTGACGCCGACCGGCATGCCTCCGGGGCCTGGAATCTTTTCGACTGAGAAATAGACGTCTCGGGAAAGCATTTCCAAATAGACGGTGATGTCGGGATCTTTGAGCCTGACGGCTTTGCCCGTCTGCTCGTGGATGGCCGCGCCGACGATGCGTTCCGCGTCCGTCGATGTCAACGGGAGGCGCTTGTCGGCGCGTTTCGCCGTCACGCGGAAGGTTGAATAGGACTTCGTGCGAAGCTCTTCGATGATCGCGGCGCTGAGTGCCTCGAAGTTGGGGTTGGCCAGATCAAGCGGCACGGAGTCGGCCAGTGAGAAGTTTGCAATGCCGCAGACGCGGGAGAGCCGCTGACGAATGATCTCGTAGTTGGCTTCTGACGGAAGGATGACCCGAATGCGGCTGCGGAGATTTTCAACCTGTCTGACTCCAAGATCACTGAGGGCTAACTGGATATTGTGAACCAAGCGATCTTCAAAGTAGTCGCGATTACGGCCTTTGAGGGCAAGTTCGTGGTAATGGACGATGGCGCAGCGCATTCGTAGCTTTCTGTCTTCAGCTTTCAGCCGTCGATATTGGTCGATTACTGTAGGCTGATTCCGTATCAGTGTTGGCTTTCTAGGAATCGTTCTGCGTCGATGGCGGCCATGCAGCCGGATCCGGCTGCGGTGACGGCTTGGCGATAGGTCGAGTCCTGCACGTCGCCAGCGGCGAAGACTCCGGGGACATTGGTCGTTGTGCCGCGGTATGTCCGGATATAGCCCTTCTCGTCCATGTCGACCTGTCCGGCGAAGAGCGAGGTGTTGGGCCGGTGGCCGATGGCGACAAAGATGCCGGCGCAGGGGACCTCAGATATTTTCCCGGTTACGACATTCTTAAGCCGTGCGCCGGTGACAACCTCTGAACCCAGGATGTCTTCGACAACGGTGTTCCAGATAAAACTGATCTTCTCATTGTGCAGCGCCCGGTCTTGCATGATCTTTGAGGCGCGCAGCGTGTCCCGCCGATGGACGAGGGAGACTTTCGTGGCAAATTTTGTGAGGAAGATCGCTTCTTCCAGTGCGCTGTCGCCCCCGCCGACGACGAGGAGTTCTTTTCCTTTGGAGAAGAAGCCGTCGCAGGTCGCGCAGGTGGAGACGCCGTGGCCGGTGAGCCGTGACTCGTTCTTGAGCCCGATCGGAATGGCCGAGGCGCCGGTCGCAATGATGACTGTCTGAGTGTAGATGGTTTGCTCCCCATCGACGGTCAGGGTGAACGGCCGCTGTGCGAAATTCACGGCGGTGACATCGGCGGTGAGAAATTCGGTGCCGAACCGTCCGGCCTGTGTCCGCATGTCCTTCATCAGCTCCGGGCCCATGATGCCTTTGGCAAAGCCGGGATAGTTTTCAACCTCGGTCGTGGTTATGAGCTGACCGCCGGATTGCCACCCTTCGATAAGGAGCGGTGCCAGATTGGCTCGGGCTGCATAAATCGCGGCGGTCAAGCCAGCAGGTCCCGAGCCGATGATGACGACGTCACGCATGGAGGGGGAATCTAACACAGTGGGAAAAGGGAATGCATGGGGAGCGGACATCAAGTCGATGCACGCAGTGATTGGTACAGTGACCGGATCTGTTGCTTGAGCTGAAGACGCGGGAGTCTGCCGTCGACCGTGTGGTCTGCGCGGCGGCGTTTCTCTGCAAGCGGCATTTGACTGGTGATTCGGCGGAGGGCTTCGGCGCGGGAGAGCCCGTTGCGCTGCTTGAGGCGGACGACCTGGGTTTCACGATCGGCGGTCACGACGATGGTTGTGTCGACGCGCGTGTCGATACCGGCTTCGAAGAGCAGGGGGACGTCATAGATCACCACGGCCTTGGGATCGTTTCTGGCCGCTTGTTTCGTTAGCCTGATTTGCTCGCGCGCGACCCGGGGATGGATGATTCGTTCAAGCCGACGCAGCTTGGCGGGATGTCCAAAGACTTTCGCGCCCAAGACCGGGCGATTCAGGGTGCGATCAGGGTTCAGTGCAGTCTTGCCGAAGATGCTCACGATTTCCCGCCAGGCCGGTTTGCCTGGTTGGACGACCTCCCGCGCCAGTGCGTCGGCATCGATCACCGTGGCGCCGCATTCCTTGAACATACCGGCGACCGTGCTTTTGCCTGTGGCGATACCGCCTGTGAGTCCGACCAGGATCATGCCGATGGAGCTTATCACGGGGGTGCCGGGCTCACAAGAAAGTCGGTTGACAGGCTGCCTTGCCCGCCTGTAATACCTAGCACATGCGTAATTGGTTGTTTGTCATGGCCTGTCTGGTAGGGCTGAGCGGGATGTCCTGGGCGGAGGAGCCTTCGGTGGTGGCTCCTCGGACCATTACGGTCGCCCTCGATGGCACGGGCGACTTCACGTCGATTCAAGAGGCCGTGGATGCGGCCAGGAAAGGCGACACGGTCTTTTTGAAACCCGGCGCCTATCCTCAAGATCTCACGATCCATAGCAAGGAAAAAATTAAGCTGATCGGGGCCGGCGTGGACAAGGTCACGATGTTGGGCCGCGAAGATCTTGTGGGTGTATTGCACGTGGGAAAGTGGCCGTACGGAGCTACGGATATTGAAATCAGCGGGTTGACGATCAATGAACATGGCGGTCACGCACTCGGTATTTTTAACGGCAAGGGCATCACATTGCGCAACCTTCATGTGAAGGGGATGCTCTTTGGGCAGCAAGTGGAGGCCGTGCGTATCGAAGATTGTGTGATCGGCGGCAGCGAGACGACGGGGGTGCAGTTTTCCGATTCACAGGCTCTGTTAGTCGGCAATGTGATCCATGATAACGATCACGGGGTCAATGTTGCCGGCAAGTCGGATGTACGGTTGGAACGGAACCTCATCCTGCGCAGTTTATTTGAAGCCGTTGTGGTGAATGACAAGGCGAAGGCCTCGCTGGTCGGCAACACTCTTGTGAAGAACGGTGGCGGAGTGGCCTTTCTCGGTGCGTCCCAGAGCGATGCGTCAGGGAATATCATTGGCCTGAATAAGATCGGTTTTCTGGTTGCCCCGTCCAGCCGGGTCACGACCTCGTTTAATGCCCTGTTTAACAGTGAAGGCGACTATATGCGAGCGGGATCTCCGAATACCCCCGCGCCTGATTTGAGGCAGGCCTCGGATGTGGTGGGGGATCCTCGCTTCGTCGATGCCGAGCGAGACGATTTCAGGCTTCGCGCAGATAGTGGGGCGCTCAATAAAGGGCAGTTTCCGTTTCTCGGTGCTCTTCCTCCAGTGCAGAAACTCTCTTCTACTCGCTAAAGTCGTTGAAACATCACGCGTTGATCCGTCGCCATGACAGATCGAAACCGTGTGGTATGCTTTCTCTACGGTTTTGCTTTCCGGCGTGCACTCCTCTCAAGGAAACCGGGGGCGGGGCCGATAAGGATGCACCAGGAGGTTTTCATTGGCCAGTTTCCGACAAGACGTCGATACCAGATCCGGTGACGGAATCCCTTCTCTGGAAGACATGGAGTCGGGAAAGCTCGTCGGTGCCGTCCTTCCCATGTCTGATAAGGCGCAAACCCAGATGCGTGAGAGTATCGAAGTGATCGACTATCTTCTCAACCAGGAACGCGTAGTCTGGATGTAGGCGTGCGCGTTCTCCGCTCTTCTTTTTTCGTCCTCGGCAGTATCTTCTTCCAATCGCTTTCGTGAGAGATCTCCGTTGAAGGTTCGAGGCCCTCCTGTCTTGTGATGCGGACTTGACAGTCTTCGGTCGCCTTACTACTCTCCGGGTTGACTCTCGCTTGCGTTCATTGCCTGCACATAAAGGAGTGCCTAATGGATAAAGTGTTGCTGCAGCGCGCTGTTCTGGTTGGGAGTTTGATGTTCGGCGCCGCGAGTGCAGTCGCTCAGGAGTTGCCGAAGGAATCGGTCTTATCCTTGAGCCTCGCTCAACGGGCGGCACAAGCGGCGATCGATGCCTGTAAGAAAGACGGCTATCGCGTCAGCGTGTCGGTCGTTGATCGCGCGGGTCTATTGCGGACGATGGGACGGGCGGATGGCGCTGGCCCGCATACCATCGATAGCAGTCGAAAGAAGGCGTACACTGCGGCGAGTTTGCGTCGTGCGACGAGTGAATTAGCCGAACTCATGAGCCGGACCCCGACGCTGCAAGGATTGCGGGATATGAATGAGCAGATTTTGATGCTGGGCGGAGGGTTGCCGATTGAGATCAGCGGAGAAGTAATTGGTGCGATCGGTGTCGGCGGTGCGCCCGGTGCCCACCTTGACGATGCGTGCGCCGAAGCGGGCTTGGATGCCATTGGCGCTGCTCCAAAGATTCCGGCGGCGAAGTAATGAGGCTCCTGCGACGGTGTCTGCTCGTCGCTGCGATTGGTGTGTTGAGCGGATGTAACAGCGGTGTGCCTGAGCCGGCCTCGACCGAGATTCCGGGGACTGGGCTTCGGCTGACCATCGTGCGGGTGGCCACGGATCCGTTTCTGTCACGGCATAACCTGGCCATGTCGATTGAGCGTGCGGGTGGCTGTGCGCAAACGGTAGACCTCTTCCCCGATACCGGATACACGAGCCGCCGCAATGTGTATGTCACGGCCAAGGCCCAGATCTATGTTGTCGGACAATTCGATGCCCGTGTGATCGATATTCGCCAGTGCAGCCTGACACTCGCGGAGTTCAGGCACCTCGATAGAGACGTCATTTTCGTCGGAAGTTTTGACGAAGATGCTGAAGAGCATTGGGGGTTTGTATCGGCCGCTGTACGTCCGGAGCGTCCGTTTGAGAAGCGATAACCGACACTCACGGGCGAATTGGAATAGCTGGTGACGAACGTGCTGCAGGATGTAGGACCATGAACCAACCGATCGTCGGGTATCACCTGGACGAGTATAGCGACTGGGTTGCTGACCTGGCCTGTGGCCATGGACAGCACGTGCGCCATCACCCGCCGTTCTTCTCTCGTCCCTGGGTGCTCACGCAGGAGGGACGGACGCGCCAGATCGGCCAGCTGCTCTTTTGTAAACGCTGTCATGAGCCGGACCTCTCTCCCCCGGGCGCGTGATCCTTCGGGCCGATATCAGGGTTGTCTTCCCTCCACTCAAACAGCTGATTTACTTGGTGAGGCTGCATACTGGTGATAGCCTTCCGATACGCGCCTGGACTCCAGGCGCGTATCGCTGTCGCCGTTTGAAGGAGGGGCTATGCCTGCCACGACATTGATCGTATCGTCCCCGCCGGAGCGTCGGAAAGGTTTTTTTCTGCATCGCGTGCAAAAGGGATATGCCGCCTGGATTGGCGTCATTCTTTTCTTGTATTCCGCCTTGTTTTTTACGCTGGCCTTTTATGGACCGCATCTTGGTCCGATGATGACCCTCTATAGCGGTGGTTCACTCGCAGAGCGTCAGGCCGCCGCCAGCGAGATGCTGCTGCTTAGCGAAACCGTGTCGGTGGCCGTACCGGTTCTGTTTCTTGGGGCGGTCATTTTCAGTCTGATCCTGACCCGGCGGGTGGCCGGCCCACTGGTTCAGCTAGATCGGAGCATGCAGGAATGGGCGAAGGGGAATCTGAGTTGGCGCGTACAGTTCAGGCCGTCCGATCGTTTGGATGAGCTGGCATCGACGGCCAACCAGGCGATGGCCAAGATCGACCAGGCATTTGGAGATATGCATCGCCAGACGGCAGTGATTCGCGCGGCGCTGGCATCGAACCAACTGGAGAATCCGGAGTCCCTTCAAACGGCGCAGCAGGCGGCTGCGTCCCTTGAAAAGGTTCTTGGCGAGTTCTCGTTTACGCGGGCCCGCTGATCGATGAAGGCGACGCACTTATCCCGGAAGGGTTTCACGCTCATCGAGTTGATGCTGGTCGTCACCATCGTGGGGATCCTTGCGTCGGTGGCGCTCCTGTCCTACCGACATTTCACCAAGAAAGCGCAATCGGTGGAAGCGGAAGTCGCGATCGCTGAGATCCATCGGTTGCAGCAGCTTCACCAGGCTCAGAGCGGATCCTTCGCCGGCGATCTGCGGGCGATCGGCTTCAATCCCATTCCTCCGTTGAAATTCTATTCAGTCGAAATGCGATTTCTTGGAGGAACCGATGGGATCGCCTATCAGGCCTATGCCTATGCGAAGGAGCAGGTGGATGGATCGACGTCGCTTGTGTTGACGCAGTATCAGGATGGACACATGACGGTGGACAAATCTCTTGTGTCGGCACCGGCAGCGTCCTCCGGGGCAGGCGGGAGCGGTGCGGGATCCTTGCCGGGGACGGGAAGTTCTGCGGGGTCGCAGAGTGGTGACGGGGGAGGGGCGGGAGGGGACTCGTCGGCGGGATCCACCTCGAGCTCTTCATCTTCCGGTGGCGGGCAGCGAACGGTGACCCATATGAATCAGTCGGTAGGGATGAGTTCGCAATAGAGGTGATTACTGGACGGTTTCGAGTTCGTGGTTTGCGCGGTTTGGTTGAGTCGTAAGGGCGAGTCCTGGACCTACCCAGGGCTCAAGGTGAGCACCCCGATAGCCATAGCCCCCTTGGACAGGGTCAGTGGCTAAGAGTAACGGCGTATCGAGGTCCAGGATATCAAACCCTTTCATCCCCAGGACGAGGCTGAACGAGCAGCCCATCGCGAGGCGGGTTTCAACCATTCCTCCCACCATCAGTTTCAATCCGGCGGCGAGCGTCGTTTCTGCAATGGCGACCGCTTCGACCACGCCGGTCTTCATGATTTTGATATTGATGTAGTCCGCCGCATTCCGCGCGATCACGTCGCGGGCGTCCGCCAGTGAGCGAACCGACTCATCGGCGGCCACGGGGATGCCGGTGTCCCGACGAATGGCCGTCATACTGTCGAGATCGTCCCGCACGACCGGCTGTTCGAGGAGGACCATCGTTCCGCCGAATCGTTGCACGCCTCTGGCAAATGCCAGGCATTCCTCGCGAGAGAACCCCTGATTTCCATCGCCGATAAACGCAATGCCGGGCAGCGCGCGATGCACGGCTTCCAGTCGCCGGATATCCTGGTCCACATCGTTGCCCACTTTCATTTTGAAGAGGCGAAAGCCTTGGGCATACCAGCCGCGGGCTAAGGCCACAGACTTTTTAAGGGTGGAGATGGGAATGGTGATGTCGGTCTCTCGCGGGCGGACATCGTGCCCGCCCCAGAGTTGCCACATGGAAACCTGCGTCGATTGACAGTACGCATCGATCATCGCCGTCTCAAGCCCGCATCGGGCGGCCGGATGAGCCGGCGCGGTCTGTGCCATCTCAGCGGCGAGCCGGGCATAGTGCCCGGGCGATGCGCCGATCAATAGTGGGGCGAGCTGGCGGAGAGTGGCCAGACAGGAGTCGCGAGTTTCGCCGCCGACCTCCGGGAAGGGGGCGGATTCTCCATAGCCCTGTGTCCCGTCGTGCAGGGTGAGGCGGACAAAGATATTTTCAGCGACGACGCGGGCACCGGTTGCGACGACAAATGGGTCGGTAATCGGGATATCGATAGGCCAGAATTCGATCGTGACGATCTGGCCGCGGGACGACTGGGGCATGTGCGGCGAGCTTCCTATTGCGGTCATGGGTCGGGATAGTACCGAGCGGGAGATCCTGCTGTCATCAGAAAATGCGCGGTCTGCGGGGCACGAGGACCCCTTGGTGGTCTGGCCCTTGACAGGGTAGTGGCCAGTGGTCGACAACCCTGAAGGGATTGTAGAGAGAGGGTAGGTCGAATCGGCATGCTGCGCTATCGATATCAACGCATTGTGTTACTGGCTCTCACGGGCCTCATGAGCGTCTATCTCCTGGTTCCATTGATGGTGTCGTACGGAGTGACGCAGTGGCTGAGTCGCCAAGGGTATCGGAATGTCATCGTGCAGTTCGGCTATCCCGGATGGCGGGAACTCTCGATTCCTGTCGCGTCGTTTCAGTTGGATCTGGGGGACGAAGTATTGATGGTATCCGTGACGAACGTTCAGGTGGAGTACCGGCTGCCCGATCTCCTGTACGGCCGGGTTTCGCGGGTAGTGCTGCCGTATCTGGCCATTCAGATGTTGAACAATCATGACCGGTCTTTCGCTGGCGAATCCGCCGTCGAGACTATGTCGGACGAGGGGAGCGGATCTCCGTGGAATGTGCTCACGGCTGGTGATTTGCTGCGACGGATTCCGGTGTTGCCATTTGAAGAAGTCCACCTGAACCAGGTGACGGTATTTCGTGAGCAGGCGACCGGCCCGCTTCGCAAAGTGGCGATTCAGGGTGTGGTCGAACAACGAGACGGAGAACTCGGCGGGCGGCTGTCATTTCAAGGGCGTGAGACGGCGTCGTATACCCTTTCTCTGACCGGTCATTCCGCGACGACCTGGGCGGCGACGCTGGTGTCGCAACGGCCGCAGGCCGCCCCGATTCTCACCTGGCAGTCGACGGCGCAGGCGCGTGACGGACAGGTGCAGGTTGAGGGAAAATTGGAGGTCAATGTTCGCGAGCTGGCTCCGTTCATTGCGTTGGCGGTTCCGATCGGACCGGAGCTGAGCACTGTATCGGGGCGTGTCGCCGTCGTATGGACGGCCACAGCGTCGTCCAGCGCGGCTCTGAGTGCGCTTCGCGAAAGTCCGGAATCACTGCTTCAAGGATCGTTTCAGGCCACCGTAACGTTGCCGGCGTTGAAAGGTGTGGCCAAGCAGATTGCCATAGCGTCATCCGGGAGTTTCTCGGGGTCCCCGGCGCGGCTGGGCTGGACGATCGATCCCGGGGTGTTGGGAACGGCGACGGTGAATATGCAGCCACGCTTTGTGCCGGGTGTGGTCAAGTCGTTGTTGCCGAGCGGCGATCAGCCGATTCGCGTCGAACAGCGTCAGCCGCTTCAGGGGACACTCTATTGGTCAGAATCGCCGATTCGCCTGACCGTGGATGGTCCGGTCCATGTGGGGTATGGGGCAGCGACGGGACCGTTGGTGGTCGAGGTGGATGTCGCTCGGGCAGATCTGGTCGGCCAAGACCTCGTGTCGGGCGAAGGGGAGTTCCATCTGCGCGGGCTGGTGCCGCCCAGTTTGGCCGCCGGGGTTTCTGTGCGAGAAGTCCGGGGGGAACTTTGGGGCCGCGTGGTCCTGAAGCAGCACGTGGTGAACGGTACCGTGCATGTTCCCTCGATGATGACGGTGAAGCAGTTTGAACAAGGGCGTGTGACGATGTCGTCCGCGATCGTCGAGGTGGCCGCGCCGATTCCGGTCCGGTGTACGCTGGAATCTGGCCAATGCGCGGCCGGTCCGGGCACGCTCAGGATCGGCGCGCAGGGGATTCGTTCGGCCGGATACGACGTCACGCTGGCAGAAGGCACTGTGACGCTTCAAAGCGCCGAATCCGTCGGGAGTTCCTGGACGGCCCACGGGGGTATCGATCTCGCCGGAGTGCGAGTCGGACAGCTGCCGGTGGTGACGATCCCGCCGTCTGCGTGGCAGGTCAAGTTTGCTGCGAACCAAGCCGGGTTCAAGGCCGACGCGCGGGGAGACCTCCCTGGGCGCGAGGGCGTCGTCACGGCAAAGGTTGCGCACTCGTTTGGAGGGGGGGAAGGATCGGCGCGAGTGGTGCTCGGGCCACTCCAGTTCGATGCCGAGGCGAATCGTTTGCAAAAGTGGCTGCCTGGGTTGCCCGCGTCGTTCGATCTCACGGCCGGTCGAATAACGGCCAGTACGGATCTTGTGTGGCCATCCGGTCGACTGAAGGACTCGACAACGGTTGCGCCTCAGCCTGGCAGAATCACGATTCAGGCGGAACAGGTGTCCGCAGCTGTTCCGGGGATGGCGATTCAGGGAATCAACACGACGTTGGATTTTGATCTCCAGGGTTTTGAACAGGTGCGATCGAGTCAGCCGGCGGTGGTGAATGTGGCGGTCATCCAGACAGGGGTGATGCTGAGTAATGTGTCCGTGACAGCCGACCTGCAGTGGTCGTTGTCAGATCTCTGGCCGGTACTGGATCTCAAGGATTTTCAGGCTAGTCTCTTTGGAGGATCCGTGACGAGTTCCGGCCTTCATCTTGACCCGGCTGCGCCGCCTCACCGGCTGGTATTGTCGCTGCGGCGGTTGGATCTGGCGAAGCTCTTGAGCCTTGAACAGCAAAAGGGGTTGCAGGGGACGGGCCTGTTGAACGGGACGATTCCGCTCGCGGTGACGGCGAACGGGGTGAGTGTCAAGGATGGGACGGTGGAAGCCGAAGCGCCCGGCGGGGTGATTCGTTACCAACCTTCATCGGAGTCCGCCGCCCTTTTAGCCGACGCCGATTCGGGCATGAAGCTGGTGGCGCAGGCACTCAGCAATTTTCAGTACACAGTCTTGAAAGCCGGAGTGCAGTATGCGGAAGACGGGGTGTTGCAGTTGGCCGCGCAGCTGGAGGGGAGAAATCCTGACATGAAAAAAAGTCCGCCCATTCATTTCAATGTGAATGTTCAGGAAAATGTTCTGGCGCTCTTGCAAAGTCTTCGTCTGGTACAGGATATTGAGGAATCGCTTCAAAACAAGGCGCAACGACGATGACAGGGCAGGGGGATAGCATGGGACGGTGCGGAGTAGGACTGGCGATGGGGTTATGGCTTGTGTGGGGGATGGCCGGCTGTACGCCCCGTGTGGAGGTGGCCGCGCCGGATAAGCCGATTACCATCAACCTGAATGTGAAGATCGAGCATGAGATTCGGGTAAAAGTCGATAAGGATCTCGATCAGGTCCTCTCCAAAAACAGCGGACTGTTTTAACGAATGGCAAAGGAGGTAAGGATGGCCCGCATACACATGACGGTTGGTGCGGTTCTCGTGGCGCTCTGTCTGGGGACCGGGTTTGCTGCCTGGGCGTTGTCGCTGGATGAGGCGAAAGCCAAGGGCCAGGTAGGAGAACGGACCAGCGGCTATCTGGGTGTGGTGACGGGAGGGCGCGCCGAGGTGCAGGCGTTGGTCAACGACGTTAATCAGAAACGGAAGCAGGCGTATGAGGAGATTGCCACACGCAATGGCACCAGTCTGAACTCCGTCGAGCACCTGGCCGGAGAAAAAGCCATTCAGAATACGACGCCCGGGAATATCATCGAGGGGCCCGGAGGCTGGGTGAAAAAGTAATCAATCTACCCGTAGCGATCGTTCTTCCACGGGAGCGCGGTGTTCGAATAGCCGCGCACTTCCCAGAATCCCTTTTCATCCTTATCTGAAAACGTGATCTCCTTGATCCACTTTGCGCCTTTCCACGCGTAGCGCTTCGGGACAATGACCCGAACCGGGCCGCCGTGTTCCTTGGTCAGCGGTTTCTCGTTCCATTTATACGTCAGCAACACATCGGCGTCGTCGCAAACTTCGATGGGCAAGTTTGTCGTGTAGTCGTCGTATGATTTGAAGAGGACGAATTTGGCGAGCGATAGCGGTTTCACGACGGAGATGATCTGCTTGAAGCTCACGCCTTCCCAGTCGTTGTCGTAGCGGCTCCAGGAAGTGACGCAGTGAAAGTCCGAGCGGTCTTGGATGTGGGGCTGTTGGAGAAATTGTTCCCAGGTCCAGGTCACCGGCGTGGTGACGAAGCCCCCGATGGTCAGGGTCCAGTCTGAGAGCGGAATCTCTGGTTTGAATCCCAGGTCCAGCACAGGGAAGGTTTCGACGAGGTGCTGCCCAGGCGGAAGCCGGTCGTCGCCTTCATAGAAGACTTCGCGTTCTTCGCCTCCCCGCCTGGCTTTTGCCCACTGCTCTTTGGATTTTGTTAATCGAGAGTCATCGCTCATAGTTTGGCCTCCAGTTGAAGGGTACGGGAGTCAGGCCTCTTTTGACAAGTCTCCACGAGTGATCCGCTTCGTTCGATCATCTCAAGACACGGAATTGCCTTCTCGAATCAAAGGCCTAGGAGCACAATAGAGTCTGCTACGTGTGGGGACCCTATGAGATCATATCTTATGCTCAGAATTCGTATGAGGCCATATCGTGCTACTGCTGGACTGGCTTTGTTTGTGGCCGTGCTCGTGTTGCCTTGGGTGGGGAATGGGAGTGTTGCCTGGGCTGAGCGGAAAGCCTCAGTGGGACAGGGGGGAGTTGCCGACAATCGTTTGGCTGGCGGTCAGTCGCGGTCGCGCCTGTCTGATCCTGTCAAAAAGGACGTGGTGGGGAGCTCCAAGAAGCAGCCGGTCGGAAAGAGTCGCATCCTAAAAAAGAACAAGGGGCTGACAACGGAACAGCCCATTCGCCGCGCGGGTGTAGCCAAACCGCTCCGCCCTCAGGCTATGCTGACTCCGAATCCTGCGGAGCCCTATCACGGCATGCTTCAGCAGCCGCAGCGGTATACCCCGCGTTATGAACAGGGTAAGGGAGGGGTTCCAAACCCGAATGCCAGCGCGCTGCTCCATGAGCATTTTCAAGAACTCGACAAGAATCGAGACGGCTCAATCGATCCGTTTGAGAGGGCCTTGGGCCGGCTCGATCTTGATCGCGATCTCGCTGATCGCCAGTGGCAGTAAATCTGTAGATGCTTCAGAAATATCTTCCGGCCACCGATAGAGACACTAGTTATGCGGCGTCGGCGTGACAGGGAGGGATGGGTGCGGATCGGACTCTGTATGGCGGTACTCATCAGTTGCGGGTGTGCGGGAGCTCCCTCCACTTCAACCAGCAATCTGGCAGAGATTTCTCGCCAGGATCCGTGTGCGTCTCGTTCGCAACAGTCCGAGCGTACCGATACCCCCGGACGTTCCTGCCGTGCTCAACATGTCTGGTGGGATGACGTCGGTGATGCACTCAGTGGCGTGGCCACGGCGGTTCGGTTTCCACGTCAGTAGATGTGTGTCCAGATTTTCCTGATCAGTGTAACTCCCTTCTCCTGAGCCTGCCCCTCTGCGTTCGGTCAGGTGTCCTCACTCTGTGGCTGCATTCACATCCAGATAACAAGCCGTTTCGTACCTCTTCATAGCGATAGAGTAGGCTTGGGCTGCGCCGTGCTGGTAAGCAACAGTCGGCGGCGCGGACGATGCCGGCCGCCTGCTCCATTGACAGACCGGAGAGGAGTCCCCATGATATTGAAGAAACTGCTATGACCAGCCAAGCGCCGACGACCAGCCCATCTCAGCCATCGAACGGAAGCAAGTTCGCCATACTGGCAGGCATCGTCGTGGCCATCGGCCTATTTTTCTATTTCGATGTGGGCCGGTTGCTGTCTCTCGACGTATTGAAAAGTAATCGCGATCACTTGCTGGCCTTCACGGAGGCGAACTACGCGACAGCGGTCGGTCTCTTTATCTTGGCGTACATCGTCGTGGCGGGTTTGTCCTTGCCTGGAGCCGTGATTCTGACGTTGGCCGGCGGATTTCTCTTCGGCAGTGCCTTCGGCCCGCTCTTTGTGAACCTTGGCGCGACGACGGGGGCAACGCTGGCTTTTTTAACGGCGCGGTATCTGTTGCGCGATTGGGTGGAGCAGAAATTCGGGAAGTGGCTGGGACCTGTTCAACAGGGCTTTGCCAATAATGCATTCAGTTATCTGATGACATTGCGTCTGATTCCCTTGTTCCCGTTCTTCGTGGTGAATTTAGTCTCCGGTCTGACCCGTATGAACGTGGGGACCTATGTCGCGGCGACGGCGCTGGGTATCATCCCTGGCTCATTCGTCTATGCGTACGCCGGTCGGCAGTTAGGAACGATCAATTCGCTGAAAGAAATCGCCTCGCCGAACGTGATTGGGGCATTTGTGTTGCTGGGGCTGTTGGCCCTCGTTCCGACGGTCTATAAGAGATTCAGAGGAGCGCAGCGATGAGTCAGCATGATGAGAGCGTGATGCTGCCGGACGATGAGTATAATCGGCGGCTTGTCGCCAATGTCCACCCTTCCAATTGGATCAATCCGGAGCCATCCGGCCGCTACAATATTGCGGTCATCGGGGCCGGGACAGCCGGTCTGATCATAGCAGTCGTCGCCGCGAGCTTGGGTGCGAAGGTTGCGCTGATCGAAAAACATCTGATGGGCGGAGATTGTCTGAACGTGGGCTGCGTCCCGTCCAAGGGGGTGATTCGCGCCGCGCGGGCCTGGGCCGATCTCAGGAAGGCCGAAGACTTCGGTATTCATATTCCACCCGGTGTGACGTACGACTTCGGTGCTGCGATGGCCCGGATGCGCAAGCTGCGGGCTCGGATCAGCCACAATGACTCGGCGCAGCGCTATAGCCAGTTAGGTGTCGATGTTTACAGCGGCAGCGGACGGTTCACTGGCTCTGATTCGATCCAGGTCGAAGGGCCGGCCGGCAATCGCACGCTCAGCTTTGTAAAGGCGGCGATTTGCACCGGTGCACGCGCCTCCGCGCCACAAATTCCCGGATTGCAAGAGGCGGGTTATCTTACCAATGAAACGGTGTTCTCGTTGACGGAGTTGCCTCCGCGTCTTGCGGTGATCGGTGCGGGGCCGATTGGCTGTGAGCTGGCCCAGGCATTTGCGCGGTTTGGCAGCCAGGTGTATTTGATCGAGGCCCAGCATGGCATCATGCCGAATGAAGACCGCGATGCGGCGCAGGTCGTGGAGCGGCAGATGGTACATGAGGGGGTAAAGCTCCTCTGTTGCGGCAAAGATCTGACGGTCAGCAAGGCCGCTGGCGGGAAACGTCTGACGGTTGATTCCCATGGCCAACAGTATGATGTGACCGTAGATGAAATCCTGGTGGGTGTCGGTCGTACTCCGAATGTGGAGGGGGTGGGGCTGGAAGCAATCGGGGTCGAGTTCGACAAACAGAATGGTGTGAAAGTGAATGGCCGGTTGCAGACCAGTAACCCGCGCATCTTCGCGGCGGGGGATGTCTGCTCTCGCTACAAGTTTACCCACGCGGCCGATGCGATGGCGCAGGTTGTGATCCAGAACGCCCTGTTCCCTCATCCATTTGGACTGGGGTATGCAGACGTGGATTCACTGATTATGCCCTGGTGCACGTTTACGGAACCGGAGATCGCACACGTTGGGATGTATGAGAAAGATGCGCAGGAGAAAGGACTCGAGGTTGAAACCTATACGTTCAAGTTGGACGAAGTGGATCGTGCCATCTTAGATGGTGAAGACGAAGGATTTGCGCGCGTCCACATTCAAAAAGGTTCGGATAAGATCCTGGGCGCGACGATTGTGGCAGCGCATGCCGGCGAGATGATCAGCGAATTCTCCGTATTGATGAAGGCCGGGCTTGGGGCAAAGACGATTGCTGGAACCATTCATCCTTATCCCACACAGGCAGAGGTCAATAAGAAGGTGGTGAATCTCTGGCGCAAGGCGCACTTCACGCAGGCGACGAAGAATCGGCTTATGAAACTCTTTGCCTGGATGAGGCGGTAGAGGGAGGCTGCTGCATGACGGCCCTGCAGAGGATGATCGCGTTCACGGTTCTCGTTGCTGGCGGCTTCGGCGGCCAGATGATGTCCTGGGGGCAATCTGTGCCGGTGATCGAGGTTGGGACGTTCTCCTCGGATCAGCCTGGGTCTGGCCTTCCAAACGGCTGGAAGCCTCTGACGTTCCCGAAGATCCCGAAGCAGACAGAGTATGTGCTGGTGAAAGATGGCGGGCAGGTGGTTGTGAAGGCCGTCAGCGAGGCGTCGGCCTCCGGGCTGACCAAGGAAGTCACCATCAATCCCAAAGATTATCCCATCATCCATTGGCGCTGGAAAATCGAGAACCTGCTGAAACAGAGCGACGTGAGCCGGAAAGACGGAGACGATTATCCGGCGCGGCTCTACATTACATTTGCCTACGACTCCGACCGCGTAAGCCTCGGGAGGAAGTTGAAGTACACAGCGGGCCGGGCTCTCTTCGGCGACATTCCCATTGGTGCGTTGAACTATATCTGGGAGACAAAGACGCCGGTTGGCACGATCATTGAGAATGCCTACACCGACTTTGCACGGATGATTGTGGTCGAAAGCGGACCGTCTAGAGTCGGACTGTGGGTAGAAGAAGAGCGGAATATCTATGAAGACTACAAAAACGCGTTTGGTGAGGAGCCGTCGTTGATTAACGGCGTCGCGATTATGAGCGATACGGATAATACCAAGGAGCGGGCGGTCGCATTCTACGGAGATATTGCATTCAGCAAGGCGGCGAAGTAATCGATAGCCGGTTCCGAGCAAAACAAAGGGGACCGGCCCTCTATAGGCCGGCCCCCCTCGGGGACCGTTCCGCATCCAGGTGGGTGCGCGGATTCAAACTTTGTTATTGCACGGAATTCGCGAAGCCGCCTCGTGTGATTTCGGCGCGGACTGTGTCCCCGACCTTCTTCTGCTTGATGTGTTTCGTTCCCTGGCCGACGTACAGTTTCACCTGATTCCCTTCGTAGTCTTCCACGGTATAGGCATTGCCATCGATCTGTTTGACCGTCCCACCGACGGTCTTCCAGGCCGGGCCTGGCTTCGAGTCATGCTCCCCGCGTTTCGGGGCCTGGCCGACTTCAGGAATGTGGCTGGTGGATGAGGCCGCCGCCGCCGCGGACGAATGGTGCATGCCGGATGACTTTTTCTTTGCCTCTTTATCCTTGGCCAACGCCGGCGCAGCGGCCAGCGTCACCAGGGCGAGGGCGGCAACAGCGATCGTCATCATGGGGTTCTTTACGTGGCTCTTCATCGACAACCTCCTTAGAATTGAACGGTGCATAGTTCTTGGTTTGCCAGTACAGCAAGGCACATGCCGAAACCAGGCCATCAAGGACTTCCTGAAAAACCGAGAGGTTAGGATGCGGGTCTAAGGTCGGACACGTAGACCGTATGGCGAGAGGGGGAAAAATGGCGGCAGCCTGTGCAAATCTGCTCAGGGTGACGCGGCGCGGCTTCCCATCATCTTCCGCGGCGATCGTAAAGACTGAATCGGCAGCACAGACTGCGACGGTCATGATGGCCGTGACAGCCGACCTGATCGGAGTGGAAGCGGCCACGCGGGCTTGATCAAACGAGGCTTCTTTTATGTGCTGGGCAGCGCTTCGCTTAGGTGGAGCTTCTGGACAGCTTCCTAGCCTCCTGATACATAGCCAAGGTCTGGCGTTCCTCGGATATGGGTATCGTCAACGGATTAGATGGCGGCGCGTTGATTGGGGCAGAGGAGCTCAACTTTTTATCCTAGGGAGGTACCGATGAAGACGATGGTATTGGCGGTTGGCGTGTTGATGCTTAGCATGAGTGGGATGGTCTTTGCGCAGGCGGAGACGCCTGTCATCGATCAACGGCAGGCGAATCAGGAACAGCGGATTGATCGGGGGATTGCCAGCGGCCAATTGAATGAGCGGGAAGCCAATCGATTGAACAAGCAAGAGGAACATATCAACAAGATGGAAGATAAGGCAAAGGCCGATGGGGTTGTGACGAAAGGCGAACGGGCCAGGATCGATCACGCGCAGGATCGTGCATCACGGCATATCGCGCGGGAGAAGCACGACCGCCAAGGCAAACGGCATCAGTAATTCGCGGCACGGCGCCAGGAGTTTCATCCTGGCGCCGTATGTGAGTAAGGAGCGCGCAATGACCGCATCAAACCCGCGGAAAGGTACGCCCTCGCATTTCACGAGGTCATCGACCCTGCTAGAATGCGGGGATGGACGTCGTGACGACTCACCACAACGCGGACTTCGACGGGCTGGCGTCAATGGTTGCCGTGCGCAAGTTGTACCCCAATGCACGGCTGGTCCTGTCCGGCGGGGCGCAGAAATCCGTGCACGCATTTCTCCTGGCGCACGATCTGAATCTCACCAAGCTTAAAGATCTCGATCTTGCACAAGTGACGAAGTTGATTCTGGTCGATACCCACGACCCCGATCGTATCGGCCCATTCAAACAGTGCTGGCTGGATCCGAAGGTCGAGGTGCAGGTCTTCGATCATCATGGAGCAGACCCCAGCGGGAGCGGGGCTTCGGCAATCGGGAAATCCATCGCGCAGGTTATTGAGACGGTCGGGGCTACGGCGACCATGCTGATTGAGCGGGTGCGAGAGGCGGGCGTTCCGCTCACATCGGAGGAAGCGACCGTATTGGCGCTTGGCCTCTACGATGAAACCGGGTCATTCACGTATTCCTCAACCACGTCGCGCGATCTGCAGGCTGCGGCCTTTCTCATCGATGCCGGAGCCGATCTGAAGCTCATCGAGCAGACGCTGCATCAGCCGCTTGATCCGAATATTGTCGCGTTGTTGAACGATTTGCTACAGCACAGTGAAGTGCACTATCTGGAGGGCCGAAAGGTGCTCGTGGCGACCAGCACCTGCGATCGCGGGCGCGTGGAAGCGGCCGAGGCTGTGCATCAGCTGGCCGAGCTTGAAGGCGTAGACGCGGTCGTGGTGGCCGTGGTGAACGAAGAGCACGTGGAAGTGATCGGACGCAGCCGTACGCCGGAGATCGATGTCGGATGGATCGCGCAGGAGTTCGGCGGGGGCGGCCACGCAGTGGCGGCGGCTGCGATCGTCAAAGGGCAGACGCTCACAGAGGTGAAGGAACGGCTCATACACTTGCTGACGCAGCGGTATCGACCGACGTTGTTAGCGAAAGATGTCATGACCAAGCCGGTCAAGACGATCAGCGGAGAGACTACGGTCAGCGAGACGGAACGGCGAATGACACACTATGGCGTGAATGTTCTACCGGTGTTGGACGGCAAAGATCGGTATGCCGGGTTAGTCAGTCGGGAGGAGATACAGAAGGCGCTGTTTCATCGATTGGGCAAGATCCCGACGGCCGATATTCTCCAATCGGATCAGTTCGCGGCTCATTCAGACACGGACTTCCATACGATCAAACAAGCGATGCTGGAGCGGAATCAGCGATTCGTGCCGATTCTTGAGGGCACGAGAGTTGTCGGAGTCATTACGCGGACAGATCTGCTCAGGGCCTGGCACGACGATGTGTTGCCTTCCGTAAAGATTCGTCCAAAAGTCATGGATCCAAGCGGTGTGCCGAGGCTGGTGCATCATCGTGATCTCAAACGGCAACTGCAAGAGAAGTTACCGCCGCGCCTCTTTACGCTGATTCAAGAAGCCGGACAGTTGGCAGACCGGCTGGATTTGCCGCTCTATGTGGTGGGTGGCTGCGTGCGGGATCTGTTGCTGGGGATCGAAAATCTCGATCTCGATCTAGTCGTCGAAGGCGACGGGATCGCGTTTGCGCGCAAACTGGCGGCGGAACAGTTGGGGCGCGTCAAGGCGCATGACCGATTCGGCACGGCGGTGATCGTGTTGCCGGATGGTCTCAAGCTCGATGTGGCCACGGCTCGAACCGAGTACTACGAGTATCCGACTGCACTTCCCACCGTCGAGCAAAGTTCGATCAAGAAAGATCTGTATCGCCGTGATTTTACGATCAACGCCCTGGCGGTTCGTCTGAATGGCCGAGGATTCGGGGAGGTGCTCGATTTTTACGGCGGCCAGCGGGATCTGAAGAATCAGGCTATCCGTGTTCTCCACAGCCTCAGTTTTGTCGAAGATCCCACTCGCGTATTTCGGGCGGTCCGCTTTGAGACCAGATTCGGATTTCATCTTGGGAAAGACACGCTGGCGCTGGCGAAGGCCGCCGTCAAGATGGCGCTCTTCCAGAAGCTATCCGGCCACCGGCTATTGGAAGAATTAAAAGCGCTTTGTTCGGAGCGGGAGCCGAAGTCTGGATTGAAGCGATTGGCGGAACTCGATCTGTTGCGATTCATCCATCCGAAGCTCAGCTGGACTCCACGGCTGGAGAAGTTGCTGTTTGCCGTCGAAGAAACACTCGATTGGTATCGGCTGCTCTATCTGGATCGGAAGCTGGAGGCCTGGTTGGTCTATATGATGGCGATCGCAGCGGTCCTGCCCGATCGTGGCGTGACGGATTTGTTGAAACGGTTTCCCTTCAGTGAGCGTGAAGCCACGACATTGAAGGCCCTGCGTGGAGGAGCCCATCGTCTCCTGCGGCAACTTAGCAAGCAGCCGCCGTTGAAGCCGTCCGGGGTTTGCCGAATTTTAGAGGGAGCGCAGGATGAGGCGCTGGTGGCCATCATGGCCCAGAGTCCGTCCGATCGGGTGAAGCGGCTGGTGTCGGCGTATCTCACGGCCTGGCGGCAGGCTGTGCCCCGGCTCACCGGGAAGGATCTTCAATCCATGGGGATCAAGCCGGGACCGATCTATGGCACGGTGCTCACCCAACTTCGTGACGCGCACCTGGATGGCCTCGTCAAGACAGAGGCGGAAGAGCGAGCGTTCATCGAGAAACTCCTCCGCCGGTGACCGTCGAACCGCATTTAGTTCGACGGTGTAATCGTGAGCGAGACTTCGTTCGGCAGCAACAGGGTCACGTTGGCTTGGTTCCCGCTATCCGGCTGAATGATGGCAAACAAGGGGACCGGTTGCGGTACCGTGCTCGGTGGCATGGCCAAGAGCGCCGGGAAATCGATCAACGGCGAGACGGTCGCAAGACTCGCGAGCCGCAGCCTGAACGCCATCAAGATGTCGCGCAGCCGTCCGGTTTGCTCCTCCTGAGAGAGCGAGTGATTCGTGACAATTCCGAGATCCCATAACGGCTTGGTGATGGTGACTGGAAACGTGAGCCCGAGTTCCTTGGCCGTCGGCGTGACATCGATCAATATTCCAGACTGAATCGCTTCCTGCCGATCCCTGATGGTCGGAACATTCGATTCAGCGGTGGTGTCTGCTGCTGCGTCCTCCGGCTTCGAGTCCGTGTCGGAGAGCGGTGCGTGCTCAACGTGTGAAACCGCGGGCAGCGTCGCCTCTAGCTCAGCGAGCACGGCATCGACTTCCGGAAGTGCTGGGACGGCGTCTTTCGGCAAGGCATTCACAATGCCGTCATAGACGGTCCGCGCAGAGGCCGACCACGATGCGTTAAACGGGCGCCCGGCGAAGGCGGCGTCCGCAGCCTTTTTTTCATCGTTCGTCAGTGTTTTTGGAGTGGTGTTGTTTGTCATGGTGTGAAGATAAGCCGGATGATTTGAAGGTCAAGGGGGGGAGGGGCGGTAAGGTGAAGCCCGGGGAAGGGGCGTGCTATAGTTTCGCGCATGGCGCAAATGGACTATTACCGCGTGCTGGGTGTCTCCCGTGAGGCGTCCGATGAGGAGATCAAGAAGGCCTACCGCAAGCTGGTCTTTCAGCATCATCCTGACCGGAACCCCGATGCCAAAGATGCCGAGGCGAAAATCCGCGAGATCAACGCGGCCTATGAGATCGTCGGCGATACGGAGAAACGACGCAGCTATGACCGGCTCTATTGGGGTGACGAACCCCGCGCAGACTATGTGGATCTGTCGGCCATTCTCCATGAGATGGAGCAGAAGCTGTTCGATGAGGGACGAAAAGAACTGTTCGCGCTGCTGGTGAAGAATGTGGCTAGAGTCAAAGCCGAGTTGGCTCTTCTGCGCGAGCGGACCGTGGCGGCGCAGGGGTATGACACATTCAAAGAGGATCTGGTCGCAGAGCGGGGTGCGGAAGTGATGGATGATTTTCTCACCGAAGAGATGGAAGCCCGCAAGGGGAGACTCGTCGAAGTGGCCGCCGAGATGATGGTGTCGCAAGGAGTAGTGAAGAAAAGCGACGAAGGCGGGTTTCGCTCATTGCGAGGACAGCTGGAGGACAGCTTCCGAAAAGGCCGCATTCACGGATATGCTTCGGCCTTGGAGCTCTTCTACGAAAGACGGTAAACGTACAAGCCCTGACTCCTCATTCGGGTCACTGCGTACGGCTTACGTTTTTGCCAGCGGTCCCGCCACGAATTTTCCCGCCTGCATCACGCCCATGATTCTGCTGCGGTCCCGCAGGTACTCAATCCGCTTGAGCGGGTTGCCCTCCACAATCACCAGGTCCGCCTGCCGGCCTCGCATCAGGGTGCCCACCGTGTCATGAATGCCGATCAAGCGCGCGGCAGCCGCGGTTGAGGCGAGAATCGCTTCCATCGGGCTCATGCCGAACGCCACCATCCGCTCCAGTTCCTGCGCATTGTCTCCGTGGTAATTGAAGGGGGTTCCGGCATCGGTGCCCATGGCAATGCAGAGTCCGCTCTGATGGGCTTTCTTGAAGCTCGCTTGATGGCGTTTGGTCATCGCCTTGGCCTTGTCGAGCGCGCTGACGGGAATGCCGCAGCCTGGGCGTCCCGCCGCAGTAGTGGAAAGCGCCGAGAGCGTCGGAACCATGTAAACCCCGTGCGTTTTCATCAGCTCGCCGGCCTCGTCATCGAGCAGCGTGGCATGTTCGATGGAGTGGACGCCGGCGCGAATCGCGTTTTTCATGCCGGAGGATCCGTGTGCGTGGGCGGCCACTTTCTTCTGTGCTCGGCGAGCGGTCGCGACCGCGGCCGTGAGTTCGTCCAGGGTCATCTGCGCCTGATCCGGCGAGGTGCCGGGAGTGAGGACGCCGCCGGAAGCGATGACTTTAATCACGCCGGCTCCGGCCGCCAGTTGTGCGTCGACGGCGCGCTGGACTTGTTCGACCCCTTCGACTTCCTGACCGATGAAGCGGGCATGGCCGCCGATCATGCAGATCGCGAGCCCGGCGCCGACAATGCGAGGACCCGGCATGACTCCCTGGTCGATGGCGTGCTTCAGGACAAAGATAGAGTGGTCGCGAGAGCCGACATCGCGAACGGTGGTGAAGCCCGCCTCCAGCGTCTGCTGTGCGTGGCGCGCCGATTTCAACAGTGTCAAGGATGGCGCATCCGATTCGACCGTGGCGACGACGTCCGGCTCTCCTCCCAGACAGAGGTGCACGTGACAATCGATCAAGCCGGGCATGACCGTCAGGCCGCGGCCGTTGATTTTGGTCACGCCTTTCGGGATCGTCATGGTGCGGCTCGACCCCGTGGCGACGATCTTACTGCCGCGGATCAGCACGGTGGCGCGTTCGATCATGTACCCGGTTCCGTCAATGAGGCGAACATGCTGAATGGCAATGGCCATGGGATTATTCTCCGACGGGGAAGGTAATCACGATGCCGCCCATCACATCGTTCAATTTAAAATCTCGGCGTGGGCTGTTGGAGTGCTGGTTGTGGCAATCGACGCAGGCTTGCGAGCCGGCGCGGTCGGCATAAATGGCTTGGAAGTAGCGCGTGCCGCCTTTGGTGATGTAGCCGTAGTGCGGTTTATCGGGGTCCTTGTCCACCGCGGCGAGGCCGAGGCGTTCAAAGTCGCTGTTGGGGCCGTTCCAGACGTAGATCGGCGTGAGGCTGGCCAGGCGGAACGAAAACTTCAGGTCTTTCATCG
Source organism: Nitrospira lenta (assembly GCF_900403705.1). Lineage (NCBI taxonomy): Bacteria > Pseudomonadati > Nitrospirota > Nitrospiria > Nitrospirales > Nitrospiraceae > Nitrospira > Nitrospira lenta. The sequence goes on along the minus strand of NZ_OUNR01000001.1, from coordinate 324,388 downwards.
CCACCAGCCGGCCGGATTCCATCAGATACTGGGCGGGCAACGCGACGCCGCGTTCGTCCTTCCAATGTTCGTGCGCCTGAATCCCTTCTTTCTGCAGTTTCACCACGACGTTATCCGTATAGTTATTGCGGTTGGCTTCGAGCAGCGCTTGGATAAACGCCGCCACCTTTTCTGCCGACACCATGTCCGTCTTCATGGAATTGGCCATGGTCAGCTTGAAGACCCAGAAAAAGGTGACGCTCATCAACGCGAAGACGACGGCTCCTAGCACCACTAAGAGAGAACGGCTCATGTTCAGTACTCCTTTTGCCCAGTTCGGCTATAGACTCGTGCGGCAGCGTGCAGTGCGATCCCCGGTGTGGAGAGCCAGCCGAATTGGATTAACATTTCCTCAAGGGCGTTGAGGAACGTCAACACGTTTGCTTCCGTGCTGGACTCTCCCATCAGTCCGATACGCCACACTTTGCCTTTGAGCGGGCCCAGCCCCCCGCCGATTTCAAGGCCGTAGATCTGGAGCAGCTGTCGGCGAATCGCGGCTTCATCGATATGCGGAGGGAGTGTCACGCAGGTCAACATCGGGAGCCGATGCTCCGCCGGGGGAAGCGGCAAGAACTCCAGTTCCATCAGTCCGGCGACTAGGGCCTCGCTGTTGAGCCGATGTCGCGCAACGCGGGCGGGGAGTCCTTCCTCTTCCACCAGTCGCAGCGCTTCGCGCAGTGCGTAGATCATCGATATCGGCGCGGTGTGATGATAGGCGCGTGATTCTTCGGCCCAGTATTCTGCGACCAGGGCCATATCCAGATACCAGCTTTGACAGGGAGTGCGATGGCCTTTGATGGCGGACAGGGCTCGCGGACTTATTGTGAGCGGCGCCAGTCCCGGCGGGCAGCTCAGGCATTTCTGCGTCGCGCTGTAACACACATCAATTCCCAGACGATCGACATCGACGGGAATGCCGCCGAGCGAGGTGACGGCATCGACGATCAGCAGCGCATTGTGATCCCGGCATAGCGAGCCGATGGCTTCAAGCGGTTGGCACGCGCCGGTTGATGTTTCTGCATGGACCAGTACGACGGCCTTCACCGGTCCTGACCGGCGCAAGGCCGACTCAATCATTTCCGTGGGAATGACTTGGCCCCAGGGTATCTCCAGCCGGATCGCTTTGCCGCCGCATCGTTCGATGACCGTGGCGAGGCGCGTGCCGAAGACGCCGTTTACCCCGACGACTACGGCATCGCCTGGTTCGACCATGTTGACGATGGCCGCTTCCATCCCGGCTGATCCGGTTCCAGACACGGCGATGGTGAAGGGGTTCGCGGTGGCGAAGACAAATCGGAGCAAGTGCTGCACATCAGTCATGACCCCGAGGAAGGCGGGATCGAGATGCCCGAGCAACGGCGCGGCAAGGGCCTGCAGGACACGGGGGTGCACCATGCTGGGACCGGGGCCGAGCAACAGGCGCTGGGGAGGAACAAAGTCGCGCATCATGCCGAAGTCTCCGAACGGTTTTGCGGGGCTAGTATAGCCAAGTCCGGAGTGAGAGGCCACGTGATAGTGGCGGGATTGTGGCCTCGTGCTGACAGGCTGTTCAGACGGGTCGTTCAGCCAGGCCGCAGCGAGTGAAGAGGCGAGGCGTACGTTCCGGTACGTCGAGCCTCTGAATGAAGCGAGAACGCCGCTGGCGGGCTTTCTCAACAGCCTGGGGGGGAGGATCTAGCCATTTCGAGGGATAGGTGCCTGCGAGGGGCCGATGGTATAGTCACCCCTATGTTTGATGCACGTAGGCAAGTGGGCGGCCAGGTGGGGCTTGCCGTGACGGGACGAGACGAGACGGCGTCGCCATTCAATGGGCCCGATCGCCCGCGTTTTTCGTTCGGGGTCAGTCTGTTTGCTGCGATGCTGCTCATCACGGCCTTGGGTACGCTGCTCTGGCTGTCTTCCAATACATCCAGACTTGATCGATTTGAGGATCCTGAGCGGGCGCTGGATCTGATGGTCAGCCGGACGATGGAAGCGCAGGACGGCTTGCTGCTTGCGCCGGACTGGCAACAGCGAGTGACAGAGTGGACGGCCGGCAGCAATGATGTCGAGCGGGCGCAAGCGATTCAGTGGTACCAAGAACTTGTGGCGGCGACCGCCTCGCCGGCAGCGAAATTGCGATTGGCGATTCTGCAAGCCGAGTCCGGGCGCCCATTGGATGCGCTGGCGGCGGCCAATATCTGGGCGGGTGAGGATGCGCCACTGCCCCTCTATGCCGCGTTCATCGAGGCCGCGTATGGTGAGGGTTCACTTACGCGCGAACGCGAAATGGAGTTGCAGTCCGCCTTGGCTGAAGTCCTTCCGTCCGGGTGGTTTTACAATCATCTCGCGGCAGCCTTGGCTGAGCGGGCGGGTGATGTGGATTTGGGTGCGACGGTGCGTGAGCAGATGCGTGCCCGTGCGGCGCGGATTCAAGGGGTGTCCCAACTGCTCACGGGCCTGGAACTGCTGGGATGGATCGGCGGATCGCTCCTGTTGTTGCGATTCGTCTGGTTGAGGATTCGACGGGACGACGGCCTACGCTTGCATCAGCCCGGGGTGCCGCCACCCTGGCCGGGAGGCATCGGCACGGCGGTGCTCTTGCGAGGCGGCGCACTCGGCGCGGTGCTCTCGCTGGCGTTTATTTCAATAGCACCGTTAGAGAATGTCTCGCTGCGCGCCGTGGCGATTCCGGTAGCGAATTTGCCGTTGTTGGGGATGGCCTATTACTACCTGCTCAGGCCGTCAGGATTGAATCTCGTCACTGGGTTCGGTTTACACATTCAGTGGCGGCAGATCGGGCGGCTGGCGAGTGTGGTGCTTGCGGTAGTCGCGGCCGGCCTGTGGGGCGAGTGGGTGATGGGGCAGGTGGCGGAGTCGTTACATCTGGCGAACCACTGGACGGAATGGTTCGACCCCGATCTCGTCTGGGGCTCGGGCTCGGTATTGACCGTCAGCTTGCTGGAGTATGTGGTCTTTGCGCCCATTTTCGAAGAGCTGGCATTTCGCGGGATCTTGTATGCGATCTTGCGGCGGCGGCTGAATCCGTTGCCGGCGGCCCTCATCAGCGCCGGCATCTTTGCCCTGGCGCATGGGTACGGCCTCATCGGTTTTATCAGCGTGTTGTGGAGCGGCGTGCTCTGGGCCTGGTTGTATGAGCGAACCGGCAGCTTGCTCCCCGGCATGATCGCGCATGCGACGAATAATCTGCTGGTGTGTCTGGCCGTGATGACTCTGCTTCGCTAGAATCGGGTTAGTATTTTCCGGTGCTGAACCGCCATCTCCGCCATGCGAGCTCAGAAGGAAAGCGTGCGGGCCGTATGGATAGGGAAGGCAGGGAATATTCTTTCTAAGTATCAATTCTAAGCTGTTTCAAAGTACGGAGAGGGGGGTGACAGGACAGAAATAGGCCTGCTATCGTACTCATTCTGGAGTGGTGCATCGGAGAGTTGACCGCTTCCGGCTCGATGGGTGAAAGGACACGACACGTTACGCCTATGACTGTTACTTCAAGATCCCGCATCAAACGAACCATCCTCTTCATCACCGCCGCGCTCTTTGTTGGAGGGGTGGTCATTGCATTTAAGTCAGGGTTATCGACCGCTGCGCCGGATGCACGGCATCTGTTCAGTATTCTGGGTACATCGTACTTCCTCGCATGGGGCGCCTACGCGCTGCTCTCGCATGTCTCTCGGGATGAAATCAGAAGCCAATTCGTATTGATGACTCTGTCTCTCGTGGCAGCGCTTCTTTTAGCCGAAGTTCCTGTCTGGCTGAATCTCATCGACTATAGAAAGACCTTTGTGTCCACCAGCTTTCTTCCGTGGGAGCGGCCCAATTATGTTCCGGATCGGGAGCTGTTATCGCTTCCGCGTCCTGGGTCAACCGTGAAGACGGTGTTCGGCCGGGGCAACATCGGCGAAAGCATCTGCCTTCCCGTCCGGCCGGCCGAACCCTTCGACGTCAAGTATGACAAGAATGGCTTCCGGAACGAACAGGATTTGGCAGAGGCTGCGGTCGTGGTGATCGGTGATTCGTATATCGAGTCTCCGATGATGCCTGGTCCGGTTCTCGCGACAACTCGATTGGCTGAGTTGTACGGAGGAACCGTTGCTAACCTCGGGCAATCCGGCTACGGCCCTCAGCAGGAACTGGTGGTGTTGAAGCGCTATGCGCTTACTCTTCGCGCAAAGTGGATCGTGTGGGTCTTTTACGAAGGCAATGATCTTGTAGATGCCCAAAGGTACGAAGAGCGGGTGTCTGTTCTGAACGGCATGTGGAATTCGATGAATTTGGCCTGGGACCGTTCGTTCGTTCTCAATAGCCTCATGGCACTTGCGCGATGGACTCACGGGTGTGTGCCGAATCAGCGGATCGCAGGGAATTATGGTCTGATTGATGGAGGAGATGGTCACGAAGAACGTGTCTATTTCCTAGATCACACGTCATCCATTGTGCCGACAGGACAGGAATTGAAGGCGTTACAAACAACCGCGAATTCTCTCAAAGAGGCCTATGAATTGGCTCGGAGCGAGGGCGCAGGCTTTATGGTCGCATTTGCTCCGACCAAGTTCAGGGTGTACCACGACATTGCCCGTTTTGACGGAAACGCTCAGGGGGATCTGAAATGGTGGGTGCTGAACGATTTGCCGGAACGGCTCCATCGTCTGGTCTCAGATATTTCTCCAGACATCCGATATGTCGACCTTACGCCCGCACTGTCCGCTGCGGCAAAGACAAAACAGTTGGTCTTTATTCCTGACGATACCCATTGGACCAGCGATGGCCATCGAGTAGTGGCTGAGACGCTGCACGCTGCCCTCACCGACGCGGGGCAGGAGCCACCTGCACGTGATGAGCGCGGGACACAGGCGAAGGCCGGCGGCACCGTGGACATCGCCAAGGGTGCCCTGATGGTGCGGAATAAGGACGGGACGATTCGCTATTGGAGCGATCGTGCAAGCGAATTGTACGGATGGGATAAGAGGAGTGCACTGGGGAAGGTGTCCCACCAGCTTCTCCATACCGTCTTTCCCGTTTCGCTGCAGCAGATTGAAACAGAACTCTTGGCAAGAGGGTTTTGGGAGGGGCGCCTGGTTCATGAGCGCCGCGACGGGACGAAAGTCACGGTCTTCAGTCGCTGGGAGCTTCAGCAAGATGCTGAGTCAAAGGACCAATCCGTCACGATCGTAGAAATCAACAGGAAGTTACCGGTCTAACCGTGTGCGTTCGCCGGACCGGTCAATGCGCCCGCTGCGACCCCGCCGCGCCGGCGGGTTTATCGGTCTGGAGATGCGAGCTCGCGAAGCGAGCGGAAGAGATCGGCGTGGGTCAAGCGCAGTTCGAGGTCTCGAAGGAGTTTAGTGGAGTCGATTCGCTTTCCCGTCTCTTTACCCGCCTCTGTCTGTGCGGTTGTGTCAGCGGGGCTTCGAGCTACAGGACCCATCATTGTCTCGCAGATATCTTTCCACGTGCGGGGCTGCCCGTCGCTGACATTGTAGGCCTCGCCGGGGTTTCCTCGTTCCACGGCGGCAAGGCAGATGGCCGCGAGGTCTTCGACCTGAATCAGGTTGACGTATTTGCGTGTCGGTCCGACGCGGCCTGTTCTGATCCAGTCGAGGGGATGCCGCCCTGGCCCATAAATCCCGGCGACGCGGAGCACGACGGCGCCATGTTCCTGGCGGAGGTACTCTTCACCTTGCACGCGCGGCTGACGGAGATCGATCGGAGCGGTCTCATCGATCCAGGGCGGCGGATACTCCTGCGCGTCTCCCTGGGTATAGGCGGAGGTGCTGCCGAGGAGTACCATCCGACGGTCCAAGCCGCGTAGTGACGCGGCGAATTGCTGGACAAGATTGAGTGGCGTTGCGGGAAAGCACCAGAGGAGATCGGCCTCGCGTGGGATATTCGCCCACGTGTCCGGCTGGGACAAATCAAACCGCAGACGCTGGGCCGTCGGGATATGGCTGAGATGCTGCTCCGGTGCACGGCTGGTGGCAAAGACGTTCGGTGCACGATCGGCAACGAGCGGCCACAGAAAACGGGCGGTGTAGCCTGAGCCGAGTATGACGAGGGGGGCAAGAGGTTGCTGTTGCACGATGAAACACTCCGTCTGATTTTTCCTACAATCTGACAGCGCACAGCCGGCAAAGTCCATTGAAAATATGCGCAGGTCGATTGGCATTAGTGTTCCATAGTGCTATAGGTAGGGAGAGCCGTTGATTGAATCAACAGGCATTGGCGCGTAAGGAGATTTACCATGAAGAAACCATTGTCGATCGTGACTGCGCTGGCGGGACTCGCTCTTCTCACCGGCTGTCCAAGCGACGGCGGCGGCCCAGGAGGCAATTTCACCCTGGGCGGGTCGAGTGCTTCAGCTATCGCATATGTAGCCAATCAAGGGACCAACGATGTCTCGGCGTACACGTTCAACAGCACGACAGGTGTATTAACGGCGGTGGCAGGGGCTCCATTTTCAGCCGGGACAAGTCCCAGTGCTGTTGCGGTGTCTTCAAATGGCTCGTTTGTGTATGTGGCGAACTCGGGAGCCAACACCCTTTCAGGATTTACAGTGAATAGCACAACAGGGGCACTCACAGCTGTCGCCGGATCTCCGTTCGCCGCCGGAACTACTCCCAGTGCTGTTACGGTGTCTCCGAATAACGCCTTTGCATTTGTCGCAAACCAAGGGACCAACAATGTATCGGCCTATTCGATTAACAGTTCAACCGGGGTATTGTCCGGGGTTGCCGGGTCCCCCTTCGCAGCGGGAACTAATCCGGCCGCAGTAGCAGTCTCTCCGAACAGTTCATTCGCTTACGTGGCGAATGGAGGAGGGGGTGTTTCAGCCTATACGATCAATTCAACTACGGGAGTCCTCTCGGCGGTAGCGGGATCTCCCTTTACGGCAGGAACCAATTCAAGTGCCGTTGCCGTAAGTCCCAACGGATTATTCGCGCTCGCGACAAATCTGGGATCCAACGACATTTCGGTCTATTCGATTAACGGATCGACGGGTGCCCTGTCCGCAGTGGCCGGATCGCCGTTCTCTGTAGGGACGAGTCCGACCGGCGTGGTCGTGTCACCGAACGGGTCTTTTGTGTATGTGGCTAACCAGGGATCCAACAATGTCTCAGCCTTTACGATCAATAACACGACCGGCGCATTAACGGCCGTCGCTGGGTCGCCCTTCTCAGCGGGTACGGGCCCGGCTGGAGTGACGGTTTCCCCCAATGGATCGTTCCTGTATGTAGCAAACGGGGGATCCAGCAACGTATCCGCATTTACCATCAACAGTTCAACTGGCGTTCTTGCCGTGGTCGCCGGGTCACCATTCAGCGCAGGTACGACTCCCTCTGGAATAGCGACGCCTGGGAGGCCGTAGCGTGAGCCAATCCAATAGGGTCCCCTGGCATGGGGTGGTAAGATTTCACGCCATGCCACTGTCTTCCTTTCATCCCCTCATCGCGGAATAGTTCCTGACGCAGGCCGAGCAGCCGTGCGGTAGTAACGACAAAGGGTTGGATCTGCAGCCCTGGCTATGCCGCTCTCTTTTCGAGTTCGGCTTGAAACACCTGACAGGCGTGGGTAAAGGCGGTTTCGAGTGGATCGAGCAACGGCTCGGTACCCTTGACCGATCCTTGACGACTGATTGCTTCGATCTGCTGGCACAGGTCTGACAGCAAGACTGCTCCGAGCACGGCACTGCGTGATTTCAAGCTGTGCGCGGCTTCGTTGACACGTTGGGCTTCTCCGTCGGCGACCCCCTGACGAACCTGGTCGACGAGTTGCTGCGAGTCTGTCAGATAGATTGTGAGGATTTTGGCGAGCATGTCCGGCTTGCCGGGGCGTTGCAGCGCGGTAATTGAGTTCCATGCTGCCTGGTCGACGGTCGGGGGAGCGGCTTGTTCGGTATCTGCCGGCGGAACATCTGCTGTCTGCGTGGACTGGATTTGGGCAGGGATCTCAGCAGTCGTGCTCTGCGCCAGCCACGCGGTCACCATCTGCTGCAGCTGTTCCATGGTGAAGGGTTTGGACAAGTAGTCGCTCATGCCGGATGTCAGGCAGTGGGCGCGATCTCCGGGTGTCGCATGGGCTGTCAGTGCAATGATAGGAATAGGTTGTCTCGACGGGCCGCTGTCCAGTTCGCTTTCCCAAGTCCGTATAAGGCGTGTGGCCTCGAACCCATCCATGTCAGGCATCTGACAATCCATGAAGATGATGTCGTAGCGAGTCGTCTTCACGCAATCGACCACCTCTCGGCCGTTCTGCGCGACGGTAACGGAGCAACCCAGGTTTTCGAGCATCAGCGTCGCGATCTCTTGATTGATAGGATTGTCCTCGCCCAACAAGACCGTGCCGGCTAGGTGGGGCTTTGAGGGCGGTGCCGGTGGCAATAACGCGGCTGGCAGCGGGTTCCTCCCGAGGAGCTCCAGGAGCGCTGCATGGAGCGCGTCGTATCGGAGCGGTTTGGTGACAAAGGGAATCCCGCCGAACACCGGGTCTTGTTCGACATCGGCCCGGCGGGTAAAGGACACGAGCCTAAGCAGGCCGGCATCCGCGAGGGCCGAATCAGACCGAAGATCCTGCATCACTTGAAGATCGGTCATATCCGCGAACGTTTCATCGATGAGCGCAATGACTTGTCCGCCTTCCGTTGCCAGTCCATCCATTACCTGCTCCAGAAACTCCGCGCCGGTATCCGCTGTTCGTGGTGCGAGGCCCCAGCTGGATAGGTATTGCGTCAGAAGCTGCCGGGTAGCAGGGTGACTCACGGCGGCGCAAATCCGGACCCCTGCGAGCGCCGGATCAGACACGCGTGCGGCGCTGGGCTCGGTTTGTAGCGGCAGGGGAAGCGTGACCCGAAACGTGCTGCCTTGTCCCATTTGGCTATGGACATCAATGGCGCCGCCCATCAATTGGCTGAGCTGTTTGCAAATGCTGAGTCCCAGGCCAGTGCCCCCATGGACCCTGGTCGAGGACCCATCCACTTGAGAAAATGATTGGAAGAGCCTCGCCTGGCCTTCGGAGCTGATGCCGGTCCCTGTGTCGGTGACGGCGATGCGAACGATCGCCGGCCCGGCTTCATGTGGCGCCGGCGCGTCTACGGTGAGGTGTACACGCACATCGCCCTGCTGGGTGAACTTGATGGCATTCCCAAGGAGATTCGTCAGGATCTGGCGAATGCGAATGGGGTCGCCGATGACGGCGGTAGGGGCCGATGGATCATACTCCGCCAGCAGCTGGAGCCCTTTTCGCTGCGCGCGCTCGGCCAACTGTTCCGTCGTGCGTTCAATCAGGTCGCGGAGATCAAGGGGAGCCGGCTGGATTTCCAGTTTTCCGGCTTCGATCTTCGAAAAATCGAGAATATCGTTGATGAGTGCCAGCAAGGTGTCGCCGGAGTTGTGAATGGTCTCTACATAGTGGCGCTGTGTAGCGGAGAGGGATGTTCGGGCCAGTATTTCCGTCATGCCGATCACGCCGTTCATCGGTGTCCGGATCTCATGGCTCATGTTGGCGAGGAATTCCGCTTTGGCTTTGGTTGCATCTTCGGCTGCGAGTTTGGCGATGGCCAGAGCTTCTTCGGCCTCGCGGCGGCGAGCGGCTTCCAGCACCAGGGTCATGAAGTTTCCCAGCGCTTGCGCAAACTGCTGTTCGTCAACGGCCCATTCTCTTGGCGGTCCCACATGTTCGACCGTCACCACTCCGGCTAAGCCGGTCCTGGTATGAAACGGGGCGTCCATCCGTGAGCTGACGCCACGCGGCGCGCGCACCCCGGCCGACAGCTCGCGAAAAGATGCATCCTGGCTCGCAGGCGGAGCCGTGAGGACCTGCCCGCGCTGGAGTTTCTCGAAATAGTCAGGATATCGCGAAAGGGACAGTGTGTGTTCCGGCCCATGACGGTCCGTGGACCGTTGATAACTGTCAAGGCAGTAGAGTCGGCGGTGGCCTTCTTCAAAGATCCACACCCTGGTCCGTTCTACTCCGAGGGCCTGGGCTGCCGTCGTCGTGACCAGTCGGGCCGCGTCGGCCAGAGAACCGTCAAAGACCGTCCGGTCTTTGACGAGATTCAGCGTGGCACTCTGCTGATGCCGCAGCCGTTCTTCTTTCGTCTCCAGTGACAGGTTCTCGGCTTGTAACACGGTGGCCCGCTCCTCGGCTTCGTGTTGCGCCTCGACGGCTCCGACGAGCTCCATCTGTGCGCGCACGCGCGCTTCGATCGCGCGGTTATTGGCGAGGGCCACCGCCACTTGGTCGGCCAGCCTGCGGGCAGCGGCGATATCATCGGGGGACGGGGATTTCCCCAAGCGATAGGCCAGCACCAGTGCGCCACTCACGAGATGGTTCACGATGATGGGAAAGGCCGCAAAGCTGGCGAGCTGAAGCGGGACCATCGCTGTCACGTACCCGGGTAGTGGGGCGGACGACGACAGCAATACATGGTGCGGGTGTCGCTGGAGCTGGTCGAGCTCTGTCTGTGAAAACTGACAGAGCGACTCGGTGAATTCACTCTTGGATCGGGAGTGCAGATGCCGCACGGACATCATCGTTGGTCCGGGCTGGCCGGATTCCATCAAGGCCATCCCGATGGCGTCACAGGCAACGGTTTCGGAGATTCGGGACTGCACGAGCCGCGTCATCGCGGTGGGCTCATGACTGGAGAGGATGGCGTGGCTGATGGCTGAGAGGGTTTCCAGCACATGAAACTGTCGGCTCAATTGGCCAGTCATGCGATTGAAGGACGCGGCCAGGTCTTCGAATTCGTCTCCGCTGTTGACGGTGACATGCGTGGTAAAGTCCCCGCCGGCGAGGCGCGTCGTGCCTTCTTGCAGGAGCGTCACCGGCTGCAGGCTTCGGCGAATGTGCGAGAGGCTGAGCAGCACCACGACACTCAACGCGGAGGCGATGACCATGAGGAAGGTGTGCCGGAACTGATCGACCGGGGCCAGGGCAGACGCTCTCGTTTGGCTCAGTGCAATGATCCAGGGGTCTGCAAGAAAGATGTATCGCAGGGGCACCGTCCAGGCGCCTGCGACGTAGTCGCGTTCACCTGAGTGCCAGACGAACGCTTCCGTCATGGGGGTGGTCAGGTCCTGTCGTTGGAGAGCCGGAAGCTCGATCCGTTCCTGAAAGGTTGAGTAGAGGATTCGTTGGTCATGGTCTTCAACGACCAGGTCGGTTTCTGCCGGCAGCATGTCTCTCGACTGCATGTCCCAGAGCAGAGTTTCATTGATCGAGGCCGAGAGGAGCCCTGCCTCCCATCGATCCGGATTGACGGCGCGAGCCAGAACAATGTCTCGAAGGTTGTTGGCGGCAGGTTGAAACAGGAGCAGCGTTTTTCCTGCCTTGAGATGGCTCACCTGCTTCTCGTTCAGCTGGTGGTGCGACGGGCTATCAGGTCTCAGCAGGCGGAGTTCGCGGAACCGAGGCCCCAGCTCCTGTACCGAGGCGGTGAGTATCGAGTCCTCTGTGACGGGTTCGTCCTGCGGCAGTCCGCCGGCGAGGCGGTCGAGATCCGCCTTGAGTGTCAGGAGATGATTGTAGAGCACCATCCCCTGAGACTTGCTTTCCTGTTGAAGCCGGATCGAGGATTGTGCCATCAACTGGTCGGTGACTTGCCGGTAGGACACCCAGCCAAGGATCGATGTCGGAACCAGAGCGCAGAGTACGAAGAGCCCCACCATGCGGCGGGCGATGCGACTCTGGAGCAGGGACGTGGAGAACAATGTCTTCATGATTCCGACGAATTAGAAGTAGGTCGCGAGGCCGTAGAATCCGCCATCGCTGGCGCGAATAATGTCATCGTGACTCTTCAGCGCGGTGAGAGGGGCGACGGTTTGTCCATCCCGTCCCATGCTGTAAATATCGAAATCGGAGTTGATCGGAACCAGAAAGCGATCCTTGCGCGCTCCTCCGACTCCGCCGCAGGGTGGGCCGCCGCCACCTCCGGCCCCACCGCCTCCAGGCCCACCGCTTCCAGCTCCGCTTGCGCCACTCCCGCTGCTGCCACCTCCGCTCGCACTGCTTCCGCTTCCGCCCTTCGCAACGAGCTGGACTAACGCCTGGGTGTGGGTCGTTCCGACCGTGAGGAGCACGAGTCCTTCATGGGGAGAGGAAGGGGTGGTGGCCGGAATAATTTGTCTGTCAGGTCCATGGTCTGGAAGATCGGGCTGGTGGAAGTGGCTAATGGTGACGGAGCCGCAATTGATTCGGTAGTACTGATAGGGATGTCCCCATGGATCAAGCAATGTGCTCCGGCCAATTTGAGCCAAGGTGTTGGGGTACTGCTCCGTCGAAAGAGCAAACCCCTGCACCTCTTTAGCTAGGCCGTGAAGTTCGGCGATGGTCCTTGCAATTCTGGCTTTATAGAGAAAGTCCGTGTAGGTCGGTACGGCGAGGGAAGCCAGAATGCCGGTGATTGCCACCGCAATCATGAGCTCGATCAGCGTGAAGCCGCCGGCGGTGCACCAGGCGTCAGGCCCCGTTGGTCGGGCTGCCTGATCGGTGCGTTGACGGAGCTTGTGTGTACGGTAGTCCACTCGCCTATCCTGTATGTGTTTTAAACCAGTCGAGCGACTCTTTTAGGCTCGCCAGATCCTGTTCGGTCTGTTGAACGAGTGTGGTGAAAATCGGATTGCGCTCACGGGCAACGGTTTCTTTAAGCCGTTCGACGTCGAGTGCCAGAGTTGTCTGTGCCTGTTTGGTGGCGCTGACTCTGGCCTGGAGCTGTGCCGTCATCCGGTTCAAGAGGTCGGCTTCAGGCGTCAGGTAGTCGTGCGGGCGAAGGATCGCTCTGCGGGACAGGTTACCCTCGCCGATCTCTTGGTAGAGCTGCTTGAATCGATCGAGAGGGCCGGCGATGCGATGCACCATCCGCAGGGAGTGCAGGCAGTGGAGGACCAATAGGGATCCAGCCCCAAGGGCCCATGGCCAATATCGGGCGTGCAAATTGAGCAGGTCGGTTGCGACGGCGGCGCGTTCTTGCCAGGAGAGCGCAGGGTTGTCGAGGGCTTGCATGAAGGGTCTGAATACGGGAACGGCCAACAGCAGTGCGATCATCGTCGTATAGGAGAGCACGAGGCTGAGCATGCGAACTTGAAGCGGGTGCATGAAGGTCAGCCGATGTTTTTGTGCGCGAAGGTCCTGTGCTTTGGATTGGTGATGGCGCGAGGGCGGATGAGCCAGTGAAGAAACTGGTGGCGTCTGGGTGAACGGCGTCGGGTTGCTCGAAGCGGGAAGCAGTGGACTCATGGTTACGCCGCCTTCAACCTAGTCGGTGGATCCACGGTGATCGGATTCACAAACTCGAGGGGTAGTTGAGAGGGCAATGGCGGAGTCTCCTGCGATTTGAATGCGGCGACACAAAGCTGAAGTCGGGCGATGTCCGTTCCCAGAGTTTGGAGAGCGGCGTTGAGTTCGGCTGACGACTGTTGCTGGATCGGCCTGACGATACCCTCATAGGTTTGTGTAACGAGCAGTCCCTGCCGATGCAGCCGTTCGATATTCTGCTCAAGATAGTCGAGCATGGCGTTGAAGTCCTGCGCTTCCCGATGGAGATAATCGTGCTTCCGCAATCTGGCGCGTTGGTGAAGGTGTCCGGCTCCGATGGATCGGAAGAGGGTGGCAAATCGATAGAGAGGGCCGGCGATGCGGTGCATGAAATACAGCGAGTGAAGGAGCAACCCGAGGAACGTCACAAGCAGCCAGGGCCACACCCGCGTGTTCAACTCCAGAATCTGGGTCGCGATCTGGGCACGTTCTTCCCAGGAGACCGTGGGAGCATCAAGCGGTTGCGCCATCGGGAGGAAGATCACGCCATAGAGCACGATCAAGAGGCACGAGAAATACACCAGCGTCATGGCGACGCACCAATACTGAATAGGATGCACGAACAGCTGTCTTCGTGTGAAGGAGGGGATCACGACTCCACCATGGTTCTGGTCCAGATGAGATGCGATTGATTTTTGAAGGTGATGGTCCGGTCATGAGAATCGTAGAAGAACACGAGCGTCTGCTCCTCTTTGTGAGAGTTGCCATAGACGAGTGTATAAAGGATGCGATGTCCATCGGGGACGGCTTCTAGCCGACGCACCGCTTGAGCATCGAGATGATCCCACCCTGCACTGAATATGACGGCGTGTTTGGTCATCACCAGCATGCTGTCCGCATATCCTTGCGCAACCGTATGCCATGTGCCGATCAATTCCTCAGGGCATGATACGGCCGGTCCTCCCGTCGCCATCATGGCGATGAGCCCTATGATGAGGCCAAAGGTCAGGAGGAGGAGCATTGACGAGCGCATGGCGGTCCGCGGTTCAGTGGAGTTGCCAGAGGTTGTGGTCGGTAGGGTCATATGCCTCGTCATCTGTGAGGGCCATTGAGGCAGGGTTGTTCATGCCGCCAGCCGGATCTGTTCGCTATCTCTATCGGTCTATTGGTGTGATGACTGTACATCGTTGAGAGATCGACTACGCAGGCCGCCTGCTCTTGTGGAGCAGCCTTGTGGTACGTGGTAAGATTTCACGCCATGCCACTGTCTTCCTTTCATCCCCTCATCGCGGAATGGTTCCTGACGCAGGTCGGACAGCCGACGGATGTGCAGCAGCAGGCCTGGCCGGCGATTCAATCAGGATCAGACGCGCTCATTGCCGCGCCGACCGGATCGGGGAAAACGCTCGCGGCCTTTCTGTCCTGCATCGATTCTCTCTTCAAACAAGCTCTTGCCCGCGACCTCGACGATCACACGCAGGTGTTGTACGTCTCGCCGCTGAAGGCCTTGAGCAATGACATTCAGAAGAATCTTCAAAAGCCGCTGGCGGAGATTGGACAGATGGCATTGCACGCGGGCTTGCTGATGCCGGAGCTGCGCGTGCTGGTGCGCACCGGCGATACGCCGATGGCGGATCGGCAGCAGATGCTGAAGCGGCCGCCGCATATTCTCGTCACGACGCCGGAGTCGCTGTTCATCCTCCTGACGGCGGAGAAAAGCCGGCGCATGTTGCAGACCGTGCGAACGGTCATCGTCGATGAAATCCACGCACTGGCGCCGAACAAGCGGGGCGCTCATGTGGCCCTGTCGCTGGAACGACTGGAAGCGTTGACGCTGGTGAAGTCGCAACGCATCGGCTTGTCGGCCACGCAACGGCCGATCGAGCTGGTGGCGGAGTTTCTGGTTGGAGCTCGCCCGCGTCCGACGATCATCGATGTCGGGCATCGCCGAGAATTGGATCTGGCCGTTGAAGTGCCGAAGGATGAGCTGAGTGCCGTCGCCACGAACGCCATCTGGTCCGATGTCTATGACCGCGTGGCTGAACTCGTGCGGCAGCACCGGTCGACGCTGGTGTTCGTCAATACCCGCCGGCTGGCTGAACGGGTGTCGCATTACCTGGAAGAGCGGCTCCAGGATCTGGGCCCTGACGCGGTAGCGGCGCATCACGGCAGTTTGTCGCGGCAGATTCGTCTGTCGGCAGAAGAGCGATTGAAGGCCGGCAAGACGCGCGTGGTCATTGCCACAGCCTCGTTGGAACTGGGGATCGATGTCGGCACGGTCGATCTCGTCTGTCAGATCGGTTCGCCGCGCGCCATCGCCGCCGGGCTGCAACGGATCGGCCGCGCGGGCCACTGGGTCAAGGCGATTCCCAAAGGCCGCATCTTTGCCATGACGCGGGATGAACTGCTGGAGTGCGCGGCGCTCGTGCGCGCGATTCGCCGGGGGACGCTGGATCAGATCGCGATCCCACCCGCTCCGCTCGACATTCTCTCCCAACAGATTGTTGCAGCCTCGGCCAGCCAGACCTGGACGGAGGACGAACTCTTTGCCTTGTGCCGGCGCGCCTATCCCTATCGGGACCTTTCGCGGGCCGAGTTCGATGGCGTCTTGCACATGCTGGCCGACGGGATCGCTACCCAGCGGGGGCGGGGCCTGGCCTATCTGTTCCATGATCGGATCAATCGGCGGATCAAGGGGCGGCGCGGTGCGCGGCTGGCGGCGATCACCTCCGGCGGCGCGATTCCTGACACGGCCAATTACGCGGTGGTGGCGGAGCCCGATGGGACGGTGGTGGGGTCGGTCGACGAGGATTTCGCGGTGGAGAGTCTCGCCGGCGACATCATGTTGCTGGGCAATACGTCGTGGCGGATCAAAGGGATCGAGGCGGGGAAGGTCCGTGTCGAAGACGCGCAGGGTGCGCCGCCCAACATTCCGTTCTGGCGGGGCGAGGCTCCGTCGCGGACGGCTGAATTATCGGCGGAGGTGGCTTTGTTGCGGCACGCGATTGCCGAGCGCGCACTGTCTGCTGATCCGGCCGTCAGTCATCTGTCAGCCATCGGGTGGCTCAAGAGCGAGTGTGCGCTGGATCAGCGTGGTGCGCAGCAGGTGATCGAATACGTCCTCACCGGCAAGGCCGTGCTGGGGACCGTGCCGACGCAGGACACGATCGTCGCGGAACGGTTCTTTGACGAGAGCGGCGGGATGCAGTTGGTTGTACATGCGCCCTTCGGCGGGCGGATCAACCGAGCCTGGGGTCTCGCGCTGCGCAAACGGTTCTGCGTCACGTTCGATTTCGAGTTGCAGGCCGCGGCGACAGATAACGGTTTGGTGATCTCGCTCGGTGAGAAGCACAGCTTTCCGCTGGAGTCCGTCTTTGGGTATCTCCATTCGAAGACGGTCCGTGAGGTACTGATCCAAGCGGTCTTGCTCGCACCGATGTTTGCGACCCGTTGGCGGTGGAATGCGTCGCGTTCGCTGGCGCTGCTCAGATTTTCCAACGGCAAGAAGGTGCCTCCGCAGATTCAGCGGATGAAGTCAGAAGATTTGCTCGCAGCCGTCTTTCCGGATGCGATCGCCTGCCAGGAGAATCTCACCGGCGAGCGGGCGGCCAGGCAGATTCCGGATCATCCCCTCGTGAACGAAACCATCCGCGATTGCCTGACGGAGGCGATGGATCTGGAGGGGCTGACGACCGTGTTGCAGGCCATCGAAGCCGGCACGATTCGCTGCGTCGCGGTGGATACGCCCGTGCCCTCGGTCTTTTCTTATGAAATTTTGAACGCCAACCCCTATGCCTTTCTCGATGACGCGCCGCTGGAAGAGCGCCGCGCCAGGGCGGTGGAGATGCGGCAGACTTTGCCGCCGGAGATGCTCGGGCAGGTCGGCGCACTCGACCCGGCGGCGATTGCAGACGTCGAGCGGGAGGCGTGGCCGGTGGTCCGGGATGCCGATGAACTCCACGATGCGCTGCTGACGCTGGTCTGGGTGCCGGTCAAAGAAGGAGCGTCTTGGGTCGTGTTTCTTCCGCGCCTCATCGAAGAAGGGCGGATCGTGGAGTTGTCGGCGAGGGGTGAGGCGGGAGCCGTGCGTGGCTGGGTGGCAGCGGAGAACCGTGAGCGGGTTGAACGATTGTTTGCGGCTGGTGATGAAGAGGTTCTGGTGACGGTGGTGCAGGGGTGGATGGAGAGTATTGGGCCGACGACGGTGTTGCAGCTGGCCGATCGGCTGCATCTGCCCGCCGATGGCGTCATGGCGGCGATGCTGAAATTGGAATCGCAGGGCCAAGTCCTCCGTGGGCAATTCAGATCGCACTCAGGACTCAGTACCCAGGATTCAGCACTCTCCGGCATCTCCGCATCCGAATGGTGTCATCGCCGGCTCCTGGCGCGGATCCATCGATTGACGATCGGCCGGTTGCGCAAGGACATCGAGCCGGTGACCGCCACTGAGTTCATGCGCTTTCTGCTTCAGTGGCAGCATGTGACGCCGGGCTCTCGGCAGCATGGGGAGGCCGGCCTCACGCAGATCATCACTCAACTGGCCGGGTTCGAAGCGGCGGCGTCAGCCTGGGAGCCGCAGCTCTTGCGCGTGCGTCTGGCGAAGTATGAGCCGGAGCTGTTGGACCGTCTCTGCCTCAGCGGTGCGGTCAGTTGGGGGCGACTCTCCCCGCATCCGCGCCTGGCATCCGCCGGTGAATCTGATAAAGCTCGGCGCATTGTACCCACTAGCGTCGCACCGATCAGTGTGTTTCCGCGTGAGGATGGAGAGTGGTTGATGGCGGCATTCGCAGAGGGTGCGGCGCAGGCCGGCCCTGACCCCTATGGTCAGTTGAGTGCGGTGGCCCAGGATCTGCGGCGTACATTGCACGAGCGAGGCGCGAGCTTCTTTGCGGATCTGGTACGGCTGACCAATCATCTGTCGGCGGAAGTCGAAGCGGGGCTGTGGGAACTCGTTGCGGCCGGACTGGTGACGGCCGACGGGTTCGACAATCTGCGTGCTCTCATGGATCCGCGACGCCGCCGTGCCGAGGGGCGGGCGCGCCGCCCGCGGCATACTGCGGGACGCTGGACGTTGCTCAGGGATCCGGCTCTGTCCTCAGCGCTCAGCATCCAGCAGAGCGCCGCTGAGGCCGTTGCCCGCCAGCTGTTGCGCCGGTACGGGGTGGTCTTCCGGGATCTGTTAGTGCGGGAATCGTTGGTGCAGTCGTGGCGGGATCTGATCGTGGTGTATCGGAAATTAGAACTGCAAGGAGAGCTGCGCGGCGGGCGATTTGTGTCGGGTTTTGTCGGGGAGCAGTTCGCGCTGCCGGAAGCCGTCGAAGCCTTACGTGCCATGCGCAAGACGGTGGGGGGCGCTGCGGCGGGATCAGAGATCAAGCTTTCAGCGTCCGATCCCTTGAATCTTGTCGGCGTGATCCTGCCCGGGCCGCGCGTCGCCGCGGTGCCCTCGAACTTCATCGTGTTGAGAGACGGAGTGGTTGCCCGGACCGTGACTGCCAAGGACGGGCCGGTGATTCACCGGCCCGCGACACGTGTTTCAGGCAGGATACCGGCCGGGTAGCTCACGGATTTTTCCCCGTGCCAGCAAGATCGCGCGCTCGATCAGTGCGCGGCCGGCGCCGGGGCTCCGGCGCACAGCACATCCCACTGCGTGGCGAGATTGGCGCTCCCGCCACCCCATGATAAGAACGTTCCCGTATGGTCGACCGTCGCTCCGGACCCTTCCCATTGCAAATCTTTGGCATCGCCCTTGGCGCGAAATCGAGGCCGGCCTTTCCCTGGACCGTCTCCCCACACGCCGACGTAGCTGTAGTTCCCGCCATCGATTCCATTCAGGCGTCCGGCGAGGCAGTCCGCGCTGGCGCGATACAGCGGCCGAAATCCGATCCAGCCGGATTGAACTTGTTCTTTCGCGCAGTACTTGTCGCGCGGCTTGTAGGCGGCGCACCACTTTGCGGCGTCGTCCGGGGAGATTCGGGCTTCTGCCGTGGCATTGGCGGTGCCGATACCGGACTTGGTCGTGACCTGAGGATTGAGACATTTGGGGAGATTGCAAATCGGGAGGTATTCGGCTTCCGCGCTGAGCGCAGGACCGCCGGAATGAATGAGGCCTAACATCAGAATGGCGGCCCCAAAGAATCGTCGGCAGCGTCGCTGTGTCGTGGGGGATGATGGCATTGGAGACCTCCTTCAGGGGCGTGGCTGACAATCAACGGAGGCAATGTAGAAGAGCGGAGGCTGGCCTGTCAATTGTACGCGGTGGGGCTCTGATGGGAATGGTCTTGAGGGGGATTCTGCTTAGATCGGTAGCGCCAGCAGGGGACAACGCGCGCCGCGGAGCACCCGTTCCGTCGTGCTGCCTCGCATGAGATCCAGCAAGGTATGTTGTTTGGACGTCGTCATGACGATGAGATCGACGTCGAAGTCTTTCCCCATGGCGAGAATCACCTCCACGACATTTCCCTGGCAGGCCATGGTGTGCCAGAGCCAGCCGGTCTTGATCGGGTAATGGAGCGAGTGCAATGTGTGATCGTCTCCTACTTGGACGACGATCACCGTGAGATTGTCGCAGCCCAGGGCAGACGCCAACTGCGCGGTCGTGTCGATGGCCAGTTGCGGGCTGTATTCCGCGCTGACCGGCACCAGTACCCGGCGGAGCTTCGGTTGCCCTGAATTCTTCACCACGAATCCTTCGACCTGGGCGGGGACGAACAGCGTGGCCATGTGACTGCCGCGGGCAACCGGTTCGGCAACACTCTCATGTTGCCAGCGGGCGAGTCCTTCGTACTGATGTGTGGCCATCACCAGCAAATCGGCCGGGTGCTTGGCGAGATATTGGAGGATGGCGTCGGTCCGGTGCTTCGCCACCGTGCGGGTCTTCTTGATCGCGATTCCCAAGTCGGCCACTTGCTCGCGCGGACTGCCGTGAGGGAGCAGTCCCCAGCGTTCAAGCAGGGGGCGTACTTGAGGAAAGTCTTCGAAGTCCGCCCGGGGAACATCCGGATCGATATGCATGATCGACAGCTCGCCTCGGGCGGCCACGGCCAATTTCACCGCGTGGATCAGGCCAGTGTGGCTGTCCTCCGAAAAGTCGGAAGGATGGAGGATGCGTTGAAATGGGAGTGGCGCGGCAGAAGCGTGTAGTGTGGTCATACGAAATCCGGCAAGGGTTAGTGAGATGTTCGATAGGGTTGAGCGGTCAGTTGGAGCTGCGTGAGCCATTGTTCGGGGGCCGCATGGGAGTCCGGCCAGTCTTGAGCGTAACGGTGTTGGACTGCGGCGTCGAAGTCGGTGCGATGGGATTCCGGCACGCCCAGCAATGTTCCGACGGCGGTCAGATACTCGCCGGATCCGGACGCGATGTTCTGCGCCATATTCTCCCGGCTCGCTGCGATCAGGGCGAGTGCCTTGTGATCGGGCTTCAACAGCCCGTCTTCTGACACCCAGCCGTGAGCAGATGAAGTGGTACCGCTGACATTTGACGTCGTGTCGGTAGTCTGGTTGAGCGTGGCTTTGATCGAACAGCCGGTGGAAAGGGCAAGCGCAAGGCAGATGACCTCAAGTCGGACAGAGACTACGGGCATGCGCATGAAGGCTCCTCCATTTTGAGGCAGTGGAACAGCTGATCTGGTGGGTACTATATCACAGCACCCCTTAAGTTTAGCTAGAGGGAATCCGATAAGGGCCACAGGAAAAGGGAGCAGAATATATGCCAGTTTCAGCGCTGACCCCATTCGACCCGTCCAGATTTTTCCAGGCTTCGGCTGCGGCTCCTTCAACCTCTCAGCCAGCCCCTCAGCGGCTCGATACCAAGGTGTCGGCCGTCTCGGCGGCGGCGGATCTGAGCGGGCGGCTGAGCGTTACGACGGCTGAAGGCGACAAAATCACGCTGACCGCCGATTTTGAGGCTCGGTATCGGGCCGTGAACTATCAGGCGCAGGCGCAAACCGAGAACGGGACAGCGCAGGTTAAGGCAACGAGCGTCGAGGCCTCTTTAAAGAAGCAATATGGCGTGACGGTCGAAGGAGATCTGAACGAGCAAGAGTTGCATGATCTGGAAAAGCTTTTCCGGAAGGTGAGCAACATCTTCAGCAAATACTTCCGCGGCCAGGACGATGAGGCCCTTGCCAAGACGGCCAAGCTCGCTGACAAGTTCGGGGGGTTGTCATCCTTGTCCAGCCTGGATCTCAGCGTCAATGTCGAGCGATCGGTAACGGTCGTCGCAGCTCAGGTGGCGTCATCCGTGACCGGATCGCCGGCGTTGCCAGAGAACCAACCGGCTCAAGCTCCGGCCTCAACTCAGACGTCCAGCACTCCCTCAACACCGGTTACCCCGGGTGTGGCGCCTTCGACGGCTGCGGCGATCCCGCAATCGTCAACCGGTACTACGGCGCCCACCCAGCCCGCTGCCGACGCGGCGGCTCCGGCCGCGGATTCGACGATTCGCCTCGTCGCCCCGGCGCCGGATGCCTCGCAATCGAAATCGCTGGCCGAGCAAGTGTTGGATGCACTGAAAGAGACGAAGGTGGAGTCAGAAAAGATCCGGAAGCACCTGCCGGACTTCTTCAAGAAATTGCGTGAAAATTTGGAGAACGAGTTGCGCGAGACCCGTGAGCAGGCGGCTGAAGCCACCTCTGACAAACCCACGGCATCTCCTGCCTCGACTGCGAGCAGCGTGGTGGTTGCGTACCAGTCGGTGCGCCAGACGTCATTCTCTCTTTCGATCAGAACCTAGGGCAAGAAGCGTCAGCCTTCGGGTTGGCGTTAGGTGAGACGCGGCGAGGCCTGGTGATCCCGGGCCTCGCCGTTGTCGTGTGGTGCCCGCGCTAGTTCGGCCACAATTGCTGGTACCACTTCTTGCCCTCGACTGTCGGCACCGCAGCGAGGTTCATCTGCTTGCGGATGTCGCCGATATTCCAACCGGTCAATGTGGCCAGCGTTTGCGCTTCCCGTTCATAGCGCTCGCGCAGTTGTTGACGATAGGCGGTCGCAGCCGTGCATTCGTCCGCGCCGCTCCAGGGATGACGGAGGATGTAGCGTGCCTGGAAGTTCGACCGGTCCGGGGTTTCCTGGAACGTCAGATCTTCAGGGAAGTGCGCCGCGTCATAGCGAACGTGCAGGCGGGTCAGGAACACGTTGGGGGCTTGCCCCATGAAGCCTTTGCCTGCCCGTCCGACATTCTCCTGCCAGAACACACCCAGCCCGCGCAGTTCATCGGCTGAGAGAGGATTCGCCGCGCAGGGGTCGCACCAATTCATGTCCCAGGCATACTCTAGAAACACGCCCCGGTCACTCTCACGCTTCACTTGTTGGGTGAAGAGATCGCGATAGAAGTCTCCGAATGTATCCTTCACATAGAGCGGGATCTCCTGCGCTTCCGGCAATCGGACGGTCCGATAGTTCGTCGTTTCCACGCGGCCCTGCTTGGTCAGGAAATAGATGAACAGTTCCTGCGCGCCGTCGGCGTTCACCGTGCCGAGGCGGATCGGCAGCATGAACTTCGGCGATTCAAAGGCGATCTGGAGCGGCCGCAAGTGTGTGAGGCCGAGCTTGGCCTGTTCGCCGAGATTGACCTTGGCGACAAAGAACTTCAGATTCTGTTTCAGATAGCTGTGGAGCACGGCTGACGCTCCGCTGGGAATCTTGTAGCCGTTCTCCGTCAGCCAGGTTTCCAGTCCGGCGCTTTCCTTCGCCGAAAGAATGAGGATGTCGTACTCGCCCACGAGGTACTGCGCCTCCACCGTCACGCCCAGAACCTGATCGCGTTTGCGTGTGGCTTCGGCGGCGGCCGGGGCCATGCTCTTCATGGCGCCCATCCGGTCTTGCATCATGTCATCGCGTCGGCAGGGATTCTCATCGAAGTATTCCACCAGACGGGGGGCCGAATAGTCGGCCAGATGCTTCAGCAGGGCCGGATCGCCGACGTGGATTTGTTCCTTCTCCAAGACGGTCGGCACCGGGACCACCATCGCAAACTCCTTCGCGTCGCCCTTAAAGTCGTTGGCCATGGTGATAACGGTCTTGTTGTTGTGGCGCGCGATGGCGACTTCTGACGCCTTGTTGAACAACTTGGTATCGGCCTTGCCGACGTAGAAGCCGCAGAAGGCCGAGGCCTCGCCGTTCCAGGCGAACAGGCCGATGAGCAGGGTGAGTATGGGAATAATGATGCGTCTCATGAAAACCTCCTTTGTGGGTGAAGCGATAGGATGGGAGCCAGAGGCTCAGGCGACTCTCCGGTTGTGGGCCGGGACCAGTCGTAGCGGACCGCGGGAAGTAGCCGGTCAATCAATGGCACGAGCGGCGCGCAGGCGATTAATCCCCAGAGGGAGGCGTTGGGACGAAATAACCCGAACTGCACATAGAGAGCCGTCAGCGTGACGAGCAGGGCGTAGATGATCCGTCCGGTTCTGGAATCCGGCGTCGTTTTTGGATCAGAGATCATGAAGAAGGCAAAGATGAGCAGCGCGCCGCTTTCGAGCTGATGCAGCGGAATCGTGAGCGGATCGCCCAGCCAGATGGCCCGCGCAAATAACAGGCCGACATAGAAGGAAAGAAAGGCGAGGGTCACATCCGCCCGCGCGGCGCGGGTGACCACGAGTGAACCGAGGCACGCGATGAGAAAGCCGAACCAGGCGACCTGTCCCCATTGCCCCGATGAAATCCAGCCGAGCCCGCCGGCAAGCATGACGACCAACGCCAGATTGGTCGGATTGAAGACATGCTTGTCTTTCCCACGGATGACGAACTTACTGCCGATAGCAACGACGGCGGCCAGCGCGGCGACTTCGAGATGATCCGTGCGGAGGAGCAGGCAGAGTGAGAGGGAGGAAATCAGCGGGCTCTTGGGGTCGAATGTCGATAGGTTGACGTAGCGTGTGCCTGCATATTGTGTGAGCAGTGCAGCGCCGATCGTGATCGCGATTTGGAAGAGGGATACATCGAAGCGCAGCCAGATCACACCATACAGGAGCAGCGTGCTCAGACTGGCGATCTGATACAGGCGGGGATCGAGTGTTGAAAGATGTGTCTGGAGTCGATGCTGGTTCATCGGGCACCTCGTGAGTAGAGTGGCGTTGACGTCTACTCACGATATGGCGCGAGGGATGGAATCCTTTCAGGGGGAAGGGGGAATGTGCGATCCACAGGCTTGTTCAAGCGAGTTTCAATGAAAACGCCTAGTTGAAGAAATGGCCTCTCTCCATAGCCTGGGCGGCCAGCGATGTTGCAGAGGGGAATGATTGACAGGCGGGAATCAGTATCGTTAGGGTTCCGTGAAATCCGGGGTCGTTGATGTGCCGGTCGGCTGAAAAGGGGACATACGCATGCCTAATACCTATGCTGTATTGAATGGCGGTAGTGTGGTGATAGAGGTTTGGATAGGGCCGATCATGCATGAGGAGCTTCTGGCACATGAACGACGGCATTTGAGTGACCCCTTGGTGAAGGCCGGAGCCTCCGCGTTGGTTGATGCCGAGCGCGCGCAATTCGGCACGACTGTGGAGCAGGTGAAAGACTTTGCTGCTCTCTATGGCCAAACGGTTGGCCGGCTCCGGGTTGGCAAGGTGGCGCTCTTAGTCAACAAAGAGACCTATGCGCGAGCCCTGGTGTTTTTAAAAGAAGCGGAAGGGTATGGTGTGAAAGTCATCGTCTTCAACTCCCTCGACATCGCCTGCACCTGGCTTGGCCTTGATGTCACCGTGGCGAAACAACAAATGCAGGTGCTTCGGGCGCAGGTGGAGCGGGCCGCTTAATTTCAACCATGAGGAGAACCTATGCGCAAAACGGCATCGGGCTTCGTCAAGGTGCGGGCTATCAGCGGGACCTACGTTGTTTTCCTGGCCTTCGATATGAAGGAGGCGGATGCGGCGGGGCTCATGGGGTTTGCGATCCAACGCACGGACATTACCGACGAGGAAACAACGTGGCTGCGCGGTAACAAGACGTTTCCCCGTATCCGTATATCCACGGGCATCGAAGATGCCAGCAGCCATGAGCATCCGTTCCAGGCCTTCCAGTGGGCGGATTATTCGGTGAAGCCGGGGTACAAGTACAGATACCGGGTGATTCCGATGTACGGCAGTCCCGGTGCCTTGATCGAAAAGCCCGCAACCAGCGTCACCATCGAAACTGAACTGCGCGCCGGTACCAAGCACGATGTGCACTTTAACCGTGGGGCAATCGCCTCACAGGCGTTCGCCAAACGCTTTTCAGGAATGACGCTTGATGAGGCCGGCGCACCCGCCTATGAGTGGCTCACGCGCGATCTATTGCCCGCGTTGCTCGGGTTCATCGGGAAGGCGAAGGGGCAGGCCTACAGCCTTCACGCCGCGATCTATGAAGTGAAGTGGCCGGAAGTGTTAGCGGCATTCAAGGCGGCCGCCGCTTCCGGCGCGGACGTCAAGATCATCTATCATGGGAACGATGACGAGACCGGATCGGACAACGGCAAAGAAATCGCGACGGCGAAAATTACATCCCTGTGTGTTCCACGCGTGAACGCCAAGCTGATGCACAATAAATTTATCGTGCTGAGCAAGAACGGCACACCGATTTCTGTGTGGACCGGTTCGACCAACTTCAGCCGGAATGCATTGTATGGTCAGCTCAACGTCGGGCATGCGATTCACGATAAGACTTTGGCTAAGCGGTTTCTCGCCTACTGGACGGAGCTCCACGGCGACCCGGAATCGAACGAGCTGAAGGACTGGGCCGGGTCGGAAAATGCCTTGCCTCCGCCTGACGATTCCGACTCACTGACGCCGATCTTCTCTCCCCATCGCGGACGCGACGTATTTGATTGGTGGATCGATCTGGCACGCGCGCCCAAGCCGCTATTCATGACGTTCCCGTTCGGCATCGTCGCAGACTTCCGTCCTGTGTTTGACCGGAACGACGGAGTGCTGCGATTCGCCTTGTTGGATAAATACGTCAATGGCGGCAATGCGGCCTCGCGAGCCGCTGCAATTGCCGAGATCGAGCGCATCCGGCGCCACGAGAACATCGGCATGGCAGTCGGGCATCGCCTCTTTGTGGACTGGGTCGATGGCTGGCATCAGGAGGGCCCGGGGATCGGCGTCAATGTGAACTGGGTGCATACCAAGTTTATGCTGATCGACCCGCTCGGCAAGAAGCCTGTCACCCTTACCGGTTCAGCGAATTTCAGCGAGGCCAGCGTCAATACCAACGATGAAAATATGGTCCTCATTCGAGGCGATGCCCGTGTCGCGGATATCTACTTCGGCGAATTCATGCGCGTGTTTGCCCATCATCGCTTTCGTGAATCGGTGAAACGGTACATCGACCGGTATGGCGCAGCGGCGTTCAACACGTGGAAGCCGCAAGATTTGTTTGAGGACTGGCGGAAGTGGGTGCCGGGGCATTTCAAGAAGAACTCAGAGTATGACCTCAAGCGGCGGTATTTTGTGGGGAGCTAGAAGCCCTAATCGGCGGAACGCTACAAGGGGAGACGGTCTGAATTTCTGAAGAAGGCCGTGCGGCAGTGTACAGCGTGGGTGCGGTGATCGGAGCCAGGATCCCGAGATGTGGGCCGTGGAGGGCGGTTTGCAGGCCTGCCAGGGAGTTGCATTCATTTCGAGAGGCCATTAGCATGCGGGAGACTTTCGTGGCGAGGGCAGGGCATCCCATGAAGATCCCATTCTTACTGTTGATCCTTCTACCATCGTTGTTAACGGCCTGTGCGCTGGAACGGGAGCTCTCGCGCACGCCCCGCACGGCGGTTGAGCAGGTGTTGCTGACGCAGTCGGTTCACCGCGCGTTTGAAGATTTGACGATTCAGTTACCCGCGGGCGTCAATGTCGATGTGGATGCGACGGGCCTTGAGAGCGAGCAGTCCCGCGTGCGGATGACGAATACCACCGAGGGGGCGATGAGCCGTCCCGGACGCGATATTTTGTATATTCGCGATGCCGTATCCGCTGAGCTGGGGCGAAGAGGCTACCGCGTGTCGGTTCGAGATGCGGAGTCGCCGTATTTGATCCGCGTGATGGCGGAGTCGTTTGGCACCATGCAAGGCCTTACCTTTTTGGGGATGCCGGCAGTCCAGAGCGTCTTGATTCCATTTGCCCTTCCGGAACTCACGCTCTACAAAGAACAAGGTCAGAGCGGGTATGTCAGGTTGCATCTTGATATCTACGACAATCGGACGGGCGAGTTCCTCAGCTCGACGCCAACGCTGATCGGCCGGGCGTACTACGATCAATATACAGCGGTCTTCTTCTTTACGTGGTATCGCACGGATGTCACCGCGCCTCCGTAAGGGCGAGCCCGTGAGGAGCCACTGTTGAACACTTCTGACACGGCGCTGTGCGATTCAGCATTGTGAGCGTAATCGGCACCCGCTGAAGTATGTGGATATGGCGGCTCCAAACCGGAATGTCCCGTTGTGCGCAATGCGCGGAGACATACGCGCGCATGGGTTGATCCTGAATACCATCGCGTCGACTACAAGGTTCAGCCGTCGATGAATGTCTTCATGGTCCAACATTACCCAGGAGGAAATCGTGAAGGAGAAAGTCACTACAGTGGCTGCAGTGGTTATCATGATCTTCGCGTTGTCCTCGTCCGATCTATTCGCAGACCTCAAGGTGACGGCGCCGATAAAGCCGTGGCATGTCACGGAGATCGCCGCCGATACCCCCCGCTGCGACTCGCCGACGACGTACTCGTATAATGTCACCTGGAAGCCCGTGTATGAAACCTGGAATAAGCTGCGGGCGCCGTCGGTCTGGAAATCCTACGTCGTGCAGACCTATAACTGCGCCGAAACCAGTATCATCATTTGCGATGCCTTGTGTACGACACGGGCGACAGGGTGTTCGATCAAGCAAGCGACTTCCTGGATGCGGATCGCTACCGTACTCAATGACGAGCGAACGGCAAAAGGCTCCTTTATGCAGATTAGCGGCGTGCTCAGGCCTCCGCTGACGGTGGTCGACAGGAAACTGCAGTGTGTCAATTAATCGGCTGGGTGTATGTGTTTGAACGTGGCCGGGAGGTAGTGGTTGAGGTGTGTCCCTGAGGTGAGGACGGTTGTAGCGACTTGGATGTGAACGTGTGGAAATGAGACGCGAGTGATTATGCCCGGGGAACGTGATGGGAAGTGAAGTCCTTTTTCGAGTTGGCTCTTATCTATCCGTGTTGGCGATCATGGCCACATGGGAGGTTCTGGCGCCGCGTCGGCCGCTGACGGCCTCGAAGTTGTGCCGGTGGGGCGGCAATCTTACGATCGTGATCTTGAATACGGCGATTGCCCGGCTGTTTTTTATGGGTGGCGTGGTGGCCGTCGCCGCCATGGCGCAAGCACGGGGCTGGGGACTCTTGAATCTGATCGATGTCCCGGCGTGGCTAGAGATTGCGATCGCCATCGTGGCGCTTGACTTCGTCATCTATTGGCAGCATCAAGTCTTCCACTACGTGCCGATTCTCTGGCGGTTTCACATGATGCATCACTCCGACCTGGATTTGGATGTCTCCAGCGGGGTGCGTTTTCATCCGGTCGAAATCGTGATCTCAACGATGGTGAAGGCGGCAGCCGTGCTGGCGCTGGGGGTTGCTCCGTTGGCTGTGGTTATCTTTGAGATCGTGCTGAATGCGACAGCCTTGTTCAATCACAGCAACGTGCGGATGCCCGTGAGTCTTGATCGCGTCCTCCGGTGGTTCGTCGTGACGCCGGACATGCACCGCATCCACCATTCGGTGGATGTGCGTGAAACCAACAGCAACTACGGATTCAACGTGCCCTGGTGGGACCGCCTGTTCGGCACCTATTGCGCGGAACCGGCCTTGGGGCAATTGGGAATGAAGATCGGCCTCGAACATCTCGGCCCCCCGGTCTGTTTGAACCTGTTCATGATGTTGCGGTTCCCGTTCGTGGCTCAGCTTGGGCGCTACGCCGGACGAGCGCAGCCGTGAGCGTCTTCAGCGAAGAGTTTTCGGTCGCCTCTCCCCCGCGCACATAAGATTCTTGTACAATCGATTCCATGCATGAGTTCTTGCTGGTGCTGGCCAGTCTGGTCGGGGTCGTGGTGCTCGGCGTGATTGCGCAGGTCATCACGCCACTGATCATGATCGAGTTCGGATTGTGGATCCTGGCCGGAGGCTTGCTGATCGGGATTCCGGCAGGATTGTGGTATCACGTGGTTTTGTATCGCGCACTGAAGCGGCGGATCACGCTTCCGTCATGGTGGTGGCGGCGGCCGGTTGAGTTGCACGACCGGCTCACGCCAATCGAGTTTGCGCCGGTGCGTCCCTGGTTTGTGGCCGGCGCGGCGGGATTCGTCCTCTGCTGCGTGGGCGGCATCGCGGCGATTGCGGGGTTGTCGATCGGTCAGTTCGCTCCGTAACGCAGTGACCGCCTTCCGGTCGTGCGGCAGGTCTTTATTCCACGACGTGCAGCTTGATCAGATTCGTTCCCCCCGGTTGCCCGATGCGAGTCCCGGAAAGAATCACAATCCGTTCTCCGGTTTTAGCCAGCCCCTCCGCTTTTAGCCGTCGCGCGGCCTCGTCCACGCGGGCATCGGTCTGTTCGATTTGCGGCATGGTATAGGGACGCACGCCCCAATAGAGGGCCATGCGCTTCCTGATCGGCTCAAACGGGGTGAGGGCGATGATCGGTGCGGCCGGTCGCTGTTTCGAGATGAGGTGCGCCGTCGTGCCCCGCTCGCTGAAGGCGACGATCACACCGGCCGTGATGGCTTTGGCGGCCGAGGCCGCTGCAGTACAGATCGCTTCGGGGAAGGCCATCTCTCCCCAATCGGTGTGACGCTTGGGTTTCACGCCTGGTTCGGGACCTTCCTCTGCCGCGCAAATGATGCGACCCATGACTTGAACCGTCTCCACTGGGTACGCTCCGATGGCTGTTTCAGCTGACAGCATGACCGCATCGGTGCCGTCGAACACGGCATTGGCGACATCCGAGGCTTCCGCTCTGGTCGGACGCAGGGCCTGGGTCATCGACTCCAGCATTTGCGTGGCGGTAATGACGAGACGGCGGCGGCGGTTCGCTTCCGTGATAATGCGTTTTTGCAACAGCGGCACGGCTTCGGGACCCATCTCAACGCCCAGATCTCCCCGCGCAATCATGACCCCGTCCGCCTGTTCCAGGATCGCATCCAGGGCGGTGACGGCTTCGGCCCGTTCGATCTTGGCGATAATCGGCAACGTGCCGCCGCATTCGGCGACCAATGCCCGTGCGGCCAGAATATCTTCAGGCCCTCTGACGAAGGAGAGGGCCAGGTAATCGACGCCGTGGGCGATGCCGAACCGGATGTCTTCCCGGTCTTTGTCGGTCAGGGTGGGCGCGCTGACGAACGTGCCCGGTAAATTGATGCCCTTATGCGAGGTGATGGCCCCTCCGGTGACGACGGTACATTCGGCGGCTCCGCCGGAGATGCGATCGACCAGCAGTTCGATCAGTCCGTCGTTGATCAGGATCCGCGCGCCGGGTCTGAGATCGCGAGCCAGATAGGGGTAGGTGACGGGGATGTCAGGGATGGCGGAGTGTGCCGCGGCGATCGACTGTGCGCCGAGCTGACCGCCGGACCGCGCCAGCATCGTCTGCAGCCGCACCGATTGGCCCATTTTCACCATGATTCCCGCATCGGGTAACTCGCCCACGCGAATCCTGGGCCCCTGCAGATCCTGGATAATTGCGACGGCCGCCTGGCGGCGCTCCGCCGCCTGACGAATTGCGGTGATGGCAGCCGCGTGGGTGTCATGATCCCCATGGGAGAAGTTCAGCCTGGCGGCATCCATGCCGGCTTCAATAAGCCGTTCCAACATCGTCAGCGAATTACTGGCGGGCCCGATCGTACAGACTATCTTTGCCTTTCGCATGGTGCTCTCCTCAGCTCTTGACAAGAAACGGCGGACACCCAATGATGCACTCGTTCACGCCCGGTGATGGGCGTCACCTGTCGGTGATCGGGCCAACGACCCCGAGGTGAAGGAGGGGCATGCAGAGTACCACAGATTCGCTTGATTTCGTGACGATTGAAGGCCTGCTGGCCTATGGAGAGCAGTTCGCGCGCCGCCCGGCGATCGACGGCGTGTCGGCGCCGCCCGCTCCGGCTTCGTCGAACGACCGTGCCGCGCGAGCGCGCCAGGCGATGGCGTCGATCAAGGATTTTGTCGCCCGCGCTCGCGCGGGATTTCCCAGAGCTGACGCCTATCGGTCGGCCAGGCAAGCCGTGATCGATGACGCCTGCGCCGGCGATCCGCTGGTATTTTTTGCCGCCTGGAACCGGTTGCTCGCGGAAGGCGCGCTTCACCCCTTGATGCGGGCGCCGATCGGATCGGTGTTGAAGCCGACTCAGCGGCGTCCGGTGGCGATCGTGCCGCGTGCGCAGCTCACGCCGCAGCTGGCGGATGGACGTATCGTGCTCGATTTGGGCGATGATCGATTCTGGCTCCTGCCGCGTGAATTGTCCGGCCGCACGCTGCTCTTTACCATGCGCCACGGCATTTCCCGCGTCGAGAGTAAAACCCATCGGGTCGGTCGCCGGTTGGCGAATCAATTGGATGTTGAACGGGGCGTGCCGCGGGCTGACGTCGTGGGGGCCGCGCTGGCCCGGATGGTCGGCGTGGTCGGGCAGCAGCTGGATTTTCTCCATTTGTCGAATTACCTGGAGCCGCGCGGGTTTCTCCACTTCATCAGCCGGAGTCCCAACACGCGGCAACTCTTTGAGCGCGTGAGGGCTGCGCTGGCCCGTGACCCGCTTCCTCCGACCGAGGCTGTGTATGCGCCCGCTTTGGAGTCGTCGGATTTCGGATGGATCACGGGCGTCGAAAAGACGGTGGAGGTCCAGGAGCTGGCCGCGGCGTTCGGCGTCGAGGTGTCGACCGCGAAACGGCTGATCAAAGATCCGCTGTATTGCTATCCCGGCGGCAATTCGTTTTTCGATCTCTACGTCGATGTGATCGATGGGCTGCACCAATTGGGGGCCGCGCATGCGGGGCAAGCAGCCTGCCTGTACACGCACAGTTCGACGTTGCGGGCCCTCATGATTTATCTGGATGCGCGCCCGTTTCACGAAGCCTTCACGGAGTTCAGCGACTACAAAGAAAGCCAGGACAATGTCGTGCTGCTCACGTTTGAGAAAGGGCACTTGTCGGGCTATTCCACGGCGGTTGGATTATCGGAGCGGGAGCGGGCCTCGCGGGATTCATGGATGGCGGTGGAGCGGGTACGGAAAGACCGGGTGACGCTGAAACCTCGGCAGATCAAGCGGATCGTAGCGCTGGTCTCGGGGGGAGACTTCGCCGGCGCCGGCGCCGCCTTGAAAGAGTTGCGCGTACAGGCGTATCGATTCGGTCTGGAGGTTCATTTCGTCCGGCACGGGTTCCTCGGGCTCGCGAACAATTGGATCGAACCGGTGACCGAAGAAGATACCCGCGGCATGAGCAGCCATGCGAGCAGTCCCATCGGCAGCAGCCGCTTCGAGGACTTTAAAGACGAACTGGTTCAGCGGGCGGCGGTCGGGCACCTCGCGCCCTTCCTAGAAGACGCGGCGTTGGTGGTCCTGGGAGGCGACGGAAGTTTCCGCGGGGCGCGGGCGATTTACGAAGGGTTCGGCGTGCAGGTCGTGGGCATACCCGGAACCATCGACAACAATCTCGAAGGCACCATCTCGCTCGGCTACCATTCAGCCATGGCCCTGGCGGATCAGTCTATTGAGTCGCTCAAGGCGACGAGTGCCGCCATGGGGAGCGTCTTTTTCGTAGAAGTGATGGGCGCGGGGTCGGGACATCTGGCGCTCGCCTGCGCTTATCAAGCGCGGGCTGAGGGCTTATTGGTCAACGAACATCCCGATCCCGATGCCTATATCGATGAGGTGATTCTCGGCACGCTGAAGCGCACGTTGGGAGTGCCCAACAAGAGCCACTTGTTTGTCGTGGCCGAACGAACCCCTCATCGGCATCACCGGGAGGGTGGAGTGCATGGCTTGGTCGACTACGTGGCCGGCGCGATCGGCGGATGGGCTCAGCGTCATGCGAAGCCCGGCCAATATCCATTGACGCTCGCGACCAAGGCTACCATTCTCGGCCACACGTTGCGGGGCGCTCCTCCGACACCGGAAGACAAAGCCATTGCCCAGCATCTGGCCTATGAGACGGTCCATCGTTTAGTGGAGCGCCCGGAGGATGTCGTCGGGTGCATGATGGCGTATCGCGAGCGCGGAGCGATCGACGCGATCCCGCTGCATGCCGTGTCGCCCAAACAGTTTGACTGGGATCTCTTTGCTAGGATGCATGGCACGGAGTTGCGCAACGGGCCGCCGTGACAGACTCGTCTGTCCGCAGCGGGGTCTGCGAATCTGTACGGTGACAGGCGCGGTGCAAAGGACAATCTGCCCATGCTGGAGCTCAAAACCGTCGCGCTGTTTGTAGCCACGGCCATCGCTGAGATCGTCGGGTGCTATCTTCCCTATTTATGGCTGAAGAAAGACGCGCCGATCTGGCTGTTGATTCCGGCTGCGGCGAGCCTGGCGGCGTTCGTCTGGTTGCTTACGCTGCATCCGCTCGCGGC
Organism: Nitrospira lenta; assembly: GCF_900403705.1. Lineage (NCBI taxonomy): Bacteria > Pseudomonadati > Nitrospirota > Nitrospiria > Nitrospirales > Nitrospiraceae > Nitrospira > Nitrospira lenta. The sequence continues at coordinate 290,556 of NZ_OUNR01000001.1, read as the reverse complement.
CGGGCGTGTCTATGCGGCCTACGGTGGGGTGTATGTGTCGGTCGCCATCCTGTGGCTGTGGTTCGTTGACGCGGTGCGACCTTCTCCCTGGGATTGGCTTGGTGTCGCGATCTGTCTCTGCGGCATGGCGATCATCATGTTTGCGCCACGCCAGCTCTCACCCTAGGGGGAGGAGATTCAGCGCGATTCAGCGGGGTGCTGGCCAAGTATTTGCGGAGCCGACGCGGGTGAGGTCGATGTCGGTGAAGCGTGCTGCGATCGGATGGCGGGTGCCGGCTTTCGTGCCGGGACGGACAATCTGCATGGCCTGAAAACCAGCCATAGTGGCGGCATCCAGTTCGGCTTCGATATCGGAAAGAAACAATATCGTGCCTGGTGGGAGTGCCAACTGTTCGGCGATGCGACGATAGGACGCGGCATCCGCTTTGAGGCCGATTTCCGTATCGAAGTAATGGGCGAAGAGGCTGGTGAGATCGCCTGTTGTCGTATGGGTGAGGAGCAGGTGTTGGGCTTGCGCGGAGCCGGATGAATAGAGAGCGAGTTGCAGCCCGCCGACATGCCAGGCGGACAGGGTGTCGGTCACATCGTCATAGAGTTCCGGTGCGAACGCGCCGTTCCGGTAGCCTTCTTCCCAGATGAGTCCCTGTAATCCCTTGAGTCCTGTGTGCTTGCGGTCTTGCGTCATCCAGCGTCGAAGGATGTCGGGAAGCTGGTTCTCTGTGGGCCTGACGCCCTCTTCCTGCGCCACGGTGTCCTGGCAGAGGAGCAGCCAGCGGCGGACGTCGCCATCGTCTCGATGATCGGCTAAGAACCGGTCGAGATGGTGATGCGCATAGGGGAACAGCGTCTCCCGTACGAACGTGATCGGGAGAATCGTCCCTTCGATATCCATGACCACGCAGCGGATCGTCATGCGCCGGCCTGGTAGTGTTCTTCGATGTGGGAATTCGTGTAGTGCGGAACCCAGCCCGCTTGGTCGGTGAAGATCCGAATGGCCCGCACGGCGGGATGTTTCCCCAGATCGAACCAGTGTTTGGTGTTGGCCGGGACCGCAATGATGTCACCGGCTTGGCAGAGCAAGGAAAACACTTCGTCTTCTTCCCGTTCCAGATGGAACCAGAACAGGCCTTCGCCTTCGACAAACATGCGCACTTCGTCTTCGTCGTGGGTGTGTTCGCGCAGAAACTTGTCGCGGATCGCGTCGAGGTTCGGCGTCCGGCCGGTCACCGTGACCACGTCGACCGTCCGGTAACCGCCCTGTTCCATGAGCGGGGTGAGCCGGTCTCGGTAGGCAGCCAGCACCTCACCGTCCGGCGTGGCCGACGAAACCGTCGCAGGGGAGGGCCACCGGTCGTACATGATTCCTCGCGCGTTGAGAAAGCGCCGGATCTCCGTTTCATCCGTGTGAGACGTATGCCGGTCCGGCACTTGAAGTATGGCCATGGCGTCGAATCTCCAATTCGCATTGCAGAATGAACTCGAACGTTTCGAGATGGCGTTTAGCCTCGGAGAGATCGCGTCCCCACACGTAGAGGCCATGTCCCGCTAAGAGAAAGCCGTAGGAGGCTGGAACGGCGGTGAGCGCCGCTTCGATCAAGACGGCGAGTGTGGGAATGTCTTGTGCGTTGGGAAACACCGGGAGCTGAACGGTGCACTCGTGTGTCTTGATGCCCTCCAACCCTTTCAGCAGTTCCCAACCGGAGAGAGAGAGGTGCCCTTGCTCGCTGGCGCGTTGAGAAAGGAGCGTGGCGGCGAGTGAATGAGTGTGCAACACGGCGCCGGCATGCATGGTGCGGTAGAGCATGAGATGTAAAGCCGTTTCCGCCGAAGGGATCAGTTTCGTGTCCGAGACCGGCCGACCCTGGTGGTCGATCGCGAGCACATGCTCGGTTCCGAGATGCTCTTTGTCCACACCCGAACTCGTAATCGCGCAAAGAGCTGGTATGGCTTCGTTTGGAAGGCGGACGCTGTAGTTGGTGCTTGTGGCGGGTGCCCATCCGTTCCGGTGCGACCAACGGGCGATTTCTGCCAACTGGCCAGCGGCTGCGGTGAACCCTGGAATCGTTTTCATATATGAGATTCCCGTTTCTGACGTCCGTATATGTACCATATAGGCGTCACGCCTCGTTACTGGCGGATGCGCCAGGAGAGTCGTGCGTCGTCATTTTCCTTCACAGTCCTCCGGAATACCAACAGAGCGGCGCTGGTTTCTAATTGGCGCGCCGGGCGTTCTGCTGTGTTTGACCGGAAGCGTTGCCGCGATTGCTGATCATCCGTGTTCATCCGTACGGGTGGAACTCCTGGCCGGGCACCGGGGCTTCCTGATTACTCGTCGAGGCTGGGGCGCATGAGGTAGGGGCCGTACACTGTGGCAAAGAGCAGGTAGCCGGCGCTCCAGGCTGCGGCGGCAGCGCCGAGCATGAGAGTCGCCGGGAGGCCGGTCATCGCCCCGAAGACTCGCAGTAGCGCACCCAGGTTGACCAGCATGTAGATCATGAGCGTCAGGCGGTCTGCCTGTTTCGGCCGTCCCGTGTGGCCTAAGCTGGCGCGGGTCATCACTGCCATGGTCATGGCGCCGACTGCGCCCGTCGTGAGGGCGTGCACTGCATCGGCCGGCTTGAGGCCGAATCCCAGCGTCGCTCCACCGATGATGAGCAGCGCCAGTGTGAGCCATCCATACCCCACATGCAGGATCAACACGATCGGCTCGCGCCAGGTGAGCCACCCGCGCCAGCGCGCGAGGCGGACGATATTGGCTAGCCCGGCGGCGATCAAGAGCCATCCGGCCACACTGGCCTGAGGGTGAATGGTCCAGCTCAGCGCGGCCATGACTGTGAGGAGAATCGCCGCTCCATCAATGCTGGAAAAGTCTGGAAGCTCTTCGGGACGGCCCTGCTCGGCCAGGTAGTCACCGGTGAAGCTGGGTGTCACGCGTCCGCCGATGAGCGTCAGCAACAGCATCATCAGCGCGACGGCCATCCGCTCGGGTAGATCCGTTTCTGATCCACTCAGCGCCAGCGCGTGAAACAAAATATTGGCGGCGGCATAGAGACTGATGACGATGCCGATCGGGGCGCGATCCCACGCCTTTCCTGCCGCGATCTCTCGCCAGACAATGGCGGCCAGCGCAGCCAGATATCCCGCATCAATGAGCGCCCCTACGAGTGGCGTTGGCCACGGCATGGCGATCGTCAGGCGTCCGGCGAGCCAGAGCATCAACAAGGCCAGCAGCGGCGTGCCTTTGAGCGGCGGCCGGTCGGTCCAGTTCGGCATTGCGGTGAGGAGGAACCCGGTAATCACCGCTGGCAGAAAGCCGAAGAGCATCTCGTGCACGTGCCAATCGCGCGGAGCATAGCGGAAGGGTGAATCCGTCCAGCCTGTCAGAATCAACGCCCAGACGGGAATGGCTAGACCGGCAAAGAGCGCCGCGCTGAGGAAGAACGGGCGGAATCCGTAAGACAAGAATGCCGGGCCCTGGTCGTTGGGTGATTCTGTCGGCATATGAAAAGTCTGCGCCCCTTCGCCTCAGTGGTGAACGGGGAGGATTATTGCTGCTGGGCCAGCAGAATGTCGACAGCGATCTGCGCGGTAGGGGAGGGATCCTGGCTGATGACATAGGTGGCCCGTTCCTGTGAACCAGTGGGATGCGGTGTGGCCACCGACTCCTGAATGAGATTCGGCGAACGTCGGTTGAGGAGCGCGGCCTCTTGTCGTGAGATGGGGCCGAACGGGACCCGAGAAAGGCGGACGATCACGGTCCCACTGCCAGCCGGCAATGGCAGGCGCTGGCGTTGTCCGGCTGGGATCTTCATGGAGATGTGGCCGCTTGCTTTCAGCGGCAGCAGCAGTTGGGTGTTGGCCGCTCCCACATTTCGCCATACCTGAATGTAGCCATCTTGATTGGACTCAATGGTCAACTGCACGGGCGTTGGATTCCTGGACGCGGCGGCTGCGTCGACTTCCTGCTCCTGCCCATCAGAGTTCTGTACGACAAAGCTGTAGCGTAGCCCAAGTGGTGTGGATGCTGTCGCAGGACCAGCTGCCTTGCTGAATTGTGAGAGCCCTTCCATTTTTCGCTGGAGTGGGGCGGCTTGCGGAGCAGATTCGGCAAGGGGCTTCATGGCGCGTTCGTTGTCCCGGAGCATCTTACCGGCATCGGCGCGGACTCCCTCTCCATAGAACAAGGCGCGTGCGCTGATGGGCTGTTCATCCGCAACGGGTGCTGCGGATTGCGCTGGTGACGGCACGATCATGGGCTCCGGCGTCGGCGCTGGTAATCCAGTAGCAAGCTGTCGGTCGGCTGACGCGGCGGCTCCTTCAGATAGTGCACTCGGTGCGGTGCTCGGAGCTGTCGGCTGCTTCCCGCCTTTCTCTCGGGGGCTTCTTGGGGGAGTAAGCTCTTGAGCAGAATCAGCCGGCCGGTATTCCTGTATTTGTGACGAGGCGGCCTTTTTATTGAGCGCCAGCTTATCAGTGCGCATCTCTTTCTTGGCGATTGTCGGTCCGGCTGCGTCGGTCTCTTTGGGTGTGGGCATCGGCGCTGTAGATTGCGGTGGCGTCGTGTCTTCCATCGCGCCGGAGTGTGCGTTCTGCTTCAGGCTGTCCTGATAGACCTTGGTGCCGAGGACGACGGCAAAAACGACGGTGGCCAGTCCGCCGGCCAGGGCGAGATTGGCGGGGCGCCGGAACCAGTCCAGCCATGAGCCTGGTTTGTCGGCAGGAACCGGAGTGGCATTGTGCAAGGCTTGGAGCAATCGGCGTCGCACGGCCGGGTCAGTCAATAGTTCTTTCAAGGCCTGCTCGTCGGCCAGAGTATTGAAGAGTTGCTGATCCTGCATGGCGGCGGTAAAGAGCTGCCGGCGTTCCTCCGGCGTCAGCGTATCCGCCGCAAAACCGCCGAGAAGTTTTTCGAACTCGTGTTCTGCCATCGGTTAGTCCCAGCTGCCGTCCATCGCCGCTAACAGCTGCTTCCTGCATCGAAGATCCCAGGTATAGATCGTATTGATTGACGATTGTCCCATGATCTTTTGAATCTCGGGAAAGGTTTTCCCCTCCAGTTTCCACTTGAAGAGTTCCCGGCAGCGCTCGCCGAGTTGCATGACCGCGGCGAGTAACCGGTTCACGCGTTGCTGTTGGTCAAGCTGAGCGGCCGGATCAGCACCGGGGTCGGCCAGCGGCAATTCCTCGACCGACTCCTGATTGTACTCGCCTCGCCGGAAGGCCTTGCGGTGAGCGTCGAGCATCTTGAACCGCAAGACCTGAAATGCCAAGGGGACCAGTTCGGTCACGTCGGTGACTGCGGGGTACTTCTCATGCAGCACTACGAGCGTTTCCTGGGTCAGATCTTCGGCCTGGTCCCTCGATACTCGTGATGTCGCGAACGCGAGAATCCTTTCGCGAAGCGAGGCAAGTATCTGATTGCGGTCCATCGGTGCGCCTATCTATCGGTTCGAGTGCATCGTGGAATGAGGAAGAATGTCGCCCAGCGACCGGAAACCCAGCTTCAATCCGTTGCACACTTCGACCTGCCGGTCGAAGCGGTTTGTGGTCTGCATCATCTTGCGTAACGTGCCGAAGGCCACGCGCCCCCAGGCGGCGATATGAAACACGGAAAGGGGATAGTCGGTTCCGAAGAGCAGGCGCTCGTGTACCTCGGGGTAGTTGCGCAGGTGCAGGAGCATACGGAAGCGGTTCGGCAGGGTGAGGGCGGAGATATCCGCATAGAAATTCGGATAGCGCTGCACCAGATCGCGCAGGGTCGGCAGAAACTTCTCGAAGAGAATCAGTCCGTAGCTGCAAGCGTGAGCTGCGATGACCGTGGCCCCTTCGTCGAGCGCGACTCGAAGCCGGTCGGGTTCGCCGACCGATTGGTCTTTGCCGATCAAGCTGAACTCGTAGCCGACATGGCTGAGGAACGGGAGCTTTCGCTCGGCGAGCGCCCGGTAAAACCGCTTGTACTTTGGATCGGCCGGGTCGAACTGTTGCGCGTTCGGCAGCACTTTGACCAGCGTCGCTCCGGCATCCGCACACCGATGCACTTCTTCGACCGCGTCCCGCCGCTGCGGGTTGATGGAGATGCCGGCCAGCAATTCGTCCGGATGGGCCTGGGCGGTCTTGAGCACATAGTCATTGTTCACGAGCAGATCGGTATGCTCCAGGCTCAGGATGCCGTTGGAGTCATAATGGCCGTCCATACCGAGCAAGACACCTTTCTGTACGTGCTTCGAGGCGCGCAGTTCGATGAGCAGATCGTCCAGATACTTTTCATTGGCTTCACGCGGCCGGTTGACGGAGAGGCCGTGCTTCCAAAACAGAAAACGAAAGAGCGGGCTCTTCAGCATCTTCGGCGAAATATAGCAGCGGTTGTTGCCGTCGGGCAACGCGGCAAGATGCACATGGCAATCGATGAGCGATTTCGTGTTCATGGCTCCGTTCTTCTGATCACGGCCATGTCGTTCTCGTGCAAGCGGCCGGATGAGGCTTGCCGTGGATATTCGTCGGGCGTGGGAAACGCAGGGGGTTCCGTGCGGCGAGACGTCATCAGGGCGCGCTGTCCTGGGCCAGTCGTTCCATCGCGATCCGTTTGACTCCACGCAAATCCAACTTGCCGGTGCCGAGGATCGGCAGCGCGTCGACTTTCACGAATTGGTTTTTGGCCGGGATAAAGAGATTGGGTAATCCGCTGGTGGCGAGCTTGTCGAGCACGGTCGGGAGCATCGCGTCGTCGATGGTGTAGAGCACGGCCAGCCGTTCGCCCTTTTTCTCGTCCGGGAGGCCGGTCACGGCGAAGACTTGCAGATCTGCGCCGGCGGCCTGTTGCAAGGCTTCTTCGACTTTTCCGTGAGGCACCATCTCGCCGCCGATTTTTGAAAAGCGGGAGAGCCGGTCGGTAATCGTGAGAAATCCATCGTCGTCCAGCGTCGCAATGTCGCCGGTAATGTACCAGCCGTCTTTCATCGCCTTGGCCGTGAGGTCTTCCCTGCCGAGATAGCCGCTCATCACATTGGGACCTTTGACCAGCAGCATGCCGGATTGGCCCGGCGGCAGAATGGCCCAGGTCTCCGGATCGACGATGCGCACCGACACGCCGGGAAACGGCTGGCCGACAGTCCCTCGGCGCGACGCCACCTGGTAGAAGCCGGAGGCGCGGAAGTCCGGACAGTTGGCCGAGATGACGGGCGCGCACTCCGTCACGCCGTAGCCTTCGACCGGGGTGATGCCGAACTTGTCCTGGAATGCCTGCACGAGGCGGAGCGGGAGTTTTTCCGCGCCCGTCAGCACGACACGCAGGTTACTGAATTGTTCAGGCGTGCAGCGGCGCAGATAGAGCTGTAAGAAGGTCGGCGTGACGACCAGGAGGGAAATGCGGTACTGGCTGCAAAGTTCACCGATGGCGCCGACATCCAACGGAGACGGGTGAAAGACGATGCCGGTATTATTGCGCGCATAGAACCAGAGCAGCATATAGCCGAACGAATGGAAGAAGGGAAGGATGCCCAAGGCGCGATCGGCTTGGCTGATGTGGATGACCTGTCCGGCGCCGTCGACGTTCGCATTGATTGCGAAGTGCGAGAGCATGACGCCTTTGGGTTCACCCGTGCTGCCGCTGCTGAAGATGATCGTGGCCAGATCGTCCAGGCTGATCGGCTGCTCCCGGCCGCAGGCCCGCTCCAGAAGGCCGATCGGCGCGAAGAGTCCCAGCAGCAAGGCGGTGAATTTCTCGCCGCCGGATATCGTCCTGGCGATATCTTCCAGATACAAGACCGTGACGCTGCCGGGGATTTCCAATTTGGCCTTGTCGATAAACAGACGGCTGGTGAGCACGGTCTTGAGGTCGGCCTGAGTCACTGCCGATTCCAGCCCGACACGGCCGACGGTGTAATTCAGATTCACACTGGTTTTTCCAGCGAGGGCGGCGGCGACGTTGAGCAGCGCACCGGGCACGCTCGGAGGCAGGAGCAGCCCCACATGACGCTGGCCCCGCCAGTGCGTTCGCATGGCGCGCGCCAGCGTGACGGTGCCGATCAAGGCTTTGAGTCCGGTGATGCGCGGGCGAGAGGCGTCGGCCATAGCAAAGGTGAGCGGATGGCGGCGCCAGGCGGTGATGACCGGGCGATGGATCGGTTGCTGGTCGGCTTTACGCAATCTCCAGGCGGCTTCACCCAGCTCGCGCACGAGCCGGCGGAGTTCATGCGCCGGAGTCCCGGCCGGTTGCGGCGCGCCGAAGGAGACTGTCACCGGATAGGGAATCTGTTCCGGAAGCTTCCAGATGAAGCGGCCTTTGACGAAGCTGAAGAGGCTGCCCCAGACGCGATCCAGATGAACCGGGATGATGGGGACGGTGCGTCCTTTCACGATGCGTTCGAATCCACGGCGGAACGGCAAGAGCGTGCCGGTTCTGGTGATTTGCCCTTCCGGGAAGATGCAGACGAGCTCGCCGTCGTCGAGTGCCTGACCGGCGCTACGGAGCGCGCGCAGGATGACCCTCGGTCCCCCGGAAGAAGAAATCGGGATGACCTGCATAATGTCCATCAACCATTTGAACAACGGATGGGTCGCGTAGGCGGCATCGACTACAAAGCGGACCGGGCGGTCGAGGCTGGCGATCAGGAGAAACCCGTCGACCAGCGACATGTGGTTCGGGACCAGAAGCGCGCCGCCTGTTTGCGGTACGTGTGCCGGTTCGACAATGCGCACTCGATAGAGCGTTTTAGTCAGGAGCATGAGGACGAGGCGGACGAAGGCGCCGGGGACCAGCCAGAGGGCCCACAGGGTGCCGGCGAAGGTGGCCGCAGCCGCCGCGAGTAGAATGCCGGTGCTGGAAAGGCCGAGAGATGCCAAGATGCCGCCGCTGAGCGATCCCATGAGGACGCCACTATACGTGCAGGTATTTGAGAGGGCAATGATGCTTCCGCGCCGATCGGTGGGCGCATGCCACTGGATCAAGGAATTTATGGGCACGACAAAGAGTCCACAGGACAGGCCAAGTCCTGCCATCAAGATGAGTGTGCCGTAGAGTGCTGGACCGAGCAGTCCCAGCAGTAAGAGAAACACCCAGATCCCGATGGCGCCCATGGGAATCAAGCCGTACTCGATGCGCTCGCCGGAAAGTTTTCCCGCGAGCATGGCGCCGGCGCCGATGCCGATCGAGAGCACGGCGAGCGGGAGGCCGGAGAGCGAGTCCGGCAGGGTCAGGACCGTTTTGGCGTAGACCAACATATCTTGGCCGACCAGGCTGGCGATCGTCCAGAAGAAGGCGGCGCCGAGGATCGTGAGCAGCAAGGTTTGGCTGGCGCGGACGGCGTGAATGGCTCCTCCGAGCGTGGAGCCGATGCCTCCCTCTGTCCGGGCGACCGGGACGGAAGGGACGGTCAGCGATGCGCCGAAGCCGATGAGCGAGAACAGCGTGAGCGCCAGCGGAGCCAGCCAGGTGGATGAGCCTGCGCCCTCCAGCAGCATTCCCCCGACGGCGGTGCCGCCAAGAATTGCGAGGAAGGTGCTCAATTCAAGAATGCCATTGCCCTGGGTGAGCCGGTCGTGCGGCAGAATTTCAGGCAAGATTCCATATTTCGCCGGGCTGAAGAGTGCGCTGTGGGCGCCCATACAGCCGAGTACGATGAGGGGCAGCCAGCCCCCGGCCTGATCGATAAAGAGGGCGACGGTGCCGGCCGCCATGAGGCCGACTTCAACGGCTTTCATGGACACGATGACGGTGCGTTTGCTGATGCGATCCGCCACCACACCGGCCACCAGCGAGATCAGCACCAACGGGAGTGTGAAGATGACAAATGTGAGCGTGGTCTGCGATTGAGAGGCTGCTTCCAGATCCGCGCCCGGCGCCAGGGTCGCCGCGACCTGACGAATGCCGAGGAGCGCGACTATGAGTTTCCAGGCGTTGTCGTTAAAGGCGCCGAAGAATTGCGCGATCAACAGACCGCGAAGCGGATGCGACGATGGAATGGACATGTACTCGCGCTTGGGTGAATGAAAGTGATGTGTCTAACTATGGAGCAAGTGCACGCGGAGGTCAAAGGAAACGTCGCTCAGAGTGAAGGAATCCGGGTATTTCTCGGTTGCAGAGGCCGGCTTCCGGCTGTCTCGTTCCGGCGGTTATGAAGGCGGCGGGAGGTTTATCGGCAGTCCTTCCAATTCCATAATCCGCAACGCATTGGTCGTTGGGCAGGGGCCTGGCCGCAGGGTGTAATCGAATTGCAGTGTGCCGGCCGCGACTGTTTCTTGAAAGTGGCTGTTGGTGAGCGCGGGAATCGATTGGTCAAGATCGGCAAGCTCGAGATCGTGGGTGGTGACCAAGCCGTAGCCGTTGCCCATGGCTAGTGCCCGTACATAGGCCCGACTGCCAATGAGCCGCTCACGGTTGTTGGTGCCTTTGAAAATTTCGTCGATCAAGAACAGCACCGGCGGGGCCTCTCGATCCTCCGTCGCCTGAAGAATCGACTTCAAGCGTTTCACTTCCGCATAGAAGAACGACAGGCCTGCATCCAGGGAGTCGTTGACGCGAATGCAGCAGGCGAGGCGGCTCCAGGTCCAGGCAAAGGTCTTGGCGCAGACCGGCGCACCGGCCTGCGCGAGGCAGAGATTGATGCCGATCGTTCTGAGGAAGGTGCTCTTGCCGGACATGTTTGAACCGGTGATTAGATACAGAATGCCGCGGCGTGCAAATGCGATGTCGTTGGTGACTCGCTTGCCCGCGGGGATGAGCGGATGGCCGAGTCCTGTGGCGGTCAGCGCCTCGGTCCGGTGGGGTGTCGGCCAGGTATATGACGGGTGCAGGTAGGCGAAGGTGGCCAGTGCTGATGCGGCTTCCACTTCGGCGAGGCAATCCAGCCAGAGTGGGAGGAGGTGCTGGATCCGCCGTTGGAATTGTTGCAGGCGGAAGGTAAAGAACAGATCCCAGGGGCACAGCGCATTGAGCACCAAGTGAACCAGCGGATGCGCTTTGACGCTGACGCCATGGAGCACCCACGCCAGGCGTCGAATCAACGCCGACGGGGCCTTATCCGTTTCTAGGAGCACGCGGCAGGTTGCGGCCAGTGCCGATCCCGGTTTCTGGGCGCGCTGCTCCAGGAACTGTAAGAGCGTTCCCAGTTTTTCGACTTCATGATGCAGGCCGACGGCATGCTCCAGCAATTCCTCTCCCTGATCGGTCTGAAAAAAGATCACCGCATAGAGGCCGAACGAGATCATCCAATAGGACGGCATGAGGTTGAGCAGCGTGCCAAGGCCGAGAATCAGCGTGGTGGCGGCGAGTATGGCTTGGATCGGGAGGACGATGCGGAGGGAGGGCAGATGCAGATGATGCCGCAGGATCGCCTCAATGCGTTGCCCGTTGATTTCCGCCTCGCCCGTCAGCCGGGCTTGGACGTTCAGCCGATCCCGAAACCCTGTCAGCCGAGTCAGTTCTTTGACCAGCCGGTGTCTGCTCTGCCAGGTCTGTTCATCCGGCGGTTGAGTGAGGAGCCAGGAAGCGAGCCGGTCGTGGCCCTGTGTGGACGTGGTCGTGTCGAGGAGATGCAGTAGGGAGCGAGGGCCGAGCAGGTCGAGGTCATGGGCATAGAGGTGTATGGCGGACTGAACCGGTCGATTGGGCGGGATGGCGTTCCAGTCGAGACGCAGACGGCCGAGATGCTGGCGCTTGATGCCGGACCATAACGCCAGCCGGTGAATCCGGTGTTCGAGCCTGTTATGATACGCGGCGATTGTGAGAAATCCGATGACGAACAACAGGAGCGACCAGTTGCCGGCGTCGTACTGTTCCAGCCGGTAGAGCGTCACGGTGATGAGCAGTCCGACCAGAAAGAGGACGCCTCGCCACCGGGAGAATCGTGTGCTGGCTTGTGTCCCGCGCCGGTGCAGGCGCTCGCCCCGTTGTAAGAGGCGGGTGAGGGTGTGTTCGCGTCTGGTGTTGGTGTGGTCGGACGTCACGATGAGATCGACCATACTGGGAAGGGCGCGTGCTCGTCAATTAATTGTGAGAGAGACTCGATGATGCAGGAATGGGTTGATGTCAGTATCCACAGCACGGTTGATCCTGGAGAATTGCTTGGGTTGCTGGGTGATCCTCATGTACGGGGCGCCTGGGAGGATCAAGGGGTGACCCATCTCTATTGGTCGCGTGACCATTGGAGTGGAGACCAGTTGGGACAGGTCCGCGCGGCGCTGGATCAACTCGATCCCTCCGGGCAGAGCAGTGGGGCTGTGCACGTCGGAGATCTGCCGCACCAGGATTGGAATCGGCAGTGGGCGCAGTCGGTCAAGCCGCTCCGGGTCGGGCGCCGGCTGGTGATTCGGCCCAGTTGGGAGCCTGCGTCATTGCTGGCCGGTGATCTCGACATTATCCTCGATCCCAAACAGGCGTTCGGGACAGGCCATCACGCGACCACCCGCATGTTGTTGGAGTGGCTGGAGGAACTGATTCGCGGCGGTGAAACGGTGCTGGATGTCGGGTCCGGCAGCGGTATTCTGGCGATGGCGGCGTTGCGGCTGGGTGCGCAGTCGGCTGTCGGTGTCGAAATCGATCCGGTGGCGGTGGACTGTGCTCAGGAGTGTGCGGGCCAGAATGCCTTCGGTCAGGAGTTGACCCTCATCTGCGGAACGCTGTCCGATGTGGCGATGGGTACGTGGCCGGATGTGGTGGTCGCGAATATCGATCGGCAGACGCTCTTGCTATTAGCCGATGAGTTGGCGGCCTACGGCGTGGCTGGGTCTCGGCTCTTTTTTTCAGGTCTGCTGGTTGAACAGGTCGAAGAAGTCATGGCACGCTATGCCGGCTTGGGGTTGTATCCTGTGAATCGGCGAGAGCAGGAAGGCTGGGTGGCGATCGAGCTGCGTCGAGCTGAATCGTGTGAAGGCCATGAGTAGAGCATGAACAGCGGACGTCCGCCCTATCCGCATATTCATCAGGTCAGCGTCTCGGACGGCGGGGTGCCGAAACAGCCGGTGCTGGAGGCGCGTGTAAGCCGGCTGGGTGTCGAAGGAGATCGTCAGCGTAACGTGAAACTTCACGGCGGTCCTGATCGTGCGGTCTGCTTATTTTCGCTGGAGGTGATTGAGCAATTGCGCCAGGCGGGCCATTCCATCGAGCCGGGTTTCTCCGGAGAGAATTTGACGTTGACGGGGCTGGACTGGAAGTTGGTGAGGCCCGGCGTCAGGCTCACTGTCGGGCCCGATGTTGAATTGGAAGTGATGAGCTATACATCACCCTGTCGCCACAATGCCCAATGGTTCCACGATGGCGACTATCAGCGCCTGTCGCAGAAGAAGCAGCCAGGGTGGAGCCGGGTGTATGCCAAAGTGTTGAAGGATGGAGTCGTTCGACCGGGCGATCAGGTGAACGTTCAGACAAAGGCCGACTGATCCAAGGAGTGAGCGTATGATATCACGGGTTCTTGAGCCGGAATTCATGGATGATCCTTTGCAGGCCACGGCCTATGCTGAGGCGGATTTCTCCGCAGAGAATCAGCGCTTCGTCGAGTTGTTTCGAGAATACTTCCCGGAGTTTTCCCAAGGGCATGTGTTTGATTTTGGCTGCGGGCCGGGCGATATTCCCGTTCGACTGGCCCGTGCCTTGCCGGATTGTCGCGTCACAGGAATTGATGCGTCGAGGCCGATGATCGAGTTGGCTGAGCAGGCCGTTCGCCAGGCTGATCTGTCGAGCCGGGTATCTGTGCGCTGTGAACGATTCCAGGATCTTGCCGGAGCCAACCAGGCTGATGCGGCTGTCTCCAATAGTCTGCTCCATCACTTGCCCAATCCGTTGCAGTTCTGGCACAAGCTGCGGCTCTTTGTGAAGCCCGGCTCGCCGGTGCTGGTCATGGATCTGTTGCGGCCCGAATCATCCGAGGCGGCCCAAGCCATTGTGGACCAGTACGCGAAGGGAGCCCCTGATATTCTGCGCCGCGATTTCTATAATTCGCTGCTCGCGGCATTTACCGAAGATGAAATCGGCGCCCAACTCGCGCAGATGAATCTCACGCGGTTGCTCATCGATGTGCCGGATGATCGGCATTGGGTCGTTGGCGGCATCATCTATTGAACAGGATGGTGAAAACGATCCCCAGCTTCGTTCTCGGTTGTGAGAACGCCTTAACGTACCAACCGCGTACGCCTCGGCGTTCACACTCCCTGCGGCCTTGCTGGATGATCGTTTTGACCATCCTGCTGCTTCTTTTGGTTGAGGCCCATGCCATGGCTCAACTGGATCGGCTCAGACGATCACAGGCTTTGGAACAAGCGCTTCCTGTGGAAACGCCGATGGTGTTGATTCCTGGAGGCCCGTTCGAGATGGGGGCAGCCGGAACGCAGGCATTGGAAGATGAGCGGCCTCTGCATCGTGTGATGCTCGATCCTTTCATGATGGATGTGTCTGAGGTAACCACTGCACAGTATGGCGCGTTTCTCTCGGCGACCGGGCGTGCGGCTCCTTGGCTGTGGGAGACCGTGAGTGTGGCCCAACACAGTGATCGTCCCGTGATCGGCGTAGATTGGCATGATGCCGATGCCTATTGCCGCTGGAAAGGGAAACGGTTGCCGACGGAAGCCGAATGGGAAAAGGCTGCACGCGGCGTCGATGGGCGGCTGTATCCCTGGGGCAATCTGCTGCCGACGAAAGAAGTCGCGAATTTCGCGCTGGGGGCACGGTTCAGCTACAGTCAGGTGCTTATGCCGGTACAGTCGTATGAAGCCGGTAAGAGCCCCTTCGGGTTGTATCAGATGGCGGGGAATGTGGGGGAATGGGTGTCTGACTGGTACGGTGCGAATTATTACGAACGTAGCCAGGAAACCAATCCATCAGGCCCTGAGAACGGCCAATTCAAAGTGCTGCGCGGCGGGTCCTGGTCGGATTTGCCCAAGTATCTGCTCACCTACGGGCGATTCAGGCTTCCTCCTGAGACGCGTAATAGCTACATAGGCTTCCGCTGCGTAAAATCCTAACAGGATGCTGAAATAGACGCCCAACGGCGTTCTCAGTCATCCATCTCCTTGCGACGTACCGCAGAGGGTACGCCTCAGTCGCTGGACTCCCTGCGGCCTTGTTGGATCGTCTATTTGAGCATCTTTGTTTCAGAGGCATCAAAATAGTCATTCCGTAAGGCCCACGTTGAGAGCCACATGCAGGAGTATTTGTGGGCTATGTTGGGAAGTGGGTGAGGAGAGAGCAACGCGAAGTTGAGACTGATCTTAAGCAGCTGTTACAGAATGCTTTTACTGGCTTCGCCAGAAAGCGCACTTTCGTTGCCGGCACTATCGTAGGCGGAGAGGGCAAAGAAGTAGGTGGTGTTTCGCTGAAGGCCGGTTACGGTGTAGCTGGTGACTTTCCCAATTACTGCGGGCGATCCTGACGAAGTGTAATTTCCCGACGAGGTTCCAAAATAGATCTTGTACCCGGCCAAGTCGCTCTCGCCGTTTGCAGACCAGGAGAGGGTGACGCTTCCGGTAGAGGATACAGGTGGCGGGGAGGTTGGGGGCGGAGCCGTTGGCGTAGGAGTAATCGCAGGCGTGGACGGCTGGAGTAAGTTCGCTAACCCCGGGCTCATCTGGACAAGCCGGGACATGGACGGCGCTAGACTGGTTATGGGGAGACCTGATTGAGCGGCCGCCGTCAATGGAGCGGCGGCGGCGGTATTGCGAGCGGCGGTTGGAGCTGCGGTGTTGCTCAAAGAAGACATCGACAGTGGCCTCGTGGCAATCGGAACAAGGGGAGCAATCGTACGGTCACCGATCGGAGTCGGCGTGCTCTTTGATGGACTCTCTGGCACAGTTTGGGGAGCCGTGATGTGAATATTTCCCGCTGAAGACAGTCTAGAGCTTATTCCTGATGAGGGCATTGGTTCTGACGGGAGAGGAGGGCTGATAACCGCCGCGGCCGGTTTTTTTGTCAATTTGTGGTGGAGTGTTTGCGTGGGAGGGATTGTCACCACCGGCGCCGCGGCTGCAACTGGCCGGGAGGGCATGGCTGTGGATTCCGGCCGCGGGACGATCGGCAATACCGGAGCGTCGGGACGGTGAATAAGACTATGCTGTTTTGGAGTAGCCGTCTCTCCAGCGAGGGCGGGAGCTGCGAATGCTATGGCCAGGACACAGATGCATGTGGAGAGAGTGGGTACTGATCTGTTTGTGGGTGTCATAATCAACCTGAATTTAGTTTTGGTTCTGCGTCATGCGACAAGAGTCATTAGTATAAGCAATAGGTATGCCAATGGTGGATTGGTGCTTTGTGAGGACAGGTGAATGTAAGTTATTGATGTAGCGTAAAAATATTTGCAGCTTGTCAATGAATACCTAAGACGTGAAGGCAAGGTTGGTTCTTCCTGAACGAAATGGTACGGCAGTATGAAGCGAGCTACATGGCTATTTCATGCTCGTGAAGATGAAGCCGAAATGGATTACAGGCTCGGGAGAAGGATGGCGACGAGGACGATACTGGTAAGGAGAGTGAGAACTGCAAGGTATTGCAGCAGGCTGCTATCGTGAGTCCATGCATTCTGCCAGTCATCAGGGTAGAGCGCATGATCGTCATGCCCGGGGAGTCCTCCGAATAGACCCATGGCCTGCTCAATCTTGATGAGTTGCTGTTTAGCCTGTTGATGGCGGTGGTGCTGCTGCCAGATGATCCCCATATAGGTGAGTGCCAACAAGAGCGTCGCACAGGCCAGGAGCAGTCGAGGTGTTGTTGAGAGTGAATGCGCTGCGGGTACGAGGAGAACGATATTTAGTATGGCGACAAGCGATCCTGCACCAATTGCCGTCCAGCGCATCATCTCGTTGCGCCGCCGATAGACCTCTTCCTTAAAAATCGGATAGAGCCGCAGAACTGTTTCGTGCCGCTCATCGTCTAGAGCCATATCAGTGTGCCGTGAGCCAATCCGCAATAAGAGTCGTCATCCGGTTAAAATCCGCACTTTTAGTGAATTGGTGGTCGGCGCCTGGCAGGAGCTCCATACGGGTGGGGCAGGTTAGTGCAGCGGCCAACTGCTGACTCTGGTGTAAGGGGACGCATTCGTCCTGATCTCCTTGGACGATGAGGGTCGGCGCCGTGATCGTCTTTGCAGGTTCGTAGGCAATTCGGCGAAGGCAGTCCTCATAAAATGCGTAGCGGAGACGGATGCGTTCCGTTCCGCCCATGAGATTGGGGATGGTGTCGGTCGATTGCCACACGGCCATCTCAGCATCTCCGAGTGTCAGCCGTAGTTCCTCAGCGAAATCGACGACGGGACATTTTAAGGCTAGGCACGTCAGATCGCGACGCTGCGACGCGGTTAAAATGGCGACCAGCCCCCCAAAGCTGGATCCCATCAACCCCAGCCGACTGAATCCTTTTTGTCGGACAAGATCTAGTGCGGTATTTGCCTGCGCCACGGCTCTCGTCGTGGTGAGCGCTTCAAAGGGGCCGTCGCTGTCTCCCTGCCCGAAAAAGTCAAAGGCAAAGGTTGCGATACCCTGAGCATTGAGGATGCGGGTCAACGTTTTATTAGTGGCGCTGCGTTTTCCGGAGAGGAAGCCATGGCACAGGACGGCGATTCGATCTGTCTCACTGGCGGGCGTGGCCAGGACTGCGGCTACACGGTGGCCCTGAGGGTCTGAAAACGAAAGATCCTGTTCCATTCTGGTCAAGCGCCTGCCGTCTGATCCGGTTCAGTCCAGAGGACCGTGACCAGTTTGACGGAGAAGACGGTCAGGCCGGTCAGCAGCAGCCCGCACGAAGCCCACATGGCGCCTTGGACGTAGGGTGACGACAGGGGCACATTCCAGGTAAGCGATGCGAGCAGGGCTAAGCCCATCGTGCCCATGCAGAGGCTGGCCACCTGTACGGTTCTCCACCGATTGATGACGCTCGTCAGGTGCTCAAGATAGGGGCCTCGTTTCTTCGGGCTCGGCACACGGCGCACGGCCAGGGTCACCGGAACGAGGTGGGAGAGCGCGCCCATGATCGTTTGTAGAATAAAGCCGATCAGTGCCATGTGCGTGTACGCCACTAAGTGCAGCGAACCGAAGGGCATGATCGGCGTGGCCGCGATGTTGTTGGCTGCTACGAGCACGCCGAGCACCAGTGTCAGCACCAGGAAAAACGTGGCGACCAGGAGGTGATCCGATGCGGCGCTCCCTTGATGGGTCGACCGGAGCCACGTGGTGAAGAGATTGGCGGCATAGAGTAGCGCACTGAAGACCAACATGCCTCCTCCGGCCATCTCGATCAGTACCGAAGAATTCATGAATCCTGTGATCAGCACCGCTAACCCCAGCGGGAACAGCCATATGACGATCCGAGCGAGCCGGGGACTGGAAAGCGGCGCGTTCAAAACCGTCGGCAGCAGATTATGCATCGTGCCGACGATTGCCAGCGTGATAAAGCCGAGCAAGTTGAGGTGGATGTGGGCGAGCCGAATATAGCCGAACGATTGTTGTGCCCATCCGAAGGCCAGGGTTTCCCCGCAGGCTAGTCCGACGAAGAGCGCCAACACCGCCAGCGCGTAGTACCAGAGATTCAGCGGAGGGGCATTGAGGCTCTGTCGGGCTTGGAGCCAAGTATCGCGCGCAATCCAAAGAAATGACGCAATGACGAAGAACCCGCTGATGCCGATCACCGTGTAGTTGTGGAGTCCGAATCCCGCTACCATTCCCACGGCACTCCCGTTAATTGTGACGAACAGGAGCGGGTGCGACTCGCGCTGCGTGCGGCCGGTCAGGAGGAGCGGGGCGATGAAGGTGAGCAACGCGCCCAGAATCATTTGCGCCACCCCACCCACGAGAGCGGCATGCACATGAGCGTGCCGAATCCAATGGGGGAGCGGCGTCCCACGAACCAGGCCGACCAGGATGGCCAGTCCGACGAGCGACGCCAGCATCAGCCATGAAAATCCGGTCAGAAGGAACGTGAGCGGGCGTCCAGGAAGTCGCGACATTGTTGATCCCTATGTTTCGAGAAAGTAGAAGTGATTGGTCGGGCCGGTGCCGTGTCCAATGGCAAGACTATGGCGGATGGTTTCCGTGAGGTAGGTCTTCGCGGCCTGCACCGCATCGGTCATCGCTTTGCCGCGCGCCAGTTGGGCGGCGAGCGCCGAGGCGAAGGTGCAGCCGGTGCCGTGTGTGTGGGGCGTGTCGATGAACTCGCCTTTGTAGATATTGAAGAATCGGCCGTCATAGAGCAGGTCGGTGCCACGTTCGGCGAGCAGATGGCCGCCTTTGATCAGCACGTACTGACAGCCGAAGCCGTGAATAATCTTGGCCGCGCGTCGAGCATCCGCCAGGTTGCCGATGGCGATGCCGGACAACTGTTGCGCCTCGTGGATATTGGGGGTGACGACGAGCGCGAGCGGGAAAAGCAGCTTCTTGAGGGCGTCGATAGCATCCGGCTTCAGGAGTGCGCGTCCGGATTTGGAGACCATCACCGGGTCAACGACCAGATTCGCCACTTTTTGTACAGCGAGCATTTTTGCCACGAGCTCGACGATCGCCGTGGAGGAAAGCATCCCGGTTTTGACGGCGGAGACCTCGAAGTCGTCGAACACGGCGTCGAGCTGCGAGCCAATGATGGAGGTCGGCAGCTCGAACACATCGGTCACGTCTTCCGTGTTTTGCGCGGTGACGGCGGTAATCACCGACATCGCGAAGACGCCGTTCGCCGACATGGATTTGAGGTCCGCCTGAATTCCGGCGCCTCCGCCGGAGTCGGATCCGGCAATCGTGAGAACTTGCTTTAAAGTACGTGCAGTCATGGTGGTTCCGATTGGTTAGGGAGTTGCTGGGGATGGTAGCGAGGGCGACGTCTCAATCGTCAGATTGTCGATGGCAAAGGTGGCGTCTCGGCGCGGTGATTTTTCATGAAAGGAGAAGATGAATTGCGACACGGCCGCGGAGTCGGCCGGCGCCGTAAACATCAGCACCGCTCGATCCTTCTCTCGCGGCGAGAGTTCGACCCCTCTGGTACAAAGCCCTTCGCGATTGCCCTCGACACTTTGTGCCCACTGCCCACCCTGATCGTCCTTCAAAACGGTATTTTGGAGCAGGCAGAGCAGTTTTACATCGCGTGGCGACCGGTTTTCAATTGTCAGATCCATGCGTATTTGATTGTCCTGCCGGCTCAGTGTTCGCACGACCAGTTCGTAGAAATCGTTTCGGTGGAAGCCCAATCCTTCCGGGATGGTCGGCCCTTTCGGAGGTTCTACTTTGACCGCCGGCGGCTTATTGAATTCCTTGACCAGCTCGCCCAGCGGTCCCACTTTCGGGATCATGCCCCGAGCCGCTCCGATCGCCTGGGCATTCAACGGGCTGATGAGCTTCACGGTGACGAGGATTCCCTCTGGGGCGTCGAGGTAGGACCCCATGACAAAAATGTCCGTGCGGATGGCCTTTGCCGCTCCCTTCAGGGCCTTCGGGGAAGCCGCGTCGATTTGAGTGAGGTGTCGCTTCTTGAGTGTGGAGCTGACGAGCTTGCGTTCCACGACTTTCAACTCGCCTGCGACTAGTAGTTGCGTGCCGAGTTCTTCCGCCAAGAACTGTCCGATCGGCGTGACGACGCCCTTGGCATCCGTGAAGTCGATAATGGCCAGACGTTCTTTCTTGGCTTTCAACGATTCGGCGATCACCCCATCGGCCAGGGCCTTCAGGCTTTCTTCATAGTTACCAGCCGCGAAGACGTGACCGGAAAGCAGCGTGCTGCAGAGGAGTCCTGATATGATGAGGAACTGTCTGATCATGAGCGTGGGCCATTATACTCAGGTTAGGTTGGGTGTCCAGAGCACAATTGCCTGCCCTTCTTCTCCTCACACCGGCCACTGTTCTTCGTTCCAGGCCATTTCCCAGAACATCCATTCGTAGCGGGAGCTGATGACGAAGGCTTCTTCCATCCGGCGTTTTTCTTCAACGCCTGCGGTCTTGGCCCACTGATCGACCTTTTTTCTCATCCAGCGCTGGACTTCGGCGAACTCCGGCGAGGCATAGAGCATGAGCCAGTTCCGATAGGGGTGATTCTTTTTCGGTGGGCCATTCTTCAAGAGATGTTGGCCGACGACGCAGTAGATCCAGGCGCAGGGGAGGGCGACGACGGTAATCTCTGTGGCCGATCCGGTGTGGGCGATGCTGAGCATGTGGCGGGTATAGGCATAGTTGGTCGGGGCCATGGGCACAGAGGTCATCTGCTTAGCACTCATCTTCCACTGGGTGCCGTAGCTTTCGTGCAGGCTGCGCTCGACGACGATGGTGTCTTCGGCCAGTTTGGCAAAGCGGAGCGCGCTCTCCGAATCAGGAGCCTTCACCGCCCCTGCGGCAAACACGCGCGAGAGGTCACCGAGAAATCTGGCGTCCTGCAGAATGTAGTATTGAAATTTCCGTTCCGGCAGCGTTCCGTTGCCCAGGGCGACGACGAAGGGATGCGTCAGCTGGCTGTTCCAGATGGGGGATGCCAGAGATCGAAGATGACGTGAGAAGGACATAGGATCTCCTGATTCAAGGAGCTGAAGTCTTCGGAGTCGCCGGCCAGGGGCGTGGCAGCCGGTTGATGCCGTCCAATGCGGCGACTTTATAACATTCAGCCAGGGTCGGGTAGTTGAAGACGGTGTCGATAAAGTAGTCGATCGTTCCATGATAGGCCATGACGGCCTGTCCTACGTGGATCAATTCAGTGGCGCCTTCCCCGATGATATGCACCCCGAGGAGTTCCTTGGTCTGTCGATGGAAGAGGAGCTTTAGCATGCCGGTCTCATCGCCGATAATCTGACCGCGAGCAATTTCTCGATAGCGGGCGATGCCGGCTCCAAATGGGATGCCGGCTTGGGTCAGCTCTTCTCCGCTGCGGCCGACCATGGAGATCTCAGGAATCGAATAGATCCCGTAAGGCAGCAAGGCGGTATCGGTGCGATCCTGATGGCCGAACGCATGGCAGGCTGCGTGCCGGCCTTGTTGCATCGAGGTGGAGGCCAGCGCGGGAAAGCCGATGATGTCGCCGGCGGCATAAATATGAGGGACTGCGGTCTGGAAATGTTCATTGACGGTCAGCCGGCCTCGGCTGTCTGGGGTGAGTCCGACTTGTTCGAGATTCAATCCCTGGCTCGCGCCCGTCCGCCCGATGGCGTACATCAGGGTGTTGGTGACAATTGGCTTGGCCTGTTGCAGGGTCACGGTGATCTGTCCGTCCGGCTCTTTCTGAATGCCAACGACTTCTTCCCCGTGGTACAGGGTGACGCCGATCTCTTTCATTTGCCGCTGGAGGGTCTCGATGATTTCGATATCCACGAATTCGAGCAGCCTCGGACGCTTGTCGATTAGTGTTACCGGGACGCCGAGCATCGCGAGAATCGACGCGTATTCTGTCCCGATCACACCTCCGCCGACGATTACGATGGAGGACGGCAGTCGTTTCAAGGTGAGGAGCTCATCGGTGTCGATGATGGATTCCCCGTCGAACGGAATCGAGGACGGCCTGGCCGGTTTGGTGCCGACGGCAATGACGATGACGTGGGCGGTATGTTCAACGGTTCCGGACGGCTGCTGCACCAGCAGCCGGTGCGGATCCACGAAGCTGGCGGTGCCGTAGATCACATCGACGGCGTTGCGCCGCATCTGATCCTGGACGGTCTGGATGCCGTTCGTAATGACGTGCGTGGCTTGAAAGCTGAGGTCTTCGATCGTGATCCGGTCTTTGACGCGATACTCCGCGCCGTAGAGATTACGTTGGCGAAACCCGGATAGATAGAGGGCGGCCTCGCGGAGCGACTTGCTGGGGATGGTGCCGGTGTTGATACACACGCCGCCGACGACGGCGTTGCGCTCGATGATGCCGACCTTTTTGCCGAGCTTGGCCGCTTGGACGGCGGCTTTCTGTCCTGCGGGGCCGGTGCCGATGACCAGGAGATCGTAGTTAGCCATCTTAGCTGGCGGTCACCAGGGAGCGGGCAAACTTGAAAGCTTCGTCGAGGTCGGGGAGTTGGGCAAGCTCCGGGGTGATTTGGAGATAGCGGATCACATTCTGTGCATCGACGACCATGACGGCTCGGGTCAGGATATGCGGCTCGCGCA
Source organism: Nitrospira lenta (assembly GCF_900403705.1). Classification (NCBI taxonomy): domain Bacteria; kingdom Pseudomonadati; phylum Nitrospirota; class Nitrospiria; order Nitrospirales; family Nitrospiraceae; genus Nitrospira; species Nitrospira lenta. The sequence goes on along the minus strand of NZ_OUNR01000001.1, from coordinate 267,525 downwards.
GAAAGAGGCCATGGGCCTTTCCGAAATCGGCGCCACGATAATCAGAGAGAAACGTGACGTTGCGAATCTTGGCCTCTTCCGCAAAACGTTTTTGAGCGAAGGGGGTGTCGATGCTGACGGTGATGAGCTCGACCATTTTATCCAGGCCGCGATTCTTTTCGCTCAGTTGATGGGTTTGTTGTTCACAGACTTTCGTGTCGATCGAGGGAACGATGCTGATGATCCGGACTTTCCCCGATCCGGCGGTGTGGGCGATGTTGACCAAGGCGAGATCCCGATCCGTCAGCTTGATCTCGCGCAGATGATCGCCGACTTTCACGCCGGTGCCGGACAGCTGCAAGGGGCTGCCTTTGAAGAGGACCGAATGGCCCTCGCCTGCCACGACCGTTCCGTCGGCCACGGGCAAGTTTTTGTAGGAGAATCCTGAGTCTGGGAGCCGGCCGGAGCTCCCGCACGCGGTGAGTCCGTTGGCGAGGAACAAGCCGATCACGAGAATCTGAAGGCCGCGTCTGGTCATCATGCACTCCGCAGTGGTGTGGGAGGAGATTGCCTAGAGAGTATATCCTGCCGCTGCCGAACGCTCAAGGCTGGAGGAACAGCAGAAGCTGCGCATTCACGAGTTCGGGTTGCTCCCATTGAGGAATATGACCGGCTTGGGGAATGCCGACAAACGTCGACGTTGGAATGAGATCGTGCAGTAATCTGCCTGCCCGTATGGGGAATACGCGGTCTTCCTCACCCCAGAGAATCAGGGTGGCATAGGGAATCGTCTTGATGCGCGGAGCATAGTCTGTTTCCCATGCCGGCAGATTGTCCCCTACGGTCATCAGCGGCTTGATCAGCCCCGGTCGTTGGCGATTTCTGTTGGACCGTTCGAGCACTGCGGGGGTGAGCAGGGTGTGATCATACACGATCTCTTTGAGGATCTTGTCGATCATGAGGCCGCCGAACAGCCAGTTCCCGAACGAGACGAGCCAGGACGGCGTGCTGGTGGTGAGGGCGCGCTTGATCGAGGGATTGGTCAAATGCTCCATGACCTGTGGCGGGAGTCCGCTGATCAGTACAAGTTTTGACACCCGGTCTGGGTGATCCAGCGCCATGCCGATGGCGAGTCCTGCTCCCATGGAATTGCCTACCAGCGAGGCCTGAGGAATGTGCAGGGCGTCTAGGAATCCAACCAGAAATTGCAGCATCTCTTCCGGGGTGTAGGCGATATCCGGTTTGTCGGAGAGGCCCGATCCGGGAAGATCCGGCGTCAGGATACGGAAGTGTTGTGCGAGCGCCGTCTGCTGATGCTCCCACTGCCACATCGATCCGCCGAATCCGTGGATCAAGACCACCGCCGGACCGGCGCCTCGGTCGAGGTAGGCGATGCGCTGGCCATTCACGGTGACGCTGTTGACGGGAAAGTGTTCGACGGCGTCGAACCAGGGCGGCAATGGATCGGGCGTAGCGCAGGATGCAGCGAGCATGCAGAAAATTCCACCGACGATCATTCGAAGGAAGGCCTGCACAGACGACCCCGGACGTGAGTGACGCTGGTTGATTTAGTCCAGCTGGATGACGGTCTCGTCGGTCTTGACGTTGTCGCCTTCTGCCGCGAGGATCGCCGACACTGTGCCGTTGATCGGAGCCGGAACCCGGCTTTCCATCTTCATGGCTTCGATGATTAAGAGCGGGTCGCCGATTTTCACCTGATCGTCTTTGGCCACGAGGATTTTTACGACACGGCCGGGCATCGGCGGCGCCACATCGCCGGGTTTAGAGGGGCGCGGCCGCCTGGGTTTCGATCCCGTGCCGGTGTCAGGGGCCTCCGGCACGCCGGCGAGCACTTCCTGAATCGGTTCCAGCGACACTTCTTCCAGCTTATCGTTCACGCGGATGTAGTAGGGCTTCCGTCCATCGACCTTGCGGCCCGAGCCGGAGAGCTTCACATGGTAGGTTTCGCCGTGGACGGTGACGTTGAATTCCACCGGCGCCAAATGCAGCTCGCCTGCAACGGCGGGACCTTTGGCTCTCGTGACTTCCAGCGGATCCGGAGTCAACTCGCCCTTTTCGCGGGCCTCGAAGAAGTCACGCGCGATGGCGGGGAAGAGCACGAACGAGAGCTGATCTTCCACAGACTGAGCCGATGCCGGCAGCTCCTTCTTGCTGGCTTCCAGTTCCGGTTCCAACCGATCGGCGGGTCGCGTTTTGATCGGTTCTTCATCGCCGATGGCGCGCGCCAGGATGTCATGATCGACCTGGCCCGGTGCGCGGCCATAGAGCCCGAGAAAGTAGTTCTTCGTTTCCGTCGTGATGACTTTGTAGCGCTCGCCGGTCAGCACATTCAGGGTTGCTTGGGTGCCGACGATTTGGCTTGTGGGGGTCACCAACGGCGGATAGCCCATGTCTTTTCTGACGCGCGGGACTTCATCCAGCACTTCTTTCATGCGATCCAGGGCGTCCTGTTCCGTCAACTGTGCGGCCAGGTTTGACAACATGCCGCCGGGAATTTGTGACGTCAGGATTTCGGCATCGACCCCGGTGAAATCGCTTTCAAATTGGCGATACTTGCGGCGCACGCTCCTAAAATGTTCGGTGATCGGCAGGAAGGTTGCCAGATCCAGCCCGGTGTCGTAGGGCGTATTCTTGAGCGACGCGACCAGTGTTTCGGTGGCCGGATGCGACGTTCCGCCGGCCAGCGGAGACATGGCGGTGTCGAGCATATCGAGCCCGCCGAGGATCGCCATCAACGCAGACATCGACGACATGCCGGAGGTGTAGTGGGAATGCAGATGGATCGGAACTTTCACGGCGCTCTTGAGGCGCTTGATGAGGTGATAGGCTTCCATCGGCTCCAGCAAGCCGGCCATATCTTTGACACAGAGCGTATCGGTGCCGAGATCTTCCAGCTGTTTGGCCATGCTCACGAACCGGTCGACGGTATGGACCGGACTCACCGTATAGCTGATGGCCGCTTCGACATGCTTGCCGCAGGCTTTGACCTCTCGAATGGCGCGGTCCATGTTGCGCACGTCGTTGAGCGCGTCGAAGATCCGGAAGACATCGATGCCGTTGGTGGCGGAGCGTTCGATGAATCGTTCCAGGACGTCGTCGGCATAATGCCGGTACCCGACCAGGTTCTGCCCGCGCAGCAACATCTGTAGCCGGGTGTTGGGCATGGCGGCCCGCAACGCCCTCAGCCGTTCCCAGGGATCTTCTTTCAGGAAGCGCAAGCAGGTATCGAACGTCGCGCCGCCCCACACTTCGAGCGACCAATAGCCGACGGCGTCCAGCTTCTGTGCGATCGGCAGCATGTCTTCGGTGCGCATGCGCGTGGCGAGGAGCGATTGATGCCCGTCGCGCAGGGCGACGTCGGTGATCAGAACTTTGTGCCCGGGGGACGGGTGGAGCTGAACCTCGGCCGGCTTGGTTACTTTCGTTCGCGAGGTGCGCACGACCGGTCCACGAACGGGTTTCTTGGTCGCTGCCTTCTTCGATTGTACTATTTTTCGTGCCGCCATCGTCGTTGCGTACTCTTAATAGGTGTGGTGCGAGTGTTGTCGGCTATCTTGGGGCGAACCGGCTAGAGGCCTTCATAGGCGGCGATCGCCGCGGAAATGGCTAACACCAGATCTCCGGGTTGTTCCTCGTCGTCGTAGTTATAGAGGTCCGGGTGCGTGTCGAGATACGACGTATCGAATCGTCCGGCTCTGAAGTCTTCCTCCTGCATGATCGCCTTCATAAAGGGGATCGTCGTTTTGACGCCTCGCAGCACATATTCTTCCAGCGACCGGCGCATACGGCTGACGGTTTCTTCCCATGTCCGTCCGCGCACGGTCAATTTGGCGAGTAACGCGTCATAGTAGGGCGGGATGGTGTAGTCCTTATAGACCGCTCCGTCGATGCGAACGCCGATGCCGCCCGGCGACAGATACGCGGTGATGGTGCCGGTGCAGGGCAGGAAGTTATTGCGCGGGTCTTCGGCGTTGATCCGGCATTGAATGGAATGGCCTTGCAAGGTGACATCCGACTGCCGGATCGCCAGTGGCTTGCCGGCGGCGATGGAGATCTGGTTGCGCACGATATCGATCGCGGTAATCTGTTCAGTGACGGTGTGCTCGACCTGAATCCGTGGATTCATCTCCATGAAGTAATAACGGCCGTCCTGATCGAGCAGGAACTCGACGGTGCCGGCGTTGTCATAGGAGACCGCCTGGGCGATTTGGATGGCGGCCGCGCCCATCTCGGCGCGCAGTTGCGGGGTCAAGATCAGTGACGGCGCGATTTCGATCAGTTTCTGATGGCGGCGTTGAATCGAGCAATCCCGTTCGCCCAGGTGGATGGTATTGCCGTGCTTGTCCGCCAGGATTTGGAACTCGATATGATGTGGGCGCTCGACATACTTCTCAATGAATACGGCGCCGTCTCCGAAGGCGGCGAGGGCTTCGCGGGAGGCCACTTCCATATTGTCGCGGAGCTCGGCATCCGTCCGGACGACGCGGAGTCCGCGCCCGCCGCCGCCCGAGCTGGCTTTGATCATGACCGGATAGCCGGCGTCTTTGGCGAAAGCCAGGGCTTCTTTCATATCCGTGACGCCGCCTTCGGTGCCGGGGACGACCGGGATCCCGATTTTTTTTGCGAGATCGCGGGCTTTGATCTTGCTGCCCATGGCATTGATGGCAGAGGGCGATGGGCCGATGAAGGTAATACCGGATTCCTGGCACAGCTCGGCAAACTCCGCGTTTTCAGAAAGAAAGCCGTATCCGGGATGGATCGCATCGGCCCCGATTCTCAGGGCGAGGTCGACGATCTGTTGCTTGTCGAGGAAGCCCTTCACCGGGCCTGGGCCAACAAGATAGGCTTCATCGGCCTTTTTGACGTAGATGCCGGTCGAATCTGCCTCGGAATAGATGGCAGCCGTGGCGATATTCAGCTCGCGGCAGCCGCGAATGATGCGCATGGCGATTTCGCCGCGATTTGCGACTAGGATTTTCTTAAACATACGACAGCTGGCCTGACCCACAGAAGACCCTGCACGCGGCCAAGTCCGCCGCAAGGGAGCGCGTAACCTAGCATAGAGTCAAAAGTCCTGTCGAGAGATTGGGAGGTAGGGAAGGACTAGCCAGTCGTCACGGTCACAGCCGTGGCGCCGGTGAGATGGGTGCCGGTGAGGGTGACGTTGACCGAGGCCCCCGCGCTGCCGGTATTCGGTGTGAGCGCCGTGATCGTCGGCGCACCGAACCTGCCGGTGTTGCGTGTAATCGAGAGCAGATTGCCGACGGCATCATACGTATACGTCGCGACATTCCCCTGCCCGTCGATCACCTGCGAGAGCCGACCCAAGTCGTCATAGATATACTGCGCCTGGTCAGCCACCGCCAGCGTCGGGGCCAACGCACAGAGCATCAGCACACAGACCACAGCCATCAGCACTTTTGAGAACGCCATCTGCTTCATCGACAGTCTTTCGTCACCGAGTTGGACTCATTCGTGCTTCACTTAGATCGCACCATCTTCGCTTGTCTTGCTGAGTGCACAGTCAAGAATCGACCCTATCTCTCTTTTCGTCACTGATTCAGCTCACTCGCACGTCCATTCCAAAGCCACATCGCACTCAAGCTCCGCCCGAAAAGTAGCCTGTCTCCTTTTCTCCTCCCGGACACACGGACGGGACAAATCGTAGGTGAACCGGGTGATCTGATTCAGCGCGTCGGTGATCTTGGTGAGGCAAGCAGTCTCATCCCCACCTAAATCAACGCTCATTGGTTCTTTTTCAGCTACAGCAGACATCAGTTATTCAGCCTATCCCCCTTGGTATCTCTGGTAAGCCTTCTGTTTACCAGCTCCACAAAACTCCTGGGATTGTCTGGGGACATCAATAAGGTTCGGCTAATACCCGTACGTTTCCGCACAAGAATTCCTTCCTCTGCAAAAGGCTTCCCTGGCCATTGCTCAGCATGAAACATGACCGTCGGATCGGGTAATTCCAATCTGCGAACCACCTCTATTGTCTCAATGTCTTTCAGTGACACTTTTCGTAGCGTGACAAGCCCGAATAAGCGAACACGGATTGCATCACCTGATACATCGTGGACATAAACGCGATTCATATAATGAAGGTAGAAGCCAAATAGCGGCAGGATCACCAATAGTCCAAATAGGACTACAATTATTTCGTCAGTTCTCATTAACGCTCCCTCACTTACGCTTGCCTAAAGGCAGAGGAATATGACTAAGAACTTGTGTTTCTGTCGACATTGAACTCCGCCCGATTCCAGCCCCTGGGCCCGCTGTAATAGACAGTTGCCAAATATAGTTTCCTTTTGGATCGTACCCATCGCCATATTGCAATGAAAAGTTAATTCCAGGAACACCTATGTCATAGGAAGCAGTTCCAGCAGTATATTTAAGATCAGCAGCAGATGTTGCATTGGTGATATACGGCCCTATTCCAATTCCTCCAAAGCCGCCCACAACCCAATTTGGAACATTGGGATCTGGACTTGGGTAACCAATACTTCCCAGTGGCCCTCCGGCAAATGCCCCTACACTAGAAAACGAGCCGACATTGAGCCCTTGATCTCCTCCACCAAACAAGCCAGCTCCGACTGAAGCAGTGCCCGCTATGCCCACCAATCCATTTCCAGATCCACCTGAAATACCTGCGGTGCCGCCAATGCCAAGTAGCCCAAGAGGATCACGGAGTTGGATCGGAGAATTCCAAACGTAGGCGAAGACATTCAGATCTCCTCCTGCATAACGAAGAGGATCCTCATTCATAAACCGGTGAGTTTTAGGCATAGCGTACCGATTGCGATAGTAGTACAACCCCGTGCCATCATTCTCCCGCCCCGTGTATTGCAGCACATTCGACGAACTACCCGTCACCGTGGTTTTCCCAAACGGCTCATAGCCATAGGTCGCCACAGATCCACCGGTAGCATCGCTCAAGGCCAGTAAACTCCCCAGGGCGTCGGTGTGGTAATGCTCGTTGCCTGTTCCGGTCTGGCGGATAAACGGTTCATCGATGTTCAGACTGCGCAGATAGTTCGCGCCGACCGTCCCACCACCGATCTCGGCAGCAATATCGTTTCCGTCATAGGCAAACTGGGTACTTGCACCGTTGATCGTCTTGCTCGCTCGACGACCGAGCGGATCATAGACGAAGTTCGCCGTTGCTCCGCCGCTCATGCTGATCAACCGATTCCTGGCGTCCCACTGATAGGTATTCACGCCATCGTTCATCAGATTCCCATTCGCATCATACGTGAGCGTTGCACCGGCAAAGGCTGTCTGCTCATTCGCGGCATCATAGGTGGCTGAAGCCACGGCACTTGGTAAGAGGCTGGCGGTCCCGTTGGTTCTATCAGCGCTGAACCGGTTCCCCGCCGCATCGTAGGTATATGTGAGTGCGTCGATCACTCCGCTTGAGCCATTGTGGGTAATATTCGTCAAACGTGTAGCCAGATCGTACGCGTAGCTCGTGGTCGTCCCGTTAGAGTAGCTCAGTGAAGCCCTCCGATTGGCGTTGTCATAGCCTAGCGCGGCGAATAATGAACCTTGCGCCACGCGGGTGAGACGAGAGGCAGCATCGTATTGATAGCTCGTTGGCTGCTGGCCGTTGGCAGCCATCTGCGTGCGGCGACCGAGTATGTCGTACTGATAAGTAACCGTTCCCTGCTCGGTCGTCTCCTGGATCAACCGATTCAGGATATCGTAGCCAAACTCAATCGTCCCGGCACCGGAAGCGGAGTCGCTGGCCTTCACCAATCTTCCGACCGTGTCATACGTGAAGTTCGTGCCGGTGCCGTCGGCATAGCTGGAGCTCGTCCGGCGGTTCAGCGGGTCATAGACAAAATTGGTCTGCTGGTTCTTGCGATCGGTGAAGCGTGTGAGGTTGCCGACCAGGTCGTATTGATAGCGTTCACTCCGATTCAGCGCGTCGGTCCTGGTTTGGAGCCGGTCCATGTTGTCGTAGACGTAGGTCGTGGTCTGACTCTTGGCCTCGGCGACGGTGAGGAGATTCCCGTTGGGATCGTAGATAAAGCCGGTCAAACCATTGATGGCGTCAGCAATCTGGGTGACCTGGTTCACCGGATCATAGGTGAACTGGGTGGTCTTGCCGCGGGGATCGATGAGGGCCGTGAGGCGCGAGGCCGCGTCATAGAGGCGCTGCGAGCGGTTCCCCAGCGGATCGGTCACGCTCGCCGTTTGGCCAAACGCGTTGTAGGCAATCGTGGTGGTGTGGTTGAGCGGATCAGTCGTGGTCAGCAAGTTAAACCTGCCATCATAGCTGTAGGTGGTGATGCCGCCGGTGTATTGGGACGTGAGCGCCAGGCGGCATTAGAGGAGGGCTTGTAGTTTGCTGAGCGTTTCTGCGACTGCGTCGAGCGGCGCGACTCCCTTCTTGACCGCCTTTCGGATTTTCCAATCCAGGCTTTTGACCTGATCTGCCAGCACGACGCTCGTATGGCTGGGTTCGTCTGAGATGACGACTTCAAATGGATAGCCTTTGGATAGCCTTTTTTCTGGCTGGTCATAGGGCAGCACAGCATCAAGCCGCTGGCGCGATTGTAACTGGCCGGCGACAGTACAAGGGCTGGTCGATGTCCTGCTTGTTCCTGGCCAGCTTGAGAATTGAATTGCAGCCAGACGATATCTCCCCAGTCTGGAATACATCAGGGTGCCTTCACCACCAGACCTCTCGTCCGGCCGGATCACCGGTGCTGATTTCGTCGTGCACATTCTTTGATGTAATGCGTTTCACTAAATCGTCCAATCGGCAGACGCGGCGAAGGTGCGGCTTCAGGACGACATTCCCTTCCCGGACGACGATCTCAAGGTCGTCGTGGGCTTTGAGCCCTACCTGCATGGCCACACTCTTCGGCACTCGGATCGCCAGGCTGTTTCCCCATTTCTGCGCGGTCGTCTTCATCGTGATTCTCCCTATGTAGATACGGCGCAGATACTACAATGAGGTGGCAGGTGTGTCGAGCGAGGGTGGCTCGAGTTCTACGTGGGAGCTCACTCCTGCGCGAACGACAACGCGTGGAAGCTAACGAGGGAATGTGGTGTGTGATGGAGAGGTGACGGCAATCAGGGAGAGAGGGGCTGCCTCTCTCTCCCTGAGATTGAGTCACAGTCGAATGTTGCCTACTTGGCTTGGACTAAGAATCCCTTGGATCGGGCGTTGCCGCCGCCGGCGACGATGTCGATGAACGACATGCCCGCTTTCACGTCGGGCACCGTGGCTTCGATGGTCGCTTCGTTGACGAAGGTGTAGTCAATCTTGGCCGGGCCTGCTGCGCTGAAGGCCACGCCGCGGAAGCATTCTTTACTGCCGAAATTCTCGCCGGTGATCGTCACTTTCTGGCCGGGCTTCGCTTCGTCCGGCTGGACTTTGAAGATTTTCGGGCGCTTGCTTCGATCGCAGACCGGATCTTGCTCGACTTTCTCGGAACCCGACCCCTTGATGGACTCTGTGCCGTAGAGCGTAAACCCCGCGCCGTCGACAAAGGCTCCGTTATTCTCTTCCGCCGCGGCTTGGGTAGACGAGAGGGGAAGCATGAGGAATGAACCGAAGAGCATGAAAAGAGCGAATGAAGAACGGGACTGCATATGGACCTCCTTGATGAAGATCTAGCAGAATGCTGAAAGAGTCCGCCAGCGGCGTTCTCGCATCGCGCAGAGACTCAACGTACCGGCGCGTACGCCTCGCTTCTGTGCTTCGCTGCGGCCTTGCTGGACAGCCTTTTTGAGCATCCTGCGGTGGTTCTGGACTTGGCCGCATCTTGAAAGATCTTGGCGCATCGGTGACATCAACCGGATTTTCCGCAGCCTATTAGTGACTCGGCATTGGCACGTACGTTTCAGCAATAATGGCTTGACCGGGAGCCGACAGTGCGAATTGTGCGAATGCATCGACGAGAGGATTCGCCTCTTTCTTGGAGAGCAGCAAGACCGGCCGGCGAAGCGGATAGCGGCCGTCTTTGACGGTCGGCGCTTCCGGCTCGATCTTATCGACCGCGAGTAGGCGCACGGCCACTCCGGTCGAGACGACTGAGAGGCCGGTACTGAGTGAAATATAGGTGACGGCGGAGAGCGGTGGGAGTGTGCCGACCACTGTTTTCACGGCTTTGTCATCGTGCCCGATGACCTTGGCGGTATCCGAGATCTTTCCGACAATGCCCAACTGCGACTCGAACGCGTCGCGGATATTCTGGTTGCGTGGGCGGTCGATCAGGAGGATTCGTGTGTCTGGCCCGCCAACGTCTGCCCAAGTGGTGAATTTCCCGGAAAAGAGCTCAGCGACCTGCTGTTTGGTAATTTCTTTCGTGAAATTGGAGAGGTGGACGAGAATGCCGATCCCGTCCCATCCGATTTGTTTGCTGGTTAGGTCTGGATCTTCTGATCCTGTGATCGCGATATGGGCCTGCCCGGACTTTACCATGTCGACCGGCTTGGAATTGTCTTCCCACAGGATGTCAATGTAGGCGCGAGGATTCGCTTTCTCAAAGGCCCTGGCCAGTGTTTCAATGGTGTTGTTCTCCGGCCCGTTGCCGGCGATCACCAGGCTTCCTGCCACGTCTGCATGAGAGGGGGAGGAGAGGGCCACGAACCCCATGACGCTTACCCAGCAGGCAAACAGCAATCTGACGATCATGCCAGCTCCCTTGTGGTCGTGACGTGACTGAGCCGATATGAGTGCCACCCTGTGGTCATGTGCTAGGAGTCTGCTCCTGGGCCTGATCCAGGATCGGAGGGCGATGCGGCATTTGGCTGGGGGACATTGCGCTTGGCGTTCAGGGGGGGGAGTTTGGCGAATCGGTCCATCCGCTCGTTGAGCATCGATCCGGCCTTCATTTCTGCGAAGCCCGGCTTGTGGTCACCTTTGACAGTTGAGGCAAAGGAGGACAGGAGCCGCGTGGCGTCCTGTGCCTGGCAGAACGGACATTCGGTATCTTCTGGGCGCGCATGCACGGACTGCGTGGCCTCGAAGGCTTTTGAGCATTGCCCACACCGATACTCATACACAGGCATGATCGAGTTCCCTTTCTCTGACTCTTGGCAGATCCGCTCCGTCACTGAATCGCGCATACGGCGGAATCTCGGCAAATACCCCGCCGGTGCCCTTGACCGGCCGACGAACTTTGCCTTATTGTACACAACCAAGTAGATGAACTGCCAGCGTGAATCACAGGAGGCTGTCGATGTCGGTGTTGATTAGAAAGTACAAAGGGAACAACGGGATGATGCAGGAAGAGCGCATCGATGAAGAGGATCGCATTGAACGGTATATGCGTCTCTTCGACAAAGACGATGTGAAGAAGTTAGAGACCGGCGTCAAGGTCGTCATCGAAAAAGACGAGTGGATTCTCGTTCCGTAATTCGATTGTCGGGCGGGATCATCGAAGAATGGCTTCGGTGATTCCGTTCGGCACTCCCTTTCCAGTGTAGATTGGCCGTCATGATTTATTGGGTCCATATTGCCCGCTCCATCGATCGCGTGACACTCCATAAAGAACGGTGCTCGGAAGTTCCCGCGAACGTCTTCTCCAGCGACTTTTGGGAAGGCGGTTGGTTCGATTACCCTGATAAAGAGCGGGCCCTTCGAGCCATGGAGCAGGCCGGCACCAACGTGCAGCGACGCTGTGCGCTGTGTCGTCCGTAACGAATCTGTTCCGGCTCTCGCTCCGTTTCCTCACGAAAAGCACCTGATTCTCCATGCCGCGATTTGCGCTACTCCTGACAACCCTCATTTGGGGAGCGACCTTTCCTGCGACGAAGGCGGCGCTCGACCAGATTCCTCCCTTGTCATTTCTGTTCTTGAGATTTCTGCTCGGGGCAGTTCTTGTGGGACTCTGTTTGGTCCTGATGGCTCGACCGGTCTCGGTAGACCGAGCCGTGCTCCGTGCCAGCGCGATCGCCACCGGATGGCTCTTTCTTGGATATGTCCTGCAAACCGTGGGGCTGGGTTACACCACGGCATCTAATTCCGCTTTTATCACTACGCTCTACGTCGTGTTCGTTCCGCTCATCTTGCGGCGCTTCGGCTCGCGATCATGGGTTGCGGCAGGGATCGCCACGGTTGGCTTGTGGTGCTTGGTCAAGCCGACAACAAGTGTCAACGTCGGAGACCTGCTCACCCTCGGGTGTGCGCTGGCATTTGCGGCCCATATGGCCTGCCTGGAGCGGTATACGCGTGAGCTGGATGCGACCTCGCTGTTTCTCTGGCAATTGGTGGCTATGTCCGGACTCCTGTTCGTGGCCATGGTCTGGGAACATCCGACGGTGAGCGCGTTCGAGCCGACGACGGTCTTATTGATCGGCCTCGCGGTCACCGGAGTCTTGGCGACCCTGGCCTTTGCCGTACAGATGTGGGCGCAGCAGTTGCTCGCCGCGCAACAGGTGGCGCTTATTTTTTCGCTTGAGCCAGCCTATGCGGCCTGGCTGGCGTGGTATTTTCTCGGGGAGTCGCTCGACTGGTTGGGGTGGGTCGGGAGCGGATTGATTTTGATCGCGGTGATTATTGGTTCGTTGGGGGCGAGTGTGCCGGAGGCTGATCGCCCGCTTCAGATTTCACCGGCTGCATGATGAAAGGTTTTTAGCATGGCGCAGAAATTCGGGAACGGCCGGTGGGTACAGGAAGGCTTTTTGGACAATCGAGTCGAGGGGACCGTGGTCGGCCGCATTACCTTTGCCGTGATCGGGACGGTCGACGTCTATTTGCGCGGAAACTTTAAGGGGGAGATCGCCGGGCAGCTGATTCAGTTCCGCAACCGGCGCTTTGAAGACGATGATGTGGCCGGGCAGGTGATCGGCGATATGGAGAGTCCGCAGATCGGCGATGTGAATCTCATGTCCTTCGATCCCCATCCTAACCTGGTTCCGCATCCGTATATCGAGTGGTTCTCGTTGCGGAAGAATCACTACCGCTTTGAACTGGAGCCGGAAGATGCGTGGATTGTAACGGGGGATGCCGTCGCGGCATTGGACTCTCAGAGCCAGCGGATTCGAGCCGCGCTGGCGGGGCAGGCCGTCGTCAAGCCACGCCAAGAAGAGTCCGACTGGGTCTAGCGACGGCGAAGTCTGTTCGTGTCAGGCGGTGAGCGTGTCCTGTTTGCTCTTCCCCTCCCGCACGTAACTCGGCACATCGCGAATGTCCCACACCAGCCCGACCTTCTCCATCATCTTCAGGCAGTAGTAGGTCATGTCGACTTCCCACCAATAGAACCCCTGCCTGGTTGAGGCGGGATAGTAGTGGTGGTTATTGTGCCACCCTTCGCCCATTGTAATGAGCGCGAGGATGAAGTTATTGCGGCTATCGTCGCCCGTCACGTAGCGCTGTGAACCATAGACGTGAGACAGCGAATTAATCGTGCAAGTACCGTGGATGAGCGCGACGGTCGAAATGAAGAATCCCCAGATCAGCATCTGCGGGCCATTCGTGCCGAGTCCCGGCGCATAGGTTTCGAGCAATTTCCCAAGTCCAAACATGCCGAATCCCGCGACGGTCGGCATGAGGATGTCAAACCGGTCGAGAAAGCGAAGTTCGGGAAATTTCGCGAAGTCCTGAATATTTTTCAGGCGTGGCGCGAAGTGCGTCTGTGACGTAAACCATCCCATATGCGACCAGAGAAACCCTCCCTGGCGCGGAGAGTGAACATCGTCGGGCGTATCCGAGGCGATATGGTGATGCCGGTGATGGCCGGCCCACCAGAGCGGGCCGCGTTGGGCGCAGGATCCTCCCAGCAGGGCAAAGGCAAACTGCACGGCACGAGAGGTCTTGAACGTCCGGTGCGAAAAATAGCGGTGATACCAGCCGGTGATGGCGAACATGCGGAGAAAGTAAAAGGCCACGGCAACCGCCACGGCTGTCCAGCTCCATCCGACCCAGATCACGCCGAGACACATCAAGTGAACGGCGATCAAGGGAAAACAGCGGACCCAGTCCATCTTCGGCACGCCATCCGATTTCATGTGCTCCAGCCCCGCCCAAGAATCGAACCAGCGAAGGACGGTCAGCCGCAGATCTTGGCCTCGAGTCGGTTGTAAGGTGCTCACGTCGGACATTCACTACCTCCAGGTCAGGGATACGGCGGCATGGCGAACAGGATGCATGCGGCGAATCCCCAGTTATGCGCAACAGGATCAGGGCACTTGGGGAAATCTGAAAAGGCAGGCCGCCGATGCTGGATGTCTTGTTCACGCGTACAGGGGCCAGCTTGATACTAGATGATCCATTATACATGGACTGTTGAAAAATGAAACAACCAGGTCCTCTCTCTGCCGTGTAGGGTAGGTGCGCGACGAAAGGCGTCTGCTATTTTTTCTGGCGATCTTTCGCGGTTTGTTGATTTGACACTCTGACCCCCGCGTCTCTAAAATGCGCTGCTTATGAATGATCGTTTCCTCAAAGCGTGCCGGCGTGAGCCGGTTGATTGTACGCCGGTCTGGTTTATGCGCCAGGCTGGTCGATATATGTCTGAATATCGCGCACTGCGGGCCAAGCATTCCATGCTCGATTTGTGCAAGACGCCTGAACTGGCGGCGCAAGTCACCATGCAGCCGATCGACCGGTTCCCCCTCGATGCCGCCATCATTTTCGCGGACATTCTCCTGCCGTTGGAGCCGATGGGGTTGAACCTGGAGTTTGCCGAGGGTGAAGGTCCGGTGATTCACAATCCGGTCCGGGACCGTGCTGCGGTAGAACGATTGAAAGTGGTGGATGGCAGTGAGCTTGAATACGTTGCTGAAGCCATCAGGCAGGCGCGTCGCGCATTGAACGGGCGCGTGCCGCTCATCGGATTTGCCGGCGCGCCGTTTACGCTTGCGAGTTATGCGATTGAAGGCGGCGGGTCGCGGAACTATCTCCACACCAAGCAGATGATGTACAGCGATCCCGCGAGCTGGCACAAGCTCATGGATAAGTTTGCCCGGGTCATCACCGGGTATTTGCGACGGCAGATCCAAGCCGGGGCGCAGGCGGTGCAGCTGTTCGACAGCTGGGTCGGCTGTCTGTCGGCGGGGGATTATGCCGAGTATGTGAAGCCTCATGTCCAATTGATTTTCGACGGGCTCAAGCACGAGGGCGTTCCCCTCATCCACTTCGGCACCGGCACGACCGCGATTCTTCGGCAGATGCGCGAGGCCGGCGGCGATGTGATCGGCATCGATTGGCGCATCCATCTTGATGAAGCCTGGTCCATGGTCGGACACGATCGCGCGGTGCAGGGGAATCTCGATCCACTGGTTCTGTTTGCGCCGCTCCATGAAATTGAGCGGCGCGTCGAAGATATTTTACGGCGGGCCGGCAATCGGCCGGGCCACATTTTCAATCTCGGTCATGGCATTCTTCCGACCACTCCGGTCGATCATGTGGCGGCGACAATCGACATGATCCACAAACTCAGCCAACGCTAATCCAGAGTCATCTCATGGCGGATGCACAAGGTCCGGTCGCTGTTCTGCTCATGGCGATGGGGGGGCCGGATTCCCTCGACAACGTCGAGCCCTTTCTCCTGGATGTCCGCGGCGGGCGTCCCACTCCTCCTGAACTCGTCGAAGAAATTCGTGAACGCTATCGTGCCACGGGCGGGAAGTCGCCCGCGGTCGGCATTACGCAAGAAGTCGCGAAGAAGCTTGAACGGCGATTGAACGAGTCGGGTGGTCCGCGCTATCGAGTGTACGTCGGGTTGCGGCATTGGCATCCCTTCATCAAGGACACCTATGCCGAGTTACTCGTCGACGCGCCGGGCCAGGTGATCGGGCTGTGCATGGCGCCTCAGCAGTCGTCGCTGAGCACCGGAGCGTACCGTAAAAAGGTGGAGGACGCGCGGTCCGCTCTTCAGAGCACTTGTGCGGTCAGCTATGTGGGAAGCTGGAGCCAGCACCCGCAACTGATCGCAGCGATCGTTGAGAATGTCAGACAGGGATTGCTGAAGTTTCCCGCCGACCTCCGTGACCACGTTCCGGTTTTATTCACCGCGCACAGCCTGCCGGAACGCATTGTTGCGATGAAAGACCCGTATCCCGATGAGGTCAAAGGCACGGTCGATGCCATCACGGCCTGCTTAGGGAATCAGCCGACGCGGTTTGCCTACCAGAGTCAGGGCCGATCCAGTGAGCCCTGGTTGGGCCCGACAGTCGAGTCTGCACTGGAGACCCTGCATCGCGAAGGCCATCGACAGGTGCTCGTGGCGCCGATCGGTTTCATTTGCGATCATGTGGAAACGTTGTTCGATATCGATATTGAATTGAAGCAGTCGGCGGTGAACATGGGAATGCAGTTGGAACGGATGCCTATGCTCAATGCCGCTCCGGCACTGATTGAGACCTTAGTGTCGGTGATCGATGCCCACCAATCGTCGCGGGTACGGTAATCCGTGCCCACTCCTCGCACAGTCGTCATTGTCGGCGGTGGCATCTCTGGGCTGGCCACGGCGTTTTCTCTCCAAGAGCAGGCGGCAGCGGCCGGGTATGCCGTTCGCTGTATTGTGCTGGAGGCCGGGCCATCCTGGGGCGGGAAGATTGTCACGCATCGAATCGGTGACTTGACGACCGAAGCCGGGCCGGATTCATTCCTTTCGCAAAAACAGGCCGGGCTGGAGTTGTGCCGAAAGCTGGGTCTGACCGATCAACTCATCAATACCAACGAAAGCGCGAAGCGAGCGTTTGTCCTCTCGCGTGGGCGGCTGCATGAGTTACCCGAAGGGCTCATTACCTTTGTCCCGAAGCAGCTGGGGCCATTTCTCAGGAGCGGCCTGCTGAGTTGGACCGGATTGGCGCGCATGGGATTGGACGTAGTAGTGCCGCGCGGCCCCTCACAAGGAGACGAATCGCTGGCCTCGTTTTTCCGGCGACGGTTCGGATCGCAAGCCTTTGAGCGAGTGCTGGAGCCGCTCATGGCCGGGATCTATGCCGGCGATGCGGACCAGATGAGTGTGAAAGCCACGTTCCCGCGATTCGTCGAACTCGAGCAGGAATACGGCAGTATCATTCGCGGCATGATGGCTGCCAAGAAGAAGCAACCGCCGGCTCCGGCCGGAGGAACCAGGCTCACTATGTTCGTCAGTTTGCGCAACGGGCTGGGTGATCTGGTGACGGCCTTGACGGCGCGCCTCGCACAGCAAGGAGTGGAGTTGCGCACGGGCTGCCAGGTCGAGGCGTTGCGCGTGCGGTCTCATCAGTTGGGTCGCTGGATGTACGATCTCATTCTCAATGATGGGTCGGCGCTTTCGGCAGAGGCGTTAGTCTTGGCGACGCCCGCCTATGTGTCCGCCGAGTTGCTTCGTCCACTAACGCCGATTGCCGGCGGGTTGTTGGAGATGATTCCCTATGCGTCAACGGCGACCGTCGCGATGGCCTTTCCAGCTCACGCCGTTGCAGGGGCTGTTGAGGGATTTGGCTTTATCGTCCCGCGCGCGGAGGCCAGGGATCTGATTGCGGCGACCTGGACATCGCTGAAATGGCCTCATCGGGCGCCGGCGGATCAGGTATTGAGTCGTTGCTACGTCGGCGGGGTGGGGCGGGAAGAGATCCTTCAGCTGAGCGACGATCAGATGGTCGCCAAGATCCGCGCAGATTTAGCCGCGCTGTGTGGCATCACAACTGAGCCAACCTATGTCGAAGTGAATCGCTGGTGGAAGGCGATGCCGCAATACACGCTGGGGCATCTCGATCGTCTGACGCAGCTGGATGCCGCGTTGAGCCGTTACGGGGGACTCGTGCTGACCGGCGCCGGGTATCGCGGCGTGGGGATCCCCGACTGTATCCGCGATGGAGCCGTTGCCGCGGAGAAGGTTCTGAAGCACTTGGCAAACCCATCCCGATCATAATTCCGGCGCGCAGTGAAACCCGTATCAGATAAGCACAATCATTTCACCACTTCCGAACGGATTCCGGACGCGCCCAAAGTGGAACGACCATCCAAGGCCCGCTATGCTGCGCTCGTTGTACGCCACCACGCCTGGAGCTGACGTGTTCCGCCGCCCCCCAATGCGGCTGTTGTAGGCATGCTGCACTTTCAGATCGAACCCGCCGTTTCCGGGCAACACCAGATCGGTGTGCACCAGACTCAAATTCCCCGTGAACGGCGCCACACTTTCTTGCACCTGTTGAAAGATCGCCTGGGTTGAATCAGCCAAGAGCTGGCTGACATCCGTCGCGCCATACTGCCCCTTCTGGCCATAGAACGGATCATCTTTCCCATCACCCGCCGACTGGGCCCAGAGAGATGGGACAAATCCTACGAGCAGACTGAGCATAATCGCAGCACAGCTTACGTTGAGTATGGGACGGACTTTGTCTTTGATCAGAGGCATTGGT
Organism: Nitrospira lenta; assembly: GCF_900403705.1. Taxonomy (NCBI): domain Bacteria; kingdom Pseudomonadati; phylum Nitrospirota; class Nitrospiria; order Nitrospirales; family Nitrospiraceae; genus Nitrospira; species Nitrospira lenta. The sequence goes on along the minus strand of NZ_OUNR01000001.1, from coordinate 249,213 downwards.
GCTTCCCTGTACCAGCTCATCCTAGGTCCTGCCTTTCAAGCCTACTCATATATTTTAGCCCTGGGATTCCCTGTGCTTAGTGCAATTCTCACTAGTCGCCTCATCCGTTTTGCTCGACTTCCACGACGCACCGAACCAAACACTGCTCTACACACATAACGCGGCTCTCTCTAGATGAAGCCGGTCAAGTAGACTTATCGGTCTTTTGTCCTGTACTCATTGAGTACTCTCTCAAGTGCCTCTGCGAGAAGAGTATCGTCTTCAGCCTCCATGACTCCCGCCTCTGAATCATGACGCAATAGCCAAACAACATCGATCACATGCCGAATTGAAGGGTCAAGTTCATTGAGATTGAATCCGACAAACCCTAAAAGGCCAAAGGCTGTTTTTATGCCCAGCTTACCCTTGCATACCAATAGTGCTATGAGGAGAACGCTCTCGCGTACATCAAAGAAAGCTTTCTCCGCTGAAAGAAGGGCAAGATCCCAAAGCGCGGATTCATCACCAGAAGACCAGATCTCTAACAACATCGTTTCGATCTGAGAGGGAAGCTCAAGGCCCCTGTCGTACAAGGCAGCAATCATAGCTTTCGCTTTTTCGATGTCGTCTTCAAGTAAGCCAACTTTAATGACTTCCCAAATCCAATTGGCTAACTTTGGGTCTAACATGGCCCCTCCCAGAACATTCAGTAGCGTCCACCAGGAACTTTATCTGGACCAAACTGTGGTGGATGGTTTTCGTATGGAGGCTTCTGCTTACCTTCACCAACTGTTTTCGTTCCTGTCCATTCATCAGGAAATTGCCGCTCTCCACCATGCTTTCCAATTTGGTTCTGATGTTGATGTATGATCTCCCCATCCTTAGTCACCGTTTGAGTTCGAGATATAGCAGCTCCATTCTCCCGCTCAATGGTTTCGATTTTCCGAGCACCGTCTGCCCCGAGAGTCTTCTTCTCAATAGTTTCTTTTGTGATGGTAATTGAACTTCTGACTGCGTCAGCACCATTTTGAATGCCCGTTATCGCTTCAATCGAATGTTCCGCTCCGCGCCCTGCTTTGAGAAGTTCTCCCGTTCCCGCGACAGGACTCACGACGCCAGCAATACTCAGGCCCACATCAACGACGGCGGAACTAATCCCCACGCCAGTATAGACGGCAAATCCTAGCTTCGCGACATCGACGGCGAGGAATACGAGATCGATCGGCGTGTTGCCGGAGGGATCCACAAACCGATAAGGATTATTCGCCGAATATGCATAAACATTATGAAATTGCCCACGTCCCAGCGTTGAGGCTTGCTGCCCCCGCAATAATCCTGGATCGACGGACAAGAAGCGCCCCAAGTTTCCCGTCGTAGTATCGCGCCCCAAGGAGGTGGAGGCTGGTTTCTGGATCGACGATCTTGGCGAGGAACTACTGGTTGTTGGCGACATTTTCCACTAGGCCGGCGATTTCGCCGAAGGGTTAATTGTCCGCACTCCACACCACGCAAGATAGGCGAATGGGCTAGCCCATTCGGGTATAGTCATTGGAGGGGAGCAGGGCTACGCTGATAACAGTGTCGGATGTGATGGGTGATTTCGAGGCTCTTGTCATCGTTGGAAGGCAGCCTCTATAGTACGGTGGATTGGTGGCACCCCCTCGAACCTGAACTGGAAACTGCGAGATGGATAACAAGCTGACGATTTTCGATGTGAGCGGGCCGTTCCGTGAACCGCGCGAGCCGATATTTTCGTATGACTACTCCGTTCAACGGCAGGCCTGGGCGACGCCGGTTGGGATTCGTGTCAAAGTCTCGATTCCCGATGAGCTGGATGTGTTGCGCGAGCGATTGTTGGGGCCGGTCGCCGGATCTCCCGGACAGCAACTGGTGATCGGCAAAGTCCTTTCGCGGACGATCGCGGATTGGAAAGTGCAAATTGCCGAGGCGGAGGGGATGCTGCTGGAGCGGCGCGATGTGATGCTGGCTCCATTCGTGGGACCGCTGGTCCATTTGTTTCAAAAGCTAGAACTCGTGTTTGAGCAGGAAAAGGCGACGTTGCGGGAAGAGGTCAGAAAACGGGTCGGCTTATAGCGGATCATCCCTTCTTTAGAGGCGATTGGCTCCGATCTTCCGAGCGGTCGCGTTCACACACAGATTCTGGGGATAGCCCTGTGGATAGCGATATTCATCAGCCTGGATGTGCTGGTTCTGCCAACAGATGAGCTTTTTGCCTGAGATTTAGGCATTGGGGTGTCTGCGCCGTCTCCTACTAGATCTTGTGGCGGACAGCAAAGGCCTGAATGGCTCTTGACAGGGCTGCGCGGCCTGTGGACAGACAGTGTTCCGAAGCAGTCAAATCACTTAGGATTTCACTAGAAAATAGAGCGATACCGTTTGGAATGGACGCCGGATTCGTCGGTATAGCCCAGCGATCCTTTGTCCGGCGCGCCGGTATCGCTCAAGTCGATCCGGTAGTGGCCGCGCACTTCCTCCATCGTCACTTCAAAAGGAATCGCCCGCGGCAGGAGTGTGCCGGGTGCATGGGCACCAAGTGCCAAGGTCTTGAGTGCTTCCACTCCGGCATATTGCTTATCCGAAAACACATAAATGTCGGCGACGGCATGATCGCCGAGCTGGTGTCCCGGTGTCGTGGCGGGGATATGGTCGCTCAGCGTGCCGGCCAGCCGTTCGCTCTTCAGCTGTTTTAACAGGCCGGCCACTTGGCTGTCGGTCGCTTCCGGCGGTACGACAATCGCGACGACGTTCATGTCTGTGATGCTGGTCTGGACTTTGAAAATGACTGGCGCGGATTCCGGATCTTCCACAACGGGTCCTGCGGGGCCCTCCGTCCCGGTCGCTTGTTTGTTGCGTGAGCTGGGCACGATCAGCGCGACAAACAACCAGAGGCCCAACAAGATGGCGAACACCACCACGAGGGGATGGGCGCCGGCGCGTTTGCCTTCTTGATAGGGATTCTGCTCGTCGCTCATGAAGGGATATCCTTTGCTGTGGCCGCTGAGTCTGATTGCACGGCGGATTCGCGTAGCCGGCGCTTGGCGTTTTCCCAGAGCCCGTCCAATTCACTGGCCGTCATGCCGGACAGCAGGCGTTGCTGTTCGGCCGCCTGGGATTCCACCAGGGTAAATCGGTCGACAAAGCGATTGGTCGAGAGCCGCAGGGCATCTTCAGGGTTGACCTTGAGAAACCGGGCGAGGTTGACGAGTGAAAAGAGCAGATCGCCGAGTTCCCCCGCGACGTCGTCCTGATGCGAAACGGAAGGGGCGGCTGCCGCCGCTGCCAGGGCGGCTTGTAGTTCGCCGATTTCCTCCGCGATCTTCTTGAAGACATCGGCCAGCCCGGTGGCATCGTGGGACCAGTCGAACCCGACGCGCGACGCCCGAGCCTGGACTTGATAGGCTCGGAGCAACGCCGGGAGCGCTTTAGGCACTCCATCCAATGCCGATTGTGTTCCACCGGCGGCCTGCCGTTCGGCCCGCTTGATCTCTTCCCACTGACTCAGGACTTGTTCACCGGTAGCCGGTTTCGTCGCCGTGTCCGGAGCACCGAAGACATGCGGGTGCCGCCGCACCAGTTTTGCGGCTAAATGGTCGACGACGTCGTCGATGGTGAAGGTGCCGGATTCGGACGCAATCTGGCTGTGGAAGATGACTTGAAGCAGGACATCGCCGAGTTCTTCCTTGAGCTTGGCGGTATCCCGGTGGTCGATGGTCTCCAGGACTTCATAGGCTTCTTCAAGGAGGTAGGGCTTCAGCGATTCGTGTGTTTGTTTGCGGTCCCACGGGCATCCATTCGGAGCCCGGAGTGTGGCCATAAGATCGATCAATTTTGCAAAGCGCTCGGACATACGTTCCTCGGTTGAGAGCCGCACTGTATACCGATAGGAATGTCGGCTTCAACGGTCGTCCGTCGCTTGCGAGCTCCGGGAGCCTATGGTAGGGTACCGCGCATAAATTCCGAGTTGTTGATGAGGGAGCTATGGCGGAAGAAGAAGGATTCGTCATCCGGGATCGGCGGGGTGGAAGTGGGGAGACCGCCGCGAATGCCTCAGGTCCACGCGAATCTTCCAAGCCGACGGTGGCGCCGGACTCGGATATCGAGTCTCACGCATCGGCGTTTCCCGTCACGTTCTCTTCCTTCGTCATTTCACTAGGCTCTTCTTCGCTGATGCTGATGGGAGAAAAGCTTGACCCTCAGCAACAGGCCGTTCCCGTCAATCTTCCGCAAGCCAAAGAAATTGTCGATTTGCTCTCCGTGCTCGAAGAGAAAACCAAAGGGAATCTCACCTCGGAAGAGCAGGCGGTCTTGCGGGACATGCTCTACGCGCTTCGCATGAAGTACGTTTCCCTCTCGTCCGGCAAATAGCTCCGACGGGGCAGCACTCACCGGTTTCCCACGGATCCGCTCAGTTCAGAGCTTTTGAGACGGCTCGCCAATTCCGTTATAGTGGGCTCAGTGCTTCGTACAACGAGGCGAGGAGCGTAGTCGTCCCCATGCCGGATTCGGAACAGCCATCACGTTCATTGTCCTCTGCGGGGCCGGGCTTGGCGGAACGTCGCGTGTCCGGCATCGAGTCTTCCGGTTCTGCCGCCTCCGGCAAGCCCCCTCGTTCCAACGAACCCGAGCGCAAGGCGCCCCAGCTCCGTCCGGTCTGGTTCGTCCTCATCTTATTGATCCCCAGTCTGGCGCTGACGTTCTACTATTCGCAGATGGCGGTGCCCGGCGGGGGCGAAGCCGATTCGTTTTTGCCGACGACCAGCTACGCTTTTGTGCTGCTGCTGTTGAATCTCGACTTAATCGGCTTCGTTGTGCTGACGCTGTTGCTCTCGCGCAACTTGATCAAAGCCTATTTCGAGCGGCGGCACCGGCTGGTCGGATCGGGGTTTCGGACGAAGCTGATCGCGGCCTTTATCGGATTCTCGCTGATCCCGACGATTCTGCTGGCGATTGTGGCGAGCGGGCTGGTCAATAAAGCAGTCGATGTCTGGTTCAGCGATCAGATCGATCGGGTGATGAAGGATTCGTATGAAGTTGCCCGCATGCAACATGCCGGACACATTGCGCTGGCCGTCAACAGTGCGCGCGCGATCGGGCAGGAGTTGTTTCGCGAAGATATGCTGATGTCCGAACAGCGCGATCTGCTGATTGCGGCCATGGCCCGCAAGCGGATGGAATACGGCGTGGCGGGGATCGAAGTGTTTTCATCGAAAATGGAGACGCTCACCAAAGCGCTGGATGCGGACATTCCCGCCGGCGTGTTGGACCTTCCGGTCAGTCAGCTGGTGTTGCAGGTCATCAACGGGAAGCAGGAGTTCACGTCGGTGCAGGAGGCGCAGACCGGCCGGTTGGTACGGGCGGGGGTGCCGGTCGCGGCCGGGAACAATCGGGGTGAACTGGCCGGCGTCGTAGTCGTCGAGGCCTATGTGCCGGAATCGCTGCTCACGAAAATGGAAGGCATCGGGCGGCAATACGAAGAGTATAAGCAGATCAAGGCTATGAAGAATCCAATTAAGGCCGGCGCCTACCTCTTCGTGGCGGTCGTGACTGTGATGATCCTCTTTAGCGCCACCTGGTTCGGATTTTATGTCGCCCGCAGTATTACGGTGCCGATTCAGCGCCTGGCCGAAGCGACCGAGGCGGTGGCGCAAGGCGACCTGTCGGTGAAGATCGATGCCAAAGCGACCGATGAAATCGGAACATTGATCGAGTCCTTCAACCGGATGACCGGGGACTTGCAAGGCAGCAAGTTCAAGTTGGAAGATGCCAACCGCTCGTTGCGGCAAACGAACGTCGAACTGGATCGCCGCCGGGCCTATATCGAAACCGTGGTGGAGACGATTGCCGCCGGATTGCTGTCGATCGACCGCAACGGCATCATCACGACATTCAATCCTTCCGGCGAGCGGATTCTCGGGTTGTCCGCCGACCGGATCCGGGATCGTCCGGCAAACGAGGTCTTTAAAGAATTCGGCCTGGATGTGTTTCAAGCGGTCTACGACCGGATGCAAGCCGATGCCCGGGACGACTGGTCGCTGGAAGGGCAAGTGGATGTGCAAGGCAAGCCCGTGAAAATCAGGCTGAACGGGTCGCGTATGCGGGATGAGGCGAATAAAGACCTCGGGTACGTGTTGATCTTCGACGACCTCACGGAATTGATCAAGGCGCAGAAAGTCGCGGCCTGGCAGGAAGTCGCCCGCCGCGTGGCGCACGAGATCAAGAATCCGCTCACGCCGATCCAACTCTCCGCGCAGCGCTTGCGGAAGAAGTTTTTCGAGAAGTCCCCGGACTTCGACAAGATTTTTGATGAGGCCACCAATGTGATCGTGACCGAGGTGGGCAGCTTGAAGCATATGGTGGACGAGTTCTCGAAGTTCGCCCGCCTGCCTGCGCCGCAGATGGCCCGGCAGTCGCTCAATGAGGTGATTGAGGAAGTGCTCACGCTGTACCGTGCGGCGCATAAGGACATCGCCTTCTGCGTCGAGTTGGATGAAGATCTTCCGGTGCTCAACTTCGACCGTGAACAGCTCAAGCGGGTCTGTGTGAATTTATTTGATAATGCCATTCAGGCGATGAATCATACGGGGCGTGTATGGGTCAGTACGAAATATGACACCAAACGCAAGCGCGCGATCGTGAGCGTGGCCGACGAAGGCATCGGGATTACGCTCGAAGATCAAGAGAAGCTCTTTGTGCCATATTTTACGCGGAAGAAAACCGGGACGGGGCTGGGGCTGGCGATTGTGCGCCGGATCATCACCGATCACGACGGCCAGATTCAGGCGTCGAATAATCAACCGAAGGGCGCGGTGTTTACCTTCGATCTGCCGGTGTAGGAGCCACGAGGAATGGGCGGTCAGGTGAAGCGGGATTCACGTATTACGGGGGACGCATGTCAGCATCGATCTTAATCGTCGACGACGAAGCCGCTATTTTAACGTCATTGCGGAGCATCCTTGAGGATGAGGGGTATGACGTTTCCGTCGCCGGCAGCGGCATTGAGGCCTTGAAGATCTATACGACGGATCCGCCGGACCTCATGATCTTGGATATTTGGATGCCGGAGCTGGATGGATTGGAGACTCTGAAACGGGTGAAAGAATTCGTGCCGACGGCCCAGGTCATGATGATGTCGGGGCATGGCTCCATCGAGACAGCGGTCAGGGCGATTAAGCTGGGGGCGTACGACTACATCGAAAAGCCGCTGTCCCTGGAAAATGTCACGCTCCGCGTGAAGCACGCGCTCGATCAATATCGGTTGGAACAGGAAAACCGGACGCTCAAGACGAAGGTCCAACGGAAGTTCGAACTCGTCGGCCAATCGTCCGTCATGCAGCAACTACGGCAGCTGATTGAAACAGCCGGCCCCACCAACAGCCGAGTCTTGATCGGCGGGGAGAATGGGACGGGCAAAGAGCTGGTGGCGCGCGCAATTCATACGCACTCCGCCAGGGTCGAGCATCCGTTCGTGGCGGTGAACTGCGCTGCTATTCCCGAGACGTTGATTGAAAGTGAATTGTTCGGCCATGAAAAGGGATCGTTTACCGGCGCGACCTCGATGAAGCGGGGGCAATTCGAACAGGCCGACGGCGGGACGTTATTTCTAGATGAGATCGCCGACATGAGCTTGAACACGCAGGCCAAGGTGCTGCGCGCACTCCAAGAACAGCAGTTCACCAGGGTCGGCGGCGGGAAGTTGATGAAGGTGGACGTGCGGGTGCTGGCGGCATCGAACAAAGATTTGGAAAAAGAAATCGCCAAGGGGACGTTCCGTGAAGATCTGTATTACCGCCTGAACGTCGTGCCGATCATTGTGCCGCCGTTGCGGGAACGCCGCGAAGACATTCCTGCGCTGGTTCGGCATTTCATGAAGATTCATGCCGAGGAGCAGGGGCTGCGTATCAAAGAAGTGACACCCGAGGCGATGACGGTCTTCCAGCAGTATGAATGGCCCGGCAACATTCGCGAATTGCGCAATCTCATTGAGCGTCTGATGATCATGGTGCCGGGAACGGTGATCGATGCGCCGCAGGCGGCGATGTCGCTACAGGGGCGGGGGAGCAGCCAGAGCGCGGCGGCCAGTGCTCAGGGGAACAGCCCGTTGCTGACGAAATCCTATGATTCCTTGCGCGATGCCAGGAATGCGTTCGAGAAGGACTATATCGGCCGAAAGCTGCGCGAGCACCATTGGAATATCTCGCGGACGGCCGAAGATCTTCAGATCGAGCGCAGTCATCTCCATCGCAAGATTAAGCTGCTTGAAGTGGAGATGCGCCCGGAAGTCTAGCTCGTTGGGGAATAAGCCAGAGCCTGCCTAAAAAACGGCCCGTCGCCGTATCGTGGACGTCCCCGCTGTTTGCGTGGTTTATATGGCGGGGGAATGGGCTCTCCAACTACTGCGTTGACCCTCGCAAGACGCTCCGTATAAGATGCGTCCCTCTTATGACGACCTATCGCGACTCAGGTGTAGATATCGATGCGGGCGACGAGTTTGTCGATCGCATTAAGCCGCTTGTCCGGTCGACCTTTCGTCCGGAAGTGCTGACCGATCTTGGCGGCTTCGGTGGACTGTTCCGCCTCCAGGCCAAGAAGTATGAAGATCCGGTACTGGTCTCCGGCACCGATGGCGTCGGGACCAAGCTCAGAGTGGCCTTTCTCATGGATCAGCACGACACGATCGGCATCGATCTCGTGGCGATGTGTGTGAACGATATCGCCGTCAGCGGCGCTGAACCGCTCTTCTTCCTCGACTATTTCGCCACGGGGAAATTGTCTGTTCCCAAAGCACAAGAAGTGCTGAAGGGCATTGCCGAGGGCTGCCGCCAGGCCGGGTGCGCGCTCATCGGAGGCGAAACGGCCGAGATGCCGTCGATGTATGGAAACGGGGAGTACGACCTCGCTGGCTTTGCCGTGGGCGTCGTGGACCGCCCGAAGATTATCGACGGCCGGTCGATTGCGCCGGGTGATGTCATCATCGGGCTCGCATCTTCCGGGCTGCACAGCAATGGCTATTCGTTGGCGCGGCGGGTGTTGTTCGAGCAGGCCAAGCTTACCGTGACCAGCCGCGTGCCGGAACTCACGACGACCGTCGGCGAAGCCCTGCTGGTTCCGACCAGAATTTATGCCAAGCAGATACTGGCGCTCATTCAGGAATATCCCATCAAGGGCATCGCGCACATTACGGGCGGCGGGATCACCGAAAATCTGCCGCGCGTCTTCCCGGCCGGCGTGCGGGCGCGGATCCACCGGGATCGCTGGGTCGTGCCGCCGATCTGTTCGCTGATCAGCCGGCTGGGTTCCGTCGAGCGAGATGAGATGTATCGTGTGTTTAACATGGGGATCGGATTGATCCTCGTGGTCCCCGCCGGATCGGCGGACGCCGTCATTGCGCGGGCGAAGGCGTTGGGCGATCAGGGCTATGTGATCGGTGAAATCGTCGCCGGCACTGAGACAGATCCACAGGTGGAGTATGTCGGGTAAAAGAACGGCTCCTCTTCGAGTGGCCGTCCTCGCATCGGGGCGTGGATCCAACCTCCAAGCCATCATCGATAGCATTGAAGCCAATCTGGTTCAGGCGACCATCGTCGCGGTCGTCAGCAATAAAAAAGATGCCGTGGCGCTGGAACGGGCCAGGAAACACGGGCTCAAGGATCTCTTTGTCGATCCCAAGCCGTTTGCCGGGCAGCCCGACAGCCGTGAAGCCTATGATCGGGCGCTTCTAGCCATCTTGCAGCAACATGATGTGGAGTTGGTGTTGCTGGCCGGCTACATGAAAATTGTCACAGCCGTGTTGGTGAATGCCTATGCCAACCGGATGATGAACATCCATCCGTCGTTGTTGCCGTCATTCCCGGGATTGGATGTGCAGAAGAAAGCCATTGAGTGGGGATGCAAATTGGCGGGTTGCACCGTTCATTTTGTGACCGAAGGGGTCGACGAAGGGCCGATTATTTTGCAGGCCGCCGTGCCGATCTTGGATGACGACTCGCCCGAGACGTTGGCCGCGCGGATTCTGGTGCAGGAGCACAAACTCTATCCCAGAGCCGTGCAGCTTTTCGCCGAAGGCCGGCTGCGCGTAGAGGGGCGTCGGGTATTCATTGAGCAGGGGAAACCGGTCGGGGAAGCCGTCATCGGCCCGTCATAGCCTTTGTTGCTGAATGATCGTCCGCAAGTGAACTTCCTGTAGAGACTCGCGGACTGGTTGTGTATAATCCGGCTGCTAAGGGGACGCGAGCCATACTTCCTCCCCGTTCTTCTACCGCAGCATCGAGTGTGCGCGCTCATGCGCAACCAACCCTGCGGGATTCGCGGCTCGTGTCTTCTGTTCCGCCAGGTGGGGGGCTAGCTCAGTTGGGAGAGCACTACGTTCGCAACGTAGGGGTCGGGGGTTCAACTCCCCTGCCCTCCACCAAATCACTTTCCTCAATTCAAATAGAGCCCGTGTGGATTTCTTCGAGGTCTGACGGCTCCGATGGCGTCCGCGTATCTCTCCTTTCTTGAATGCGCTTCGATTGGTCCCGGCTTTGCTTAAGACAGAGCTGAGTTTGTCTTAGTCCCTTTAAATAGGGTGTCACTGTGGCATTTCCCCTCAATGGGGAGCGGTTGCAGTGTGGCCTTTGGGGGCATTTGTGGCTTGAAGCGAACGCGACGGCAGGATTAGGCTGTCTCAGTGATGACGACAAGAAGGAGTCGAGCATGACGGAAGAATGGGGCGCAGTGCTGGTCGTCGATGATGATGCCGAGATGCGCGAGTTGGTCTTTGATGTACTCAAGGATCGCGGCCATCAGATTGCGACGGCGGGAAGCGGGCAGGAGGCGCTGAAGCTCTTGGCCGGAGAAGATTTTGCCGTTGTGCTCACCGATTTGAGAATGAAGGGGATGTTGGGGACAGAATTGTTGCTCGAGATCAAACGGCTGTATCCCGATATCGGCGTCATCCTCATGACCGCGTTCGGGTCCGTCGAAACCGCCGTGGAAGCGATGAAGCGAGGCGCGAGCGATTACCTCACGAAGCCGGTGAAGACGGAGGAGATTATTCGTGTGGTGGAACGCGCCGTGCGGGAATCCGCTCTTCGGCGCGAGGTAAGCCGGCTGCGGAAAGAAGTGCACAAGGAATACAGCTTTCATCACATTCTCGGAAAGAGCAAAGCGATTCAGGCGGTGTTCGATCTGATCCGCCGCGTCGCGGATAGTCCGACCAATGTGTTGATCACCGGGGAGAGTGGAACGGGAAAAGAACTGGTGGCGAAGGCCATTCATTACAACAGCGATCGCAAGGATGCGCCGTTCGTTCCGGTGAACTGCGCCGCGATTCCCGAACAGTTGTTGGAAAGCGAGCTCTTCGGTCACATGCGCGGGGCCTTCACCGACGCGAAGTCGGACAAGCGCGGGCTGTTCGAGGAGGCGCAAAAGGGCACGCTCTTTCTCGATGAAATCAGCGAGTTGCCGATTATGCTCCAGGCGAAAATCCTGCGCGCCATTCAGGAAAAGGAAATCCGCCGAGTCGGCGCCAATAAGCCGATCGCGGTGGATGTCCGCATCATTGCCGCCACCAATCTGCATCTTGCGGAGGAGGTGAAGGCAAAGCGGTTTCGTGATGACTTGTTCTATCGACTCAATGTCATTGAAGTCGTGTTGCCGCCGTTGCGGGATCGCCGGGAGGATATTCCCATCCTAGTGGAAGCCTTTCTCAAGAAATGTGCGGAGGTTCGGCACAAAGAAGTGAAGGGGGTCAGTGAATCGGCTCTGGCGATGTTGATGGACTACAGCTGGCCGGGCAATGTGCGAGAGCTGGAAAATGTGGTGGAGCGGGCCGTGACGCTCCATCGCGGTGAGAAGATTGCGCCGGACGACCTGCCGCTGGCGGTGCAGGGCGCTCGCGGGGACCGGCGGGTGCTCGACGAAGCCGCGGAAAAGATGCTGCCGCTGCATGAGATCGAGCAGGAGTACATCAAGAAGATTCTCGATAAAACCGGCGGGAACAAGTACCAGGCTGCGCAGGCGTTGGGCATCGACCGGAAGACCCTCTACCGCAAGCTCGGTGAGATTGAAGAAGCGAAGACTCACGAGTAGACTGTCGTTCACCATGCACGCCGGTCCAAGGCCCTCGTGAGCCCGCCACTCGACACCTCCACTCGCCTGAAAGCAGGGGCTATTCTCCTGCTCACTCTCTCGATCTTTGGTCTGGATCTCCTGACCCCGTTGGGATGGGCGGACTGGCTGTTGTATTTCATTCCTCTCGTGATGACCCTGCAATCGCTTCGGGATCGTGACGCCTACAATTTTGTCGCGGCGGTCACCCTGTTGACCGCCCTGGGTGGGTACTTCTCGCCGCGCGACATTCACCCGGCGGTGGCGTTGATGAATCGTGCGTTCGGCCTGATGATCATGTGGGGGGTCACCTGGATCATTGTTCGGCAGAGGCAGGTGCAGAGTCAGCTCGTCGGCGCCCGGGCCGCGCAAGCACAGGCAGAGGCTGGCCGCAAAGCGGCGGTGGCGGCGCGTGAGCTGGCGGAAGCCAGTGCGACCGGCGCGATTCACCGCGAGTCCCAAGCCGCCCGAGAACTCCTGCTCAGCAGTCTTCGATTGGACGGAATTGTCCAGTCTGCCATGGACGCCATTATCACCAGCGATGAACGGATGCAGGTTCTGTTATTCAACGAGGCCGCTGAGCGGATGTTTCAGTGCCCTGCCCGTGAAGCGATTGGTCAATCGGTAGACAAGTTTCTGCCCGCGCGATTTAGAGATGCCCATCGGCATCATGTGGAGGAGTTCGGACGATCTCGCGTGACGAGCCGGAAAATGGGGCAACTCGGGAAGGTGATGGGGCTTCGCGCGAACGGCGAAGAGTTTCCGGTCGAAGCGGCGATTTCCCATATCGTCGTGGAAGGTAAGACGCTCTATACCGTCATTCTCCGAGACATTGCGGAGCGGCTGCGGGCCGAAGAGCAGTTGCGGGGAATCGAAGAACGATCCCGGCTGGCCCTTGAAGCCGGCCAGCTCGGGGCGTGGGAGCATGATGTGGCGACAGGTCTGGTGCAGCTGGATGCCCGGGCCCAGGCGATCTATCGGTGTGGGACCGGCGTGTCGCTCGGAACGATGATCGCCTGCGTGCATCCCGATGACGCTCATGCCTTGCAGGAGTTGATGACGTCGACGCATCGGCCGGACGCGCCGGATGCCCGGTTTACGTCGGAGTACCGGATGCAGTATCCCGACGGGGAAGTGCGCTGGATGGTGGTGCGGGCACAGGCGTTTTTCGACGGAGCCGGACAGGGTTTTCGGGTGACTCGTGTGGTCGGGACCACGCAGGATGTGACCGCTCGTAAGAGGGTGGAGCATCTGATCCGGCAGAGCGAAGAGCGCTATCGGCGTCTGGTTGCGGTGTCGCCCTATGGCATCCTTGTGGTCCGGGCCGATCGGATCATTTTTGCCAACGATCAGGCGCTGAAACTGTTCGGCGCGGTGAAGGCCGAGGAAATCGTCGGGAGATCGCCTTTCGAACTCTTTCATCCGGAATGCCATGACGCGATGCGCGAGCGGGCCCATGCGCTGCTCGGTGGCAGCCAGGTGACTCCGATGGTTGAGGAGCGCATCGTCAAGCAGGACGGCACGCCGATGGATGTCGAGGTCAGCTCGGCCGGATTTTCCGACGAAGAGGGGCCGGCGATTTTGGCGATGCTGCGCGATATCAGTGAACGGAAACGGCTGCAGGAGCGGCTACGCAAGACCGAGCGCATCGCGGAGCTCGGAACGGTCGCCTCCGGGATGGCGCATGAGATTGGGACGCCCATGAATGTCATTCTAGGCCGCGCGGAATACCTGATGGATCGCGTGACGGATGAGACGGTCAAGAGGGGTTTGCAAACGATTGTGGCGCAGGTGGAACGCATTACGCGCGTCATGAATCAGCTCCTGGCCTTTGCTCGGCGCAAACCGTCTGAGCGCGGCCCGTTGTTCTTGCGGGATGTCATCGAAAACAGCGTCGAAATGTTTCAGGAGCGGCTTGTGAAAAGCCGGGTGCAGGTCGAGATGCAGCTGGATGAGGCCTGTCCCAGAGTGCAGGCGGATGCTGATCAAATGAATCAGGTACTCATCAATCTCATCATGAATGCCATTCACGCAATGCCGGACGGCGGGCAACTCCGTATCGGGATGGTCCCGGCTGACGATATGGTCAAGCTCACTGTGGCGGATACTGGCCACGGGATTCCTCAGGCGGTGATCGCCAAAGTGTTTACCCCGTTCTTTACGACCAAAGAGTTTGGCAAGGGAACGGGGTTAGGGCTTACGGTGGTGAAAGGGATTATTGAAGAGCATCACGGTTCGATTGTCGCTGAAAGCCAGGAAGGTCAGGGCACCACGTTTACGATTCTCTTGCCGAAAAGCGGATAGTGCGTGCCGTCACCTCTCGCCTTGGTTGGGGCATCTTGCAACAGCCGAATGTACGTATGTTGGGGTGTTTCTCTTCAGCCTGCGATCGCGGGCAAATCGTTCGTCGCGAATGCCCTCTAAAATAGCCTGATTCGTCTGTGGCTGCGAGTTGGCGCAATGGCATTGTCCTTGCGACTTCCCCCAAGACGAACGACTGTGCGGTGACAAAAAACTGTTAAGGAAGGTGTCCTCGTGGGAGAGGGTAAGCCGACTGTACTGGTGGTGGACGATGACGGAGAGATGCGCAGCCTTCTTCGTGACGGTTTGTGGAGCGAAGGGTATGTCCTTCGGGAAGCCGGAGACGGGGAGGAGGCGTGTCATGTGATCCTCCGGGCGGTGCCGGACTTGATTCTGACGGAGATTCATTTGGCTGCTGGCGGGGTCGACTATATCAATCGTCTCAGAGCGATCGTCCCGCATTGCCCTATCGTCGTCATGACAGCATTCGGCGATGAACAGGTGAAGGCGAAGGTGTTTCGAGCCGGTGCGACGAGGTATTTCAGCAAGCCGGTGCATCTGGCAGAGCTGAGGTCCTGCGTGAAGCAACTGCTCGGGGCCGGGAGTCAGCAGGTGTTCTAGCGTGGCGTGGCCACGGCAATCGTGTGTTAACGTTCTCGAGAATCTAAATGGAGTATAGAGATGGCCGGATCTCAGCCAGAGGTGTGCGCGGTTCCATCGTTCAGTGATCCTATTCTTGTCGCGAGGGTCGAAGCGATTCGGCAGCTGGCAGGTGGGATATCCGATCGCGTGGCGGTAGTGGATCGCGAGTTCAATATTGTCTATGCGAATTCGTCGGCGTGGACGAATCGTGAGCCCGGTGACGCGGATGCGCATCAGGCGAAGTGCTATCAGGCGTTTGCGCAGCGGACCGATCCCTGCGGCGCCTGCCCGGCGACAAAAGTGTTTGAAACGCCGGACGTCCAGTCTATTTCGTGCGGGACGGAAGGCGATGGAACGGCCTGTGGGATGCGCCAAGCATTTCCGTTGGCCGCCGGTGACGGGCAGGTCACGTCCATGCTGGTGTTGTTTAACCCCCTTTCTCAGACGACCCTTCGCACGGCATTGCCGGTCTCAAACGATCTTCCCGCTCTGACGGTACGAGAGCATTTGGGCGATCTCATCGGTCGCAGCGCGGCCATGCAGCAGCTGTTCGACATGATTGTCCTAGTCGCAGAGAGTCAGGCCACGGTCCTGATCCAGGGCGAAAGCGGTACAGGTAAGGAATTGGTCGCCAAAACGATTCATCGCCTCAGTGATCGGCGGGATAAGCCGTTCGTAGTGGTCGATTGCGGATCGCTTCCGGAGACGTTGTTGGAGAGTGAGTTGTTCGGCCATATGAAGGGATCGTTTACCGGTGCGACGGCCAACAAGCGGGGTTTATTCGAAGAGGCCGACGGCGGGACGATCTTCCTGGATGAAATCGCCGATACGACGCCGACCTTCCAGGCCAAACTGTTGCGGGTGTTGCAGGAAGGAGAGGTCAAGCGGGTGGGAGGAAACCAGCCGATCAAAGTTGAGGTGCGTGTAGTGTCGGCCACCAACAAGGATTTGAGTGAGTTGGTGAAGGCCAAGGCATTTCGGCAGGATCTCTATTACCGTCTGGCCGTTCTGCCGCTGTTTCTGCCCCCGCTTCGAGAGCGGCGAGACGACATTGCCTTGCTTGTCGATCATTTTGTCGTGGCGTCTTGTAAACGGCATCGGCAGGCGCCGAGAACGGTTTCGCCCGATGTCATGCAGGCGCTCAGTGAGGTTGCGTGGCCGGGGAATGTTCGTGAGCTGCAGCATTACATTGAGCGGGCCGTTGTCACGACAACGGGCCCGGAGCTGGCCTGCGGAGATATCGTGGCATTGAGATCGAAGGCACCGGAGGAAGGGCTGAGAATGGTCGTCCGGGATGCAGTCAGTCTCACAGAACGGACGCGCATCGTCGAAGCCTTGAGAAAGACCGGTGGCAATCGACTCCGGGCAGCCAAGCTACTCAAGATCAGCCGAGCTGGTCTCTACAATAAGTTGCGAGAGTACGGCCTCCAATAATCCTTCCGTGCCCTTATTTGCCCCAACCAATCAATCTGCACTGTCTAGACGGCTAGACAGTGCAACTACATGAAAATACAGGATTCAAAAGTTAGAGACGTAGGGGACTGTCTATGGCTGTGGAATCACGCCATTCGAGGGTCCTGTGCTGAGGAATGAATGAAGGGCAGCGGAGCCGCTCCAGGACTGGAAAATCGAAAATATGCTGAAAGTGTATCGAGTTAGGCATAGCGCTTGCGGATAGAAAGTCTCGCTGGTGAAGGTCTGGGTAATTTTGGACCGGCCTCCGAATGACCCATTCCTTCGTAAGAAGGATCCTTCACCAGCTCTAAATTCCTCCAGTGGAGAGGCCGGGTAGAGTCGGAGGCCGGTGCTTTTTGAAAAAAGGTACGCGGAACACGGACGAAGGGCATTCGTTGTCGGTGTGTTTTAACCGTCCGCCCATGGTAGGGGCGGTCATAACAGGGGGAGGCCGTGTATGAGGGTTTTTCAACTTCAATCTCAGCGTCAACGGCGGCGTAGCCGCCTGTCGTTGATGCTGCACAGCGTGTTGCTGACAGGCAGCCTGGTGGCAACACCATGGCTGTTTGCCGCAGGACCTGGCGAACCGTCGCATGACGGTCACGCGACTCCGGTCGCGATGCCGGGTTGGACGCAACAGCTCAAAGGCCAGACCGTGGTGGAAAACGCCATGGAGGGTCGTGCCGGCAATGCAGAGAAGATGGAGATGCAGCACCATCGCTTGATGGAGAAGCTGGGGGACCAGGCGAAGAAAGACGCGCAGGCAACCCCGACCTCCGGTGCGTTCAACGAGATGTCGATGATGCACCAGTACATGGGGCAGGACGGCAGCAGCTTCCTACTCATGACGGATTCCGGCAAGGGCGAGCCGGTCATCGCGTCCGGCGGGAAGTGTCCGGCCAATGCTCCGGTCAAGAAGTACGACGTCTCGATGATCAACATCGAGATCAGCTTGAATCGCTGGCTCGACTTCTATCCAGGGTACATGTACGTCCACACGGGCGACATCGACAAAGTCCGGGCCGAAGAGTCTAAGAACAAAGCCGCTCGCGAGAAGGACGGTTTTGATCCGGGCGCAGTGACGACCGGAAATCAGGGCGATGCGATTCAGCCGTTGGTGCTCCGCGCCAACCAGGGCGATTGCGTCAAGATGACGCTGCGGAATCAGATGGAAGGCGAGGATGGCAGCTTAGTCATTCAGGCTTCCAGCATGATTGTGAGCGCCACCGGAAAGCCTGCGACCACCACGAATCCTGATACGGTCGTCTCACCGGGTAAGACGCAGGACTTCGAATGGTATATCAACCCCGGCATGCAGGAAGGTGTGCGGCAGTTCCATTCATGGAGCCATGACCGCGAGTTGACGGTGTTGGGCCTGTTCGGCGCCTTCATCGTCGAACCGAAGGGTTCTAAGTACCTCGATCCGCTCGGTACGGGCGCGGCGCCCGACACGAATGGCGGATGGCAGGTCATGATCGATAACGGCTCGGGACCGGACTTCCGCGAATTCGTGCTCTTCTATCACGAAATCGGCGACGAAGCGTTCCGTCCGCTGAACAAGAAGGGTGACTTCTTGCCGCAGCGCGATCCGTTGACAGACGCCTATCGTCCGGGTGGCCGCGCGATCAACTATCGCAGCGAGCCGTTCGGCATCGATCAGATGCATTTGCAGCATGAGTATTTCGGGTTCGAGGACGAGTCGATGGCGTACAGTGCGTACACCTTCGGCGATCCTCCCACCACGGTGGCTCGCGGTTACCTGGGTGACCCGGTCAAGTGGCGGTTGGTGCACGGTGGATCGGAAGTGTTCCACTCCCACCATCCCCATAGCGGAACGATCCGCTGGCAGCGCAGCCCGCGTTCCGATCAGGAAGAGCATTGGTATAAAGGTCAGGACGGTCCGGTGAAGTATCCGGTCGTTCGGACCAAATCCGATCGGGTGGACGTGGAAGTCGTCGGTCCGTCCGAAGCGCTCGACCTGGAGCCGGAGTGCGGCGGCGGCGGCTGTCAGCATTTGGCTGGCGAATTCCTCTATCACTGCCATGTGGCGCATCACTACGTCGCGGGCATGTGGGGGTACGGCCGGTTCTACAACACCCTCCAAGTTGGTGCGGCGCATACCGACACGATGCCGGATATGCGTGAGTTGCCTGATCGTCAGGGCCGCATGCGGCAGGGTGTCTCGTCGGACAAATTGATCGGTTCGACCCTCGACTGGTTCGGCAAGACCTTCAAGATTGTCGACAAGAGCCAGAAGACGAACTGGAAGTCCGATCCGGTGATCGTGAACGTCAAGGATTGGGTCGAAATGTTCGTGCCGGCTCAGGGTCAACCAGGCCACACCAATGACGAGAAGGGCCAGATCATGGCCTATGACTCGACGGTGTGGGACTGGAAGTGGGATGGCAACATCGCTCGGGGCGAGCGCGAGAGCACTGCGGCGAACCCCAAGTATCCATGGGCCGCCAAGTGGGATGACAGCACCAGACCGGCTATTCTCTTTGACCCGACCACGGGCAAGATGGCCTGGCCGCTGTTCAAACCGCACTTCGGCAAGCGCGTGCCCTTCTCTGCGAACCATAGTGGCGCCCCCTGGCTGGAGCCGATCCACCAGGATGCCAACGGTGAGCGGACTTCCGAGCCGGCCCAGCCCGGCGAGCAGGGACGTTGGAGTCTCTGCCCGGTCAATGCGAACCGGAAGTTCTATAACATTCACTTTGTCCGCATGCCGATCACCCTGGCCAAGAAGCAGGGGAAAGAGCCGGCCATGGTGGATAAAGACGGTCTGATCTATCTGCTCCACGAAGAAGAGCGGTTGACCAGAGCCAACGACGATCTCAAGCTTCCGGCGGTCATTCGCGCCAACGTGTATGACTGCGTGGACTTGGTCCTCACCAGCGAGTGGGACGATGACGACTACACGAATTTCCAGTCGTCGAAGATCAACATCCATCCCCACTTCTTCCAGTTCGATACAGGGAACTCGGACGGAGTCATCTCCGGGATGGAGTATGAAATGTCCGTGCGCCCCTTCACGATGTGGGGGAAGAAGACGAAGCACGGATTGCCCGCTCCGATGGTCGCCAAGATCATCGGCGGAGCCAAAGCCGGAGCCAGCTCCATCAAGATTCAGCTGGCCCCTGGCGCCACGGCCTTCCATGTGAACACGGAAGTCATGGTGGGCATGGATTGCTTAGAGAAGGGCAACGATCCGACGGCGTCACTGCCGCGGGATAAGAGCTGCTCCGAAGTCGCCCGGATCAAGGAGATCAAGGGCGATCAGGTGACCTTCTTCAAGCCGTTGAAGAACAACCACCCGGCGAACGACCTCGTGTCGCCGGAGTTCGTGCGGTATCGGTGGTGGGTGGACGTGGATATGGGGACCGTGTTCTGGCATGACCACGCGTTCGGCGCAACGACCTGGCCACATGGCGGGTTCGGCGTGACGATCGTGGAGCCGTTCGGGTCCACCTATCACGATCCGAAGAACGGCAAGCTGGTGTGGAGCGGTCCGGTGGCGGACATCCATAGCAATGAGCCGATCGGTGCCGGTGTGAGCGGCAGCTTCCGTGAGTTGATGGTCTCCATCCACGACACGGTGCCCCACACGGTCAACGTCATCGAAGCCGGCAATCCTCCGGGACAGCCGATCGAAGTGGCGTTGGAAGCAGGCAAGACGGTGTCGTTCCAGATGCCCGATAAGATCATGAACGCACCGAACAAGTACATCAACGGCGGGACGCATACGACCGGCAGCGGTTTCAATTTCCGCGCGGCTCCGTTTGCACAACGTCTCTCGAACAATCCCGATACGTCGAAGCTGTTCAGCAGCGCGATCCATGGGGATCCGGGTACACCGCTCCTGCGGGCGTACACGGGCGACACCATGGTGTTCCGCCTGTTGCACCAGCTGATGAACGAATCGCACGTCTGGACGATCGCCGGCCACACCTTCCTCACGGAACGGTATGCGGCGGATGCCAACCGGAAGAACTCGATTCACGTCGGGATCGCCGAGCGGTATGACCTCGTGACCAAGGCGGGCGGATTCCAAGGCATGCCCGGTGACTACATCCACTTCAACGGCAGAACGTCACACTTCGCCGAAGGCGGATGGGGCATCGTGCGCGTGCTGGATAAGGAAACCGCGGATCTGAAGCCGCTTCCCAGGGGGACCAATCCCCTCGGGATTCCAGCCACTCCCAGCTCGGTCTGTCCGGCTGATGCTCCGGTGAAGAACTTCAATGTCGTGGCGTTGGATCGCCCGATGAAGCTCCATCCGAAGGCACCGGATGCGATTGAGGTGGACTTCGAGCGGAAGATTGAAATGACCATGCCGGAAGGCAAGATCTTCGCGCTCGAATCCGAAGCCACGACGGTCGCCAGCGGGGTCACCCCGAATCCGCTGACGCTGCGCGTCAACCTTGGTGATTGCATCAAGGTGAATCTGAAGAACAAGATGAAGGCAAGCCGGGCGTCGTTCTTTGCGCCGGGATTGGCCTTCGATCCGAGAGACAGCCAGGGGCTGAACGTCGGCAACAACAGCGGCGAGCAGACCATCGGTCCGGGCGAAAGCCGGGGCTACACCTACTATGCGCATCCGGCGAACAAGGAAACGACGTCGCTGGTGTGGGATGGTGGGAACATCGTCGTCAATCCGCGTAACGGATTGTACGGTGCCATTGTCGTCGGTCCGAAGGGATCGCAGTACCGCGATCCGGTCACCGGCGCCGATGTCTCGGAGAAGAATAGCTGGCGTGCGGACGTCATCGTCGATACCAGCTTGTCTGAGAATGCAGGCAGGCGGAACTATCGCGATGTCGCTCTGTTCTTCCAGGATGAAGACAACATCATCGGAACCGCGTTCATGCCCTATGTGCAGAACGTCGCCGGTTTGACGTCGGTGAACTACCGCGCCGAACCGTACAAGTTCCGTGAAGAGCAAGGCTGCTCGCTCGGGAAGATTTTCCAGCCCTGTGCGGTGGATAAGCCCGAGGATCCCGTCACGCCTCTGATCGAGGCGCATGCGGGCGACGCGATTCGCATCCATGTCATCGGTGCGAACAGCGAGCAGAACGGAATGTTCGGCGTCGAAGGCCATGAGTGGCCCATCGAGCCGTATATGCCGGGTGCCGACATGATCAGCGTTGTAGAGTATGCCGGGTCGGAAGTGCTGGACGTGTTTATCCGTGGCGGTGCGGGCGGACCGTATCGTCAGGTGGGTGACTTCGTCTGGTCCAACGCGCGGCTGCCGTACACGCAGTCCGGACAGTGGGGCTACCTCCGTGTCTTGCCGACTGGCGATTCACGGATCCAACCGCTCGGCGCAGCCGGTATGGGCGCCAAGCAGGCGGAAGCGGAGCCCGCAGTGAAAGCCATTCCGACCGCAATGAAGTAAGCGGAGCGGACATGGTGTAACACCTCGTGGGGGAGCTGCCAGAACTATGCGGCTCCCCCACTTGTGTTTTGAAAGGGATGGGGGAGGCTGAGATAAGGGGGGCGATCCCTGTATACTGGAGATCAAGGGACTTCAGTTTTCACCTTAACCTCAATCTGACGAAGGAGGCCGGAGAGTAATGACGATCAAAACACAACTGATTGCGGGAATATTGGCGCTGGCGGTGGGCAGTCCGGCGTTGGCCTATGAAGAAGCCACGGTCTCCGATGGCGGGACCATCACGGGGACCGTGAAGCTCGATGGCGCAGTTCCCAAGCCGAAAGGCTACAACCTGACGACGCTGCCCGACCCCTTCTATTGTGGGCGTATTTCGGACGGACAAGGCTGGCGGATTCTCCAGCCGTTCCAGGTCGGGTCCGACGGCGAGTTCCGCGATGTGGTGGTCTATCTGGAAGGAATTGAGAAGGGCAAACCGTTCGAGGAAAAGACAGTGCCGCAGATCGAGGCGCGAGACTGTCTGTTTCTGCCGTTCACCACCGTCGTGCGGGACGATCAGTCAGTGACCGTCGTCAACATGGACCCGGTCATGCACGACATTCAGGCCTATGAAACCTCGAATTTAGGCGCGCGTGTCCTCTTCAATGTGCCCCTGCCGATGAATTCGCAACATCCTCGCAATTTTAAGGATCGCACCGAAGCTGGGATGTATCACAAACATATGGCGGGGCCGCCGATGAAGCAGTTGGTCAATCTCAGCAAGAACCGCCGCATTTTCGTGATGCAATGCGGGTTCCACGCCTATATGGAAAGTTGGGGCTTGGCCATTACGAATCCGTACTTTGCCAAGACGGACGAGCAGGGCCGGTTTACCCTGACCGATGTGCCGCCCGGTACCTATAAGCTGGTGGTCTGGCATCCCTACGTTCGCACGACAACCGAGCAGACCGTGACGGTGAGCCCGAAGGGGACCGTGGAGGCTGCGATTTCCGTCCCGGCTCCGACGGGCCGGCTCTATGCCAATGAAGTGTTGGACCATGCGTATACGCGCTACAACGTGACCGAGGAAGCCAAGAAAGAAATCGATCCGCTGGTTCATAAGCAGGATCACTAAACCGCACGAAACGGCGAGCGGCTAAGGGGCGAGAGGGCAGGGAATGAGCGGCAATCGGAAGAGCAGTGTGTGGTACGCCAGTGTTCTTTCCTGCCTCCTGCCCCTTGCCTCTTGCCTCGTCGCCTGGAGCGTCGCTCACGCGAATCATGAGTCATCGGCTCAGCCGCCGCTCTGGACTCCGCTGGACGAGGTCGAGCAGATGGCCATGATCGAAGTGCCGGGCGGCATGGTCACGGTGCCGGCGGGCGAGTTTTTGATGGGCAGCGATCCCCGGAAAGATCCGGCGGCCGGGCCGCAAGAACAACCGCTGCACCGGGTCACGCTCGACGCGTTTGAGATCGATCGCTACGAAGTCTCGAACGTGGAGTACCTTAGATTTGCGCTGTCCACCGGCGCGAGTTGGCCGCAATTCTGGCGGGCGAAACCGTTCCCGGACAAAATGGCGACGCATCCGGTGATCAATGTCAGCTGGCAGGAAGCCGATGCCTATTGCCGCTGGGCGGGCAAGCGTTTGCCGACCGAAGCGGAATGGGAGAAGGCGGCACGGGGTTCCGATGGCCGGATGTTTCCCTGGGGCGATGAACCGGCCGGCTGGATTAAGAGCAACATCGCGCATCCCGGGTCCAAGCGAGGGGCCAAGTACCCGCCGTTAGCCAACATCAATCGCTACGACAAAGGGGTGAGCCCGTACGGGGTCTACCAGCTGGCCGGCAATGTCAGCGAATGGGTGTCCGATTGGTTCGACCCGGAGTATTACCGCTTGGGGGTCAACGAGAATCCGCAAGGTCCGAAGACCGGTGAATTAAAAGTGTTTCGAGGCGGCTCGTGGAATGAAGATCCGGAAGTAGCGAGATCCGCCGGACGCAACGGCGGAGAGCCGACCAGGAAGAGTTATCTCACAGGGTTTCGCTGTGCAAAATCATCTCAACAGGAGAGCGCCGGTCCGGTGTTGACGACGGAAGTCGTGGTACCCCCACCGCCGGTGCCGCATCGTCCGCATAAATGATCAGAGGAGGCCGAGTTATGGAGCGGAAGGGAACGAAGCAGTGCAGAATATGGGAGCGGATGATCAGCGCAGTCGTGATGACGGCAGCGTTCCTGGTCGTGGCGCAGGCCGCCTGGGCGCTCGATACGCAGGATATTGTCGTCGAGTGGACCGCGGCCGGCAAGAAACTCGCTGCGCAGCGGGTGGCGAACGTGAAGAGCAAGGATGAGCTGGTGCTGGTGCCGGCCGGTGAATTCATCATGGGCAGCGATAAAAAGACGGACCGGTTGGCCTATCGCGGGGAAATGCCGCAGCGCCGGGTCTATCTGGATGCCTTCGAAATCGGCAAGTACGAAGTGACGGCGCTGGAATATCTGAAGTTTATTCTGGCGACCGATCGGAAGCCGCAATTGGACTGGCGGTATGACGGCGGGAATTTCCAGGAGACGATGGCGCACCATCCCATCATGCATGTCTCCTGGTATGACGCGGATGCGTACTGCAAGTGGGCGGGACGCCGGCTGCCGACCGAAGCGGAATGGGAGAAGGCGGCGCGCGGCACCGATGGACGGCTGTTTCCCTGGGGGCCTGAACTGGCCGGCCCGACGCGAGCGAATTTCGGACGAACCGGCCTGTCCGGTCCCGTGCGCGATCGTCCGGAGCGGCTGTTGTTGTATCCCCCGATCATTTCAGTCGACCGATACGACAAAGCGGTGAGCCCGTACGGACTCTATCAAGTGATCGGGAACGTGTCCGAATGGGTGTCCGACTGGTACGACAAGGATTATTACGCATCCGCGCCGGATCGCAATCCGAAAGGTCCGGAGGCCGGCACACAGAAAGCGTTCCGGGGCGGCGGATGGATGGACAGCACCACGACGATGCGCGTCGCCATGCGCAATGGGACCGACCCCCACACCAAGATCAATTGGATGGGATTCCGTTGTGCGCGTGACGCACAGGAGCCCGCGGGGACGAAAGTGTCGATGGTGGTGAAGTAGGACGAGAGTGGCAGTGAGAGAGTGTTATCAGGCTGGAGTCTTTGGCCGGCATCATGTCGATGCCGGCCAAAGTTCTTCTCGCTCTGAATGATCGGCACATCGTGAAACGGAAACCCTGTTCCATTGAGCGGTGCGACACCTGCGCGCTTCGCGCGAAGGTCGTGTTGTGCGATCTCAAAGGCAGCGACCTCGCCGAATTCCAGACAATCAAACGCACCCTCGACTACGCGCCTCACCAGACCGTCTTCTATGAAGGCCATGCATGTTTGGGCCTCTATTTGTTGTGCGCGGGCAAGGTCAAGCTGACTCGTTCTTCGGCGCGAGGCCAGCGGCAGATCGTCCGGATCTTGGGCCCTGGTGAGCTGATCGAGAAACATGTCTTTGGGGAGCGTGCGCTCCATGAAGTGACGTGTGAGACATTGGAACCCTCGCAAGTTTGCGTCATCGACAAAGAACGCTACCTTGCGGTCATCCATAGAAATCCTCAACTGGCGATCAAACTGATTCAACTCCTCAGTCATGAGGTCGGGGTCAATATGGATCATCTCGATCAGTTCACATTCAAGACGGCTCGCGAGCGATTGGCCGGCCTGCTGCTGGAGCTCGGCGATCGGTTCGGCAAAAAAGACGACGATCATGTCCGGGTTGGACTGACGCTCAAACGGGAAGAAGTGGCTGAGATGGCCGGGATCACGGTTGAAACCGCCATCCGCCTGCTCGGCCTGTTCCGGGATGAGGCGTTGCTCACCATCGATGGACGCACCATCACCTTACTGAATCCAGACCGTCTCGCCAGAATAGCTCGGCGCTAGAAGCCGTCTTCAGCGTTCGGCCATCAGTCTGAAACGGCATTCCTCTTCGATTCCCTCTCGGCAGCATCGCACGACCCCTTCGGAATTCCGCCCCGCGCCCCCAGCATGTAGCCATCAGTCTTGTGCGTGCGACTCCATCGCGGACGGCTGATGGCGATTCTCGCTATAGGCCCAATGGCCTATCCAAAACATTGAGATACATCATAGACCGGACCGGCCAATCCCAGTGTGGCTCTGCCTTGCTGCTCGGTACAGTGAGCGCGGCATAAGGCGGACGCATCGCGCGCAGGTTTGAGCTTTCGTACAGGGGATCCTGGAACGATGGTGTCTCCAGAATGCAGGCGAACGAGTATCACCGTCGATCCGGTTGCCCTTCTCAAGCGAGAGCACCGAAAGATTCTGGATCAATTGGCCATGATTGAAACGGCGATGAGTCCTCGCTCCGTCGGGGGCGGTGAGGCGAGGGGAATGGATAGAGGTACGTTGCGGGAACTGCTCCGATTCTTTACCGGCCCCGTGGACGTTCATTTCAAACGGGAAGCGGTGTTGGTCGGAGATCTCCAGCGAATCCTTGGCCGGAAGCAGGAGAAGCAAGAGCAGTTCCAGAGCTTCTTGGACGAACACCGGATACTGAAAGCCGACGCGACAGCGGTGATGAGAACGCTTCGGAGAAAACGGGCCGATGGCCGAGATCCAGCGGCGCTACAGAGCCTCGGCGGAGTGCGGACGCTGAACACAGAGCTACGCGCGCTGATTCGTCGTTATCGTGGCCACATCTCCTCCGAGGAACGGCTGCTGTTCGTATTGGCTGAGATGCGGATGACTGCTGAGCAGAAACGGCGGATCAGCCGGCGCATGTTGGAAGTGTGATGTCACCGATGTGCGGGAAAGGCGTGATGCGCGAGATTTGCTTGAGCGAGGCCACACGAGAGCCGCTGCTGCTTCGACGATCGTAGCCGGGCTAAGGAGAGGAACGTCACGATGTTGAGACGAGTGAACCACATGCTGACGGTGCTCATGCCTCGGGCCGGCGAGTGTAAGACGGTAAGCCAACGAGAGAGCCACGAACGCTCTCATGTGCCCAATCAAGGAGGGGGACATCATGCAGGTCCAGAGAGTTGTGCGGAGCATTGGAGTGTGGTGTGTCGGAGTTGCGATCGCCGGGGGGCTCGCTGTCTCTGGTGTGTCGCCGGTCTCGGCTGAAGACACGACAACGACCGGGAATCGCGTGTTCTTTCGAGGAGGGTATCCTGGCTTGAACAGCAGCCGGGGCGGTGAGTTATTCACCGACGGGCATAATACAGCCGGCCGCAATGATGCCACCGGTGGCTATTATGTGGGAGCAGGAACGGACCTCATGCTGACCCGAGATCTGTGGGGGATGATGAAAGGGATTGGGATCGTGGGTGAGATCGGAGTGGAATTCAAGCGGTTCAATTCACACACGGTGGCGAACTCGGATACATCCACGGTGACCGGGGTCAGCAACGGCGGCCTGGCCAAGGTACCCTTGACCATGTTGACCATCGATGTCGCACCCAAAGTAAAATTCATGCAAGGCGGCGATTTTCAGCCATGGATCATTCCGATCGGGTTAGATTTCCATGTGATCAGTCCGCCGTCAAATCAGACCACTGTGCTGGACATCGGAGTCCAGTTCGGTGGCGGCGCGGAGTATCGGATTTGGAAAGAGCTGTGGCTGGGCGTCGATGCCCGGTATCACGTCGCCTCCAATCAAACCAGTACCGTGAATAATTATGGAACGGTTGGAGCGTTCGTCGGCATCGGATTCTAAGTGACGAGTGTCATACGTGGGGCCGTGTCCATCTCGCGCCGGATGACGGACGAGAATCCCAGCGCGCTGAGCAAGGCTCAGCGCGCCCACCGTCACGGTTGAGTATGTCGTTGCATGTCGCGGTGGTGACGCTGAGATCGATTGGTGTCCGCATCGTGCGTTCCTCAAGGGGGCGTTGAGTTTCCCGTGGGCAGGCCTCTTGATACCGAGGCCGCGTAAGCCGTAGAGTCGCATCGATTATGTCGCAATTTGTTCTCGTCTGGATCCATCTCCTCGCCGCAGTCGGCTGGGTGGGAGGCACAATCTTCCTCTCGCTGGCACTGGCCCCTTCCTATCGCGCGCTGGCGTCGAAGCCCGATGCCGGCGCGTTGTTCAGGACGTCGGCAAAACGGTTTCGTCTGATTGTCTGGGGAGCGGTCGCCGTTCTGGTATTGACCGGTCCCATGCTGGTGCTCTCCCACGGATGGCCGCTCTTCGAGCCCGCTCGATGGCCGTTCCCGTTGGGACTCAAGTTGTCGTTGGTGGCCGCGCTGCTGATGCTGACCCTCGCTCACGATCTTGTGTTTGGCCCTCGTGTCCGGACGATTCTGGCCCTTCCGACTGATAAAAGAACGGTCTCCGATCAAACATTTCTGACGGCTGCTACCTGGCTTCCTCGCATCGCGTTGCTGCTCTCGCTGGGCGTGTTGTTTGCCGCCGTGGTACTGGCCCGGTCATAGCCGGTGCAGGTGGCTGGTCCGGTCGGTTGCTCTCCCTCAGCAATCCTTCTAAGCTATGGGCCGGGGAGAGCATTTGTGTCGTGCGATATAGAAGGAGGCCAGCGATGAAGAGACCACATCAGCAGTCGTCGATGCGTACCATGCTCGTCGGCGGATGGGTGGCGTTGGGAGCGATGTTGGGCGGCGGCTCACCGGCTTCGGCCTACGAAGTCTGGTTGACCGATCAGTCGGATACCGGAAAGGAAAGCGGCGGCTATCTCCATATCTATGACGGCGCGCAGTTGACGGCGAATCCTGCCTCGGCGAAGCCGACGCTGACGATCGATTTTGCTGGCGACATCGGGAAGTTCTGCGAAGAGGCGACCAAGAAGGCCGTGCGTCGCCCGCATATGCTGTTCTTCAATAAAAATCAGGACCACGCGATCATCTCTTTCCTGAGCGGCCATGTGTTGTTCATGGACGCGGCGACGAAGAAGCCGGATGCTTGTCTCTCCATGGGGAAGAACGTCCACGCCGCCTGGCCGACGCCGGATCAGAAGATGGCGATTGCGGCAAACATTGCAGAAAAGAAATTCATCCGGATCTGGACGGACTATGCCGCGCATACCTTCAGCTTCGATCCTGAAAAAGATGTCGTGAACCTGGTTGCGTTCGAAGGGGGTGAGCGCCCGGATACGTCGCCGATCTGTCCGATCACTGAATCGTCGAGCCGCTATGCGTTTGTCACGCTGCGCGGCGGCGGGTTACTGGTCTTCGATGTGACGACGACCCCGATGAAGGCGGTGGCGATGCTGGATAACAACCAGGTTCATCCGGCCGGCTGCGGCGGCGTGCAAGTCGGTGACACGATGTATATCAACTCCGGCGGCGGATGGCCGGTGGCGCCGCTCTCTTATGATGTGTATGCGCTCGATATGTCGGGTCTGCCCGCGAAAGTGTCAGCCCGGCTGGTCTCGCAGCGGGACGACAAGTTTGCCGACTCGCACGGCATGGTCGGAGTCGGTCGCTATGTTTGGAGTGCGGATCGCGCCGGCAATAACGTCGAGATCATCGACACGCTCAGTAATTTTTCAGTGGGTTCCATTGCCCTCGTGAGTGACGCCAACCAGGATCCGGCTCCCGATTTGATGGATGTTGCGCCGGATGGCCAATACGTCTTTGTCGGTCTGCGTGGCCCCAATCCATTAACCGGCAACGACAAGGGCGTCCATAACGCCAAGGGAACCGTTCCCGGCGTCGGCGTGATTCATGTGGATGCCGGCGGCAAAGTCGGACACTACAAGGGACAGGCGGCCATTTCGAATAAGAAAGACGACAAAGAAACCGCCGACACGCACGGGCTCGCCGTGCGAAAGTAAGACGAGTTCTCTGGGGGCCTCCGGATTCAGGTCCGGAGGCTCAGGCTGTGTGTCGTGTGGCGTTTCAATCTCAGACCTGCTCGGCGTATTCCCGCATGTGCCCCGTTCTGCCCCAGTATGATTCATAGGACTGGGGAAAGACGTCCCTCATGAAGTCTTTCGTTCGTCTGAGATGGTACGTGTACTGGGCGTTTCTGTTAGGGCGAAGCGTTCGGATCCTGGCCGCTGCTCAGGCCCTCGGCTTGCATTTATAAATCGAGATCGCTACATCTTAGGAGGCAATCAGTACAGACTGGCCTTTGGATGTTTCAAGATACGGTGACAGTGGTCTCTGGAGCCGCGGCGGAAGATGCAGCTGAGCAGCGCGTGGGTGTGATGGGATATTCTCCGACGGGTTTTTGAAAGCATAAGATGAAAGCACGCCTCTGTCTGGTTCTGGCGGTTTTGTGGGTGGTGACGGTGGCCGTCGCCGGGTGGTCGTTTGTAAAGGGATGGACGACGCCATCATCTGACGGCCGTACGGAGATCCTCCTCGCTCCGAGCGAACGGGATATGATTCTCGGAGAAATGCGGCAGCTGTTGAAAGCGGTGCATGGTGTCGTCGTCGGTCTGGCAGAGCAGGATCAATCGGGAGACCGGCAGCAAATCGAACAAGCCGCTCGTGGAGCCGGGATGGGCATGGCAGTGGATGTGAATCCGGCGGTCATGGCGAAGCTGCCGCTTCCCTTCAAGCAGATGGGGATGTCGATTCACCGCGATATGGATGCGTTGGCCGATGCGGTCGTGAATAAGGAAACGACGCAGCAGATCCTCCTGCGTCTGTCGAGCATGACCGCCCGCTGTACCACGTGCCATGATCTCTATCGATTCGGAGTGGAGCGGTAGTGAGTAGCGGGAGAAGAATGGTCGAGGTTGCCATGATCGGAGATGATGCTTCGTCCATGAAGAGAATGCGCGGGCGGGAGCGGACGCTCGTTGAGCCCACCCGCGTAAATGCGAATGCGAGGATGAAACGGGAGAGGGAGCTATGACGTCTGATGGCAGCGGGCCAGTCAAGGGAGATGCTGGGTTTCATACGCCGGTCGGTTCGCGGCGCACGTTTTTCAACTGGGCCACGGCGGGCATTGCCGGCCTGATCGGCGCCGGACTGGCGGTTCCATTGCTGGGCTATATCATTGCGCCTGCCTTGAAACGGCGTGAGCGTGCGTGGGTCGATGTCGGCGGCGTCGGGGATGTTCCTGTCGGCGAGCCGAAGCAGCTCGACTATGCGATGACCATCCAGGATGGCTATTTGGAGACCCGCTCCCAGAAAGCGGTCTGGGCCGTGAAACAAGCAGATGGGCAAGTGACGGTCTTCGCCCCCAAGTGCACGCATCTCGGTTGCGGGTATCGCTGGGCCGGCGAGGAGAAACAGTTCAAGTGCCCCTGTCACGGCAGCGTGTTCGGCATCGACGGCCAGGTGTTGGCCGGACCGGCGCCGCGCCCTTTGGATCGCTTGCCTGTCAAAATCGAGAACGGCCGGCTCATGGTGGTCTTTGAAGAATTCAAATCGGGCAGTTCCACCTCAGAGGCATTGTGATGCGGGGTGAAGGGGCGGCAACGCTTCTGTGGCGCGGAGCGAATGGGTGCCGCGCACGATCTGGCCCGGCATTCCTGGCCTAGGATAATTACGAGGGACTCATGGCTTCACGGTTCTATCAGTGGTTGGACAGCCGGCTGAATCTCAAGCCGGTAGAGCGAACCCTTCTTGACGAGCCCATCCCGGGCGGCGCGAGCTGGATCTACGTCTTCGGATCGGTCACGCTGTTTCTCTTCGTCATGCAAGCCATCACGGGAATGTTTCTCGCGGTCTATTACGCGCCGACCCCCGACCATGCATACGACAGTATCCGATTCATCGAGACGGAGGTGTTGTTCGGCGCGTTTGTACGAGGGTTGCACCATTGGGGCGCCTCGGCCATGGTGGTGGCGATCGGGCTCCACATGCTGCAAACGTTTCTCTACGGGGCGTACAAGCCACCGCGCGAAGCGATGTGGATGGTCGGGGTCGTCTTGTTTCTCGTCGTCATGACCTTCGCCTTTACCGGATATCTGTTGCCGTGGGATCAGACCGCCTATTGGGCGACGCAAGTCGGGGTCAATATGGTGGGGACGGTTCCCGTGATCGGCGACTTCATGATGCGCGTGATGCGTGGAGGCGAGGTGCTTGGCGCGCTCACGCTGTCTCGGTTCTTTGCCATCCACGTGCTGTTTTTGCCCAGCGTCATCGTCACCTTCATCGTGCTGCATCTCTTCATCCTGCGCCGCGTCGGACCGGCCGGACCCTGGACCGACGAGCGCAGCGCCCTGACCAAAGAGACGTTCTATCCCCGCCAGGTCTATATGGACGCCGTGGTGATCGGAGCCGTGTTCGCTTTGGTGGCGACGGCGGCCTGGATGCTTCCATTCCCACTGACGGATAAGGCCGATCCATCCGATACGAGTTTTGTCCCGGTGCCAGAATGGTACTTTCTGTTCTATTACGAGTTATTGAAGTACGTGCATGGGCCGCTGGAACCGCTGGCGACCTGGGTGCTTCCGATGGTCGTGATTCTGATTATGTTGTTTTGGCCATTTATCGATCGCAACCCTGCGCGCAATCCGATCAAGCGGCCTGTGGCGCTCGGCGCAGGCGTTCTTTTTCTGGCCGTCGTCCTGTCGTTGTTGGGGCTGTCGATCAAGAACCTCTATGCCGTGCCGCGAGCCGATCCGGCGGTCGCTCGCGGGCAGGCGCTGTATGCGGGGTTCGGATGCGCGGGCTGTCATCGAATTCATGGCGCCGGTGGAGCTGTCGCACCGGACTTGTCGTTTGTCGGCGACACAAGGCCGGAACGGGAATGGCACCTGAAGCATTTCAAGGATCCGCAATCGGTATCGCCCGGGTCTTTCATGCCGAAGTTCCCACTCACCGATCAACAGTTGCAAGATCTGACGAGCTACGTGCTCAGCCTCAAGCGCACGCCATAACCGTCGGGAAAAACCTCCGTTGCGTCGTCTGAACGGAAGGTGCATTATTTGTGGGCTGGCGATGGCGCTTCGCTCGCCAGAGCGTGCCGGGGGGAAACCCATTTGATCGGCATCGGTCTCCGGCAACGGCTGCATGTGGCTCCTGAGGGGTGGAGCGGGTCTGTACGTCTGAGAAGGAGGGCCTTATGTCGTCATCAGACATCGTGTTTCTGTTTGATGTCGATAATACGCTGTTGGACAACGATCGGGTCACAGAAGATCTCGCGAATTACCTCGAGCAGGAAGTCGGACATGAGCGTCAGCAACGCTACTGGATCATCTTCGAACAATTGCGGGCCAAGCTAGGCTACGCAGATTATTTGGGCGCCCTCCAGCAGTACCGCATCGAGTACCCCCACGATCCCCATCTGTTAACCGTCTCTCACTTTCTGATTCAGTATCCGTTTGCCGATCGGCTGTACCCGCAGGCGCTGGCCGTCGTCGAACACGTCAAACAGTGGGGCAAGGTCGTCATTCTGTCCGATGGCGATGTGGTGTTTCAGCCGAGGAAAGTCGAGCGGTCGGGATTGTTCGAGGCCTTTGAGGGGAACGTATTGATCTATGTGCATAAGGAGCTGGAGTTACGCGATGTAGAGCAGCGGTATCCGGCTCGGCAGTATGTCTTGATCGATGACAAGTTGCGTATTCTCTCCGCGGTGAAAAAAGTGTGGGGCTCACGGGTGACGACGGTGTTTCCTCGGCAGGGGCACTATGCGTTGGATCCGCATCTGCCGGGCCGTTATCCGGCGCCGGATATGACGGTCGAGCGCATCGGTGACTTGCTGGCCCATGATGGTTCGGCGTGGCCGAACTCTCCTCAGCGGAGATCCTGATGTCGTCATCGCCTCAGCCGGCTCCTGGCATTCTGACGATCAATGCTGGGTCGTCCAGTATCAAGCTGGCGTTGTTTGAAGCTCAGCCGGCGCTGCGCCGCCTCATGGAAGGCCAAGTCGAACGCATCGGATTGCCCGGCACCCGGCTGTCGATGACGGATGTCGTAACCGGCCGGACGGAGCAGGTTGCGATACAAGGGGCCGATCATGCGGCTTGTATCGGGCCGCTGTTGGATCGGGTTGAACAGCGAGTCGGTGCCTCGGCGCTGCAAGCCGTGGGGCATCGCATCGTCCACGGCGGAGCGATGTACAGCCGGCCTGAGCCGGTGACTCCGGCCGTGATCGCGGAATTAAGGCGAATCAGTTCCTACGATCCGGAACATCTTCCTGCAGCGATCGGCCTGATGGAACTATTCGCCCGGCGTTATCCGCGGGTGCCTCACATCGCGTGTTTTGACACGACGTTTCATCGTGACCTGCCGCGCGTGGCTCGCCTGCTGGCGATTCCGAGACGGTACGACAAGCTGGGCATCCGGCGGTATGGATTTCACGGGTTGTCCTATGCGTACCTGATGAAGGAGCTGGCTGGAATCGGCGCGTCGGGAGAGGCCGAGGGGCGGGTCATTCTCGCGCATTTGGGCAACGGGGCCAGCATGACGGCGGTGCTGGGCGGGAAGAGCCTCGAAACGACCATGGGGTTTACGCCGGCTTCGGGTCTACCGATGAGCCGTCGCTCGGGCGATCTCGATCCGGGCGTGATGTCCTATCTCACCAGAACGGAAGGCCTGACCGTGGAGCAGTTCCACACGATGGTCAATTCAGAGTCTGGCCTGCTCGGCCTGTCGGAGAGCAGTTCCGATATCCGCGATTTGCTCGCCCTGGAGGCGCATGACCCGCGGGCCTCCGAAGCCGTCGCGCTGTTTTGTTATCAGGCGAAGAAAGCGATCGGCGCGCTGGCCGCTGCGTTAGGCGGTGTGGACACCCTGGTGTTCAGCGCAGGAATCGGCGAACACTCACCGGCTATCCGCGCCAGAATTTGTGACGGGTTGGGGTTCCTTGGCATCGCGATTGATGCTCGGCGGAACAAGGCCAATGACGCAGTGATTTCAGCCGAACAGAGCCGGGCCATCGTGCGCGTCATCCCGACCGATGAAGCGCGCGAGCTGGCGCACTCTGTGTTTCACCTACTGGCAACGACAGGAGAGGAGGGGTGAGAAGACGATGCTGCTGACAAAGAAAAAGCCGCTCACGCAGGATGTGCTCAAGAAAATGGATGCCTACTGGCGGGCGGCGAACTACCTGTCCGTCGGTCAGATCTATCTGTACGATAACCCGCTCCTGAAGAAGCCGTTGACGCGCGCGCATATCAAGCCGCGGTTATTGGGACATTGGGGAACCACGCCGGGCCTCAACTTCATCTACCTGCATTTGAACCGGGTGATCGCGCAGCATGACTTGAACATGATCAATATCACCGGTCCGGGGCACGGCGGTCCGGGCATCGTCGCGAATGCGTATTTGGAAGGCACCTACAGTGAGGTCTATCCGAATATCTCACAGGACGAAGCGGGCATGAAGCGGCTCTTTAAGCAGTTTTCATTTCCCGGCGGCATTCCGAGCCACGTGGCGCCGGAAACACCGGGCTCCATCCATGAAGGCGGTGAGTTAGGGTATTCGTTGTCGCATGCCTATGGAGCCGTGTTCGACAATCCCGACCTGATTGCCGCGTGCGTGGTCGGCGACGGCGAAGCGGAAACCGGTCCGCTCGCGACGAGCTGGCATTCGAACAAGTTTCTAAATCCGGCGACGGACGGCGCCGTGTTGCCCATTCTCCATTTGAACGGATACAAGATTGCGAATCCCACCGTCCTGGCCCGGATCAGTGACGAGGAGCTAGACCAGCTGTTTCGCGGGTATGGCTACACACCCTATGTCGTCGAAGGGCGGGAGCCGCGCGCGATGCATCAGCTGATGGCGGCGACGCTGGACGTCGTCGTCGCGGAGATCAAGAAGATTCAGCAGGCCGCCCGTGTGAAAGGATTCACCGGCCGTCCGCGCTGGCCGATGATCATTCTGCGTTCGCCGAAGGGCTGGACCTGTCCGAAGACGATCGACGGCAAGCGAACGGAGGACTACTGGCGTTCTCATCAGGTGCCCATGGGCGATATGGACAAGCCTGGGCATATTGCGATTCTTCAGCGATGGATGAAGAGCTACAAACCGGAGGAGTTGTTCGACAAGGCAGGGCGGCTTAAGCCTGAACTTGCCGCGCTGGCCCCGAAGAAGTCTCGCCGCATGAGCGCCAATCCCCAGGCCAACGGCGGGCTCCTCCTCAAGGATTTGCGCCTGCCGGATTTCCGCGCGTATGCCGTCAAGGTGACGAAGCCGGGCAAGATTGACGCGGAGTCGACCCGCCTCATGGGGCAGTTTCTGCGCGACACGATGACGCTCAATATGGACAGTCGCAACTTGCGCCTCTTCAGTCCGGATGAAAACAACTCGAATCGCTGGCAGGATGTCTTGGAGGTCACCGATCGCGCGTGGGTGGCGGATCGGTATCCGTACGACGATCACCTGGCGCCGACCGGCCGGGTCATGGAAATGCTCAGCGAGCACCAGTGCCAAGGGTGGTTGGAGGGGTATCTGCTCACCGGCCGGCACGGATTCTTTTCCTGTTATGAGGCCTTCAGCCACATTATCGACTCGATGTTCAACCAGCATGCCAAGTGGTTGAAGGTCTGCCGACACATTCCCTGGCGGCGGCCGATCGCGTCGCTCAACTATCTCTTGTCGTCCCACGTGTGGCGGCAGGATCACAACGGGTTCAGCCATCAGGATCCCGGTTTCATCGATCACGTCGTCAACAAGAAGGCCGAGGTGATCCGGGTCTTTCTTCCGCCCGATGCCAACACCTTGTTGTCTGTCACGGATCATTGTTTGCGCAGCCGCAACTATGTGAACGTGATTGTCGCCGGCAAACAATCCGCGCCGCAGTGGCTCGATATGGAGGCCGCGATCATCCATTGCACGGCCGGTATCGGTATTTGGGAATGGGCCAGCAACGACCGGGACAGCGAGCCGGACGCGGTCATGGCTTGTTGCGGGGATGTGCCGACGATGGAAACGCTGGCGGCGGTCGCCTTGCTGCGCGAGCACCTGCCGGAATTGAGGATTCGGGTCGTCAATGTCGTCGATTTGATGAAGCTGCAGCCGACGAGAGAACATCCCAATGGGCTGAGCGACAAGGAGTTCGATGCGCTGTTCACGGCGAATAAGCCGATCATCTTTGCGTTCCACGGCTATCCCACGTTGATTCACCGGCTTACGTACCGGCGCACCAATCATGGGAATATGCATGTGCGGGGCTATAAGGAAGAAGGCACCACGACGACGCCGTTCGACATGGTGGTGATGAACGACCTCGACCGGTTCCACTTGGCCGGGGACGTCATCGACCGGGTCGCGTTGCGCGGGGCCCGCGCCGATTATGTGCGGCAGGCGATGCGGGACAAACTGATCGAGCACAAGCGATACATCGCTGAACACGGCGAAGATCTGCCGGAGATTCGCCGCTGGACATGGCCGGGATTCCGGTCATGAATAAGAAGATATCCTTTTCCATTTGGTATTTCTTCATTCGCCGACTGGGGCAGGCCCAGGGTGGATTTATGCAGGTTGGGCAATCCAAAGCGAAGATTTATGCCGAGACCGACATCAAAGTCACCTTCGCCGATCGCATCGCATTGGGGCATCCTGGGACTGTCTGTGAGAACCGGTGTGGGGTGTTTCTCACCAGTTGGCGTTCGCGCGTTCATCTGTCTTCCAGATAGAGAAGCTAACTTGCTGGGATTATTGAATAGCGTTCTCGCCTGACTTCCACGCTGGTGGCACATCGCTCGCATTACTCTCCTCACGAACAGGTGAGGTGCTATGCGTGTTGTTGGAATCATGTTGTGCGTGTTCATCGGGATTGCGTCAGTGGGGTTTGGCGGCGGCGAATTGAAAAAACTTCCCGCGTCGGGGAAAGAATATGACGCGGTGACCGGTCGAGAAATCTATTCCAATACCTGTATCCGCTGCCATGGGATCGACGGCAAGGGAACGAGGGGACTGCATCTCGTTCCCTTGCCGGCCGATCTGACCTCACCGAGTATACAGAGCCGGTTAGATGGCAGCCTCTTCAAGCGAATTCACGACGGCAAACCGAATACGGCGATGGGGGCATGGCGCACGGCGTTATCAGACGACGAAATCTGGGATGTCTTAGCCTATGTGCGGACGTTCCGGCAGGAGTAGGTGGGGTGACGTTCGGACGAATCTCTTTCAGCCGCCGTGCCTCCAACCAGCCGATAGCACAGAGTTCATGCTTCTCTCAGACCAGGAGGTGCCATTGTGACATGTAACGTGGGTGGAATTGAGCGACCCATTCGGATGATCGTTGGTATTCTGGCGCTTGGAATCGGAGCCTTTGCGGAGTTACCGCCGGTGGGGACCGGGGTGGCGCTGGTGGTTGGGACCATTGCGCTGGTGACGGGCGCCATTGGATTTTGCCCGTTGTGGAGGGTATTCGGAATCAATACCTGTCCCATCACTGCTGGGAGAAAAAGCTAGCGAGGCGCTTATGCGGCTATCTCTTTGGACCTGCTGCGTCATTGTCGTTGGATTACTGGTTGGCGAGAGTGGGTGCACGCCGACCCCCAAGGCCGTTTCGGCCCTGGAGTCCGGCCACAGGGGTGACGGGTTAACATCCGCCGATATGCTGTTTGCGCCGCCGTCGCCGCAGATGATCCCGGGCGATCAGCGAGGGGAACAGATCCGCTTGGGCTACGAAATCATCGCCAATACGCAGGAATATGGGCGGTCCTATGTGGGCAATCGGCTGAATTGTACGAATTGTCATCTCGATGCCGGCCGGAATCCGAACGCCGCGTCTTTTGTGGGCATCAGCCGGTTATATCCGGAGTATCGGGCGCGGGTGGACCGGCAGATGACGCTGGCGGATCGCATCAATGAATGTTTCGAGCGCAGTATGAACGGCAAAGCCCTTCCCCCCGATAGTTCTAAGTTGCAGGCTGTCGTGGCCTACATCGAGTGGTTGTCGCAAAACGTCCCGCCGGGCAGTGCGGTGCCCTGGCGTGGGATCCCACGCTTAACCTCCAGTCACATTCCTGATCCCGTGAATGGAAAAAAACAGTTTGCCGTGAAGTGTGTGTCTTGCCATGGAGCGGACGGCCAAGGGACGAGGGCTGCGCCGCCGGTCTGGGGTCCGCATTCCTACACGATTGCGGCTGAGATGGTTCGCGTCACGGTCGCGGCGTCGTTTATCAAGTCCACTATGCCGAGAGGCTGGGGTTGGACACTCACGGACGATGAAGCCGTCGATGTGGCGGCCTATGTCAACAGTCAGCCGCGTCCGGATGTCCCCGGCAAGCAGCATGATTGGCCGAAGGGCGGCAAGCCGGCGGATATACCCTATTGAACCGTCGCTTGTCAGGCGGTCATCGGGCGTAGTCAGGAGGTGCGCGATGAATCTTACGGTGGCCTATCACGGCGGCACACGGTACGACATTACTAGCGGTCGGCATCGGGTAGTGACCGATCAGCCTGAAGAAGACGGCGGCCACAATGCGGGGATGAGTCCGGTCGAACTCTTTGTCGGTTCGGTCGCCGGCTGCGTCGGCTACTTCGTCGGTCAGTTCTGCGCGCGGCATGACATTTCGCGCGAAGGCCTGGCGGTGGATGCCGAGTGGGAGATGGCCGAAGGGCCTCATCGCGTGGGGACGATGGTGTTGGCGATCCGGTTGCCGCATCGCCTCACACCGGAGATGAAAGAGCGCTTGTTGAAGGTCGCCCACGGGTGCACGGTGCACCAATCCCTGTCCGGCGCTCCCGCCGTCACGATCCAGCTCAATCCTCATACCACCGGAGTCCATTCATGAGTGAGTCCGTGTCATCCTCTCGTCGAACACTGTTCAAGCGGATGGCCGAAATTATCGGCGGGTTCGCGGCCTGGCGTCAGGTACGACCGGCGCAGGCTCAGCAGGCGAGCTCGCCGGAAACCGGCCCGCAGACCGTGCGCGTGATGCGACCGTACGATGCGGAAACGCCGGTGCGCGAATTCACGTCCTATCTGACCCCCAATCATCGGTTTTTCGTGCGGAGTCATTTCGGTCCGCCTGCGCCTGAATTGATTGCGGAGGCCAATTGGCGGCTGCATGTCGGAGGATTGGTCGCACATCCGTTGGAACTCACGTTCAAGGATCTTAAAGAATTCGAACAGGTGACGATTACGGCTATGGTCCAATGCAGCGGCAACGGGCGCGCGTTCCATCGCCCGAAAGTGCCGGGCGTGCAATGGGAGCGCGGCGCGGTTGGGAACGCACAATGGACCGGCGTGCGATTGCGCGACGTGCTGGCCAAGGCCGGCATACGGCCGTCCGCGAAGCATGTGCAGCTTCAAGGCGCCGATCGTCCGGTGGTGTCGTCTGTCCCATTGTTTACGCGAAGCATTCCGCTGGAGAAAGCCGTTCATCCGGATACGATCCTGGCCTATGACATGAACGGGCGGCCCTTGCCGCTGCTGCATGGCGCGCCGCTGCGGGTGATGACTCCAGGCTGGATGGCGGATTCCTGCACCAAGTGGCTGACGGAGATCACCGTGCAGGCGAATGAAGCCAAGGGCTACTACATGCAGACGGCCTATCGCGTGCCGGTCACGGCGATTCAGCCGAACTCCGGTCTGCCGGGGACCTCGATGGTTCCCGTCGAAGCAATGGTGGTGAAATCGCTCATCGCCTCGCCGACAAATGGCGATCAAGTCGGACGGGGGCCGGTCACCGTGCAGGGCGTGGCGTGGAGCGGAGAAGCCTCTGTCGCGACCGTGGAGCTTTCGTTCGATGACGGCAAGACCTGGGAGCAGGCTCGGCTAGTCGGCGAGGACGAGCCCTACGCATGGCGGCAATGGCAGTTTCTTTGGAGGCCCACGGCAGCCGGTGCGGTGACGATCCTCTGTCGTGCGACGGATGCGGTGGGGCAGGTTCAACCCCAAGCGAGTCCGTGGAATCCCAGCGGGTTTTTGTGGAACGGATGGGATCGGGCCACTGTGACGGTGGTCTTATGACGATGCGGATCCTTCCGTTCATCGGCCTGTTCGTCTTGGGACTGGCAGGGGTGGCCGCGATGACGGCGGCGCAGGAAGACGACCTGGCGTCGGTGAGCGCCGCGCTGGCGCCGCGCGCCGAAGGACTGATCATCGCGCGTTGCTCGGTGTGCCATAGTCCTGATCTGGTCTCTCAACAGCGCCTGCCGAAAGACCGCTGGCTGGCCACGGTCGACAAAATGAAACAGTGGGGAGCGGAGATTTCCGACGACGAAGCCGACCTGCTCGTGCGGTACCTGTCCGCCCGCTATCACCCGGCTGCGCCGGATCATCTGCCGCCGCTCGATCATGAGTCGAGCCCAGCGGAGCCGCTGACGCAAGAGCCGGCGGACACCGGTCCGCTCGTCGGCGTTTCAACAAGAGGAGCGGGCATCTTCGAACACAATTGCCAGGCCTGTCATGGCGCCGGTGCAACCGGCGGCATGGGACCGAAGCTGGCGAAGAATCCGATTCTGAAACATGACGACCTGTTCTGGGAAACGGTGTTGCACGGGCGAGGGCCGATGCCGGCCTGGGGATCGGTGCTGAGTCAGCAGGATATTGCCGATGTGCACACATGGTTACTGACGAAGTAGCGGAAGAACGGCGTTCACCACAGAGGAAAGGAGCGGTCATGAACGTGAGACGGAGCGTGGTTGTCGGAGGGGCGTTGCTGACGTTGGTGGGGCTGATGTCGACTCCTCCTGTACTGTTCGGAGCCGATCAGCCGAAGGCGAAGGAGCTGATTCAGCAGAACTGCGTCCAATGTCACCGGATGGAAGGCCAGGCAGAGTCCCGGTTCAATCTCAAGGCGCCCGATCTCATCTGGGCGGGGAGCAAGTACAACCGGGCTTGGTTGATTCGATGGCTGACTGGCAAAGAAGCGCCGTTGTATGTCAAAGGGTATCGATGGGATCAGTCGCAAGAAGTGCACAAGCATGTGACGGTATCGGAGGCCGAAGCCAACGGGATTGCCGATTACCTGGCCGAGCACAACAAGGATTCTCGGGTGAAGGTCGGGGCGTTCGACACAGCGAAGGTCTCCAAGTATGAAGTGACGTTCGGCGGGATGGCTTACAAAGCGCATGC
This sequence comes from Nitrospira lenta, assembly GCF_900403705.1. Classification (NCBI taxonomy): domain Bacteria; kingdom Pseudomonadati; phylum Nitrospirota; class Nitrospiria; order Nitrospirales; family Nitrospiraceae; genus Nitrospira; species Nitrospira lenta. Next base: position 207,444 of record NZ_OUNR01000001.1, on the reverse strand, counting down.
CTGCCTGGGCTGCCATACGGTCGAAGAAAACGGCAAACTCATCGGCGGACAGCAGAGCATCGCGTTGGAGAAAGCCGGTCAGCGGTACAACATGGATTGGCTGTTCCGTTTCGGCCAGAACCCACAGGATTTCATCATCCACACCGGCGAATTTCTGGCCGACGCCACCGAGCCGCAATTGCGGGCAGTCATCGGCTATCTCGCCGCGCAGGGTGTCTCGGACTTCAAATATTATGAACCTTGGACGGCACCGGAATTTGCAAAGGCCAGCCCGGGGCGTGGCAAAGTGATTTATAAAGAATACTGCATGCAATGCCATGGCGCGACCGGCAAAGGTGATGGCCCAGCCGCAGCCACTCTTGAACCGAAGCCCGCGATTCACGCCAATATCAATTTCAGCGAAGTGCCGACGGAATATCTCTACAATATGATCAACCACGGCGGTGCCGCGATGGGCAAGTCCGCCAACATGCCCTATTGGGGCCTGACCATCGGGCAACAGGGCGTGGCCGATGTCATGGCGTATTTGAAGACGGCATTCAAAGGGCCGAAATAGCGCACGCGCGGGAGGTCTCTTTCTCGGAGCGCAAGTCACGAATGATGTCTCACTGTTCGGGCTGTGTGGCGTCAGTGTCTCGCAGCGAAAGCGGCCAAAGAGTAGGCGCACGTCATGTGGCGGAGGACCATCTGACTCCGTTAAAAGACTTGCTTGCCGGAGTGCAAGCTGCAAATATTCCTGTAGGGGTATGCGGCACCTATGCCGTGGCGGGATAAATCGGTGGAACGAATCTGGTTGCCGGCGCGTTCGTGAAGGGCCTGCCGGCATACATCATGAGTGGCGCTGAATGTGATTGCCGTGTGGCGTTCTGATTCAGGGGCCGAGTCTAACGTGGAGGACTGTCATGGCTGCTGGAGATGAGGCGATGGGAAAAGCGAAGAATAGAAAAGCGCGCCTGGCCGAACGGAATGGGGACGCGACAGCCGATACGGACCGCGCGCGGCTGGCTGCTGAATTGGAAGACATTCCGACCGCGATTCCCAAGCTGGGCGATGGCTATCGCCAGGGACAGAGCAATGCCGTCGATCAGATCGCCTATGCGATCGGTGTCGTCGGCCACACGTTGACGGATGACGACTTGATCCGCATCAATACTCGGAGAGGGTTATTGGCGCTTCTGAAGCGGAAAGAGGTCGATCTGGAGGATGTGCGCAAGACCTTGCTGTATGAGCAGGAACTGCGGCAGCTTCAAGTCGAACTCGTTCGCTTGCAACGGTGGGTGCAGGAGAGTGGCCAGCGGATTGCGATTCTGGTCGAAGGCCGCGACGCGGCCGGCAAGGGCGGCACGATCCGGCGCTTTACCGAGCACCTGAATCCGCGTGCGATGCGCGTGGTCGCGTTGCCGAAGCCAAGCGATGAAGAAAAAGGCCAATGGTATTTTCAGCGCTATATTCGGCAATTGCCGAACAAGGGCGAGATCGTGTTTTTCGACCGCAGTTGGTACAACCGCGCGGTGGTCGAACCGGTGATGGGATTTTGCAGTAAAAAAGATCATCAACGCTTCCTGCAGCAGGTCACCGAGTTTGAACATATGCTCTATGAAGATGGGGTGACCATCATCAAGTTCTGGTTTTCCATTTCCAAGGATGAGCAGGCGAAGCGGTTTGAAGCGCGCAGACAGAATCCTCTCAAGCAGTGGAAGCTGAGCCCGGTCGATGAGAAAGCGCAGGAACTCTGGGATTCCTACACGCGCTATAAAGAGGAAATGTTCAGCAAAACGCACGCGACCTTCAGCCCTTGGATCATTGTGAAGGCGAATGACAAGCAGTCCGCGCGGCTGGAGAGCTTGCGGTATGTGTTGAATCTTCTGCCCTATAAGGGCAAAGAAGAGACGCAGATCCGCCTGACGCCGGACCCCAATATCACCACGCGTTTTCATCGCAAGATGGTGGAGCTTGATTTGTGAGGAACGGGATGGCACCCATGACAATCATGCGTATCCTGTCGGTTGTTGTGGCGTGTGGCATCGTGAGCGCCTCGGCATTGTCGGCGGCGGAGCGCCAGGGGATGTCGCCGCTGGTGCCGGCCGACAAGCTGGCGGAAGCGCGCGCATTGGCGAGTCCGTTGCCGGATTCCGCCGAGATCGCCGAGAAGGGCAAGGCGCTCTACAACGGGAAAGGCACTTGCTTCAATTGCCATGGCAAAGACGGATCGGGCAACGGCATGGCGGCCGTCGGCCTCGATCCCTCGCCGCGCAATTTTCAGCGCCATGGATTCTGGCGGCATCGGACAGAAGGCGAGGTGTTCTGGGTGATCAAGCAGGGCTCACCCGGCACGGCCATGATCGGATTCGGCGATCAGCTCACCGATGAAGAGATCTGGTCGATCATCCAATACGAGCGGCGTTTTGCCGGAGAGCATGGTCATGGGGCGATGGGACAGGGCGAAGGGATGGGATCCGGTGGAGGAATGGGCGGATGTGGCGGCGAAGCCTGTAATCGATAGGCCCGATGCGATCAACCAGGCGGTTGATCGCATCGAACACCTCAGTCAGAATCCTGTCAGTTGCGGTACCCCCAGATGAGCTGAACCAATCTTGTCCTTAGGCAATACGGGCGTCTGTTGCTCAGACGACACTTCCAGCGTGACGTGAAATGTCCCAGCCGCGCTTTCTCCCATCTCTTTTCTGCTCAGTACGCACGATTCACATCAGCGCAAGCGGCGGATGACGGGCCAGTTGAGTCTGGCAGAAACCTGACACGTTCCTTGTGAGGAATCTGTTCATTACGGATGAATCGCTATAGCTCATCACGACGCACGATGTTCACCGTAATCTGCTCATGATTTTCGCCGGCTATTGCGTTAAAATCTCGAATGCAGGGAGAGACTCAGGCGGCGAGTGAGTCGGCCGTCCGCGTTCATGAATCATTCAACCGGAGCGTAATGGACAGCCGGAGGAGCCGCGACATAGGTGACTGAACAGCCGGAGACGATGCCAGATGGAATTTAAAGATTACTACAAGCTTCTCGAGGTTGACCGCACGGCGACGGCCGACGAGATCAAGAGTGCCTATCGCAAGTTGGCGCGAAAGTATCATCCAGACGTGAGTAAAGAGCCTCAGGCGGAAGCGCGCTTTAAGGAAATCGGCGAGGCCTACGACGTCTTGCAGGATCCTAAGAAGCGCGCCGCCTACGACCAACTCGGCGAACGCTGGCGAGCGGGGCAGGAATTTACCCCTCCGCCAGAATGGGATGCGGGATCCGAGCCCGCCTCAGGCGGCGCGTATACGGAGGATGCCGCGGACTATAGCGAATTCTTCTCCAGTCTATTCGGCAATTTCTCTCGTCGCGGCGCATCCGCTCGGGCTCAGGGCGAAGACCACCATGCCAAGATCTCCATTGATCTTGAGGTCGCGTTTCAGGGCGGAACCCATGCGGTGACTCTGCGGCTGCCGCAGGTGGACGCGCAAGGCCGGGTGGTGCAGCGGGAGCGGTTGCTGAATGTGCAGATTCCCAAGGGCATCCGCGAAGGCCAGCATATCCGGCTGGCCGGCCAAGGTGCGACGGGAATCCAGGGGGCTTCCCCCGGTGATCTGTATCTCGAGATCCATTTTCATCCCCACGCTCTCTATCAGGTGCAGGGCCGGGACCTTTCGCTGTCATTTCCGGTCGCACCTTGGGAAGCGGCCCTTGGAGCGGCGGTCAAGGCGCCGACGCCGGCCGGTGTGGTGGAAGTGAAAATCCCTCCGGGCTCACAGAGCGGGCGAAAGCTGCGGCTCAAGGGACGTGGCATACCCGGTGAACCGGCAGGCGATCTCTATCTCGTCCTGGATGTGGTGTTGCCGAAAGCGGACACGGAGCAGGCCCAACAGGTCTATCAGACGATGGCTCGGGAACTGGCGTTCAATCCACGTCAAGCACTGGGGGTCTCATGATGAACAGGGAACAGAATATTCTGAGCGGAAGCGTGATCGGCGATGAGGGGGTATTGTCGATCGAGGATTTGGCGAGGGCGTGCAGCTCGGAACCGCAGTGGATTGTCGAATTGGTAGCCATCGGCGTGCTGGAGCCGCAAGGTACGGAAACGTCGCACTGGCGGTTCCACGCGACCGATCTTACGTGCGCCCGCCGAGTGGCCCGCCTGCAACGCGATTTTGACGCGAGCCTCGATGCGGCTGCCGTGATGCTGGATCTGCTCAATCAGATTGAACAGTTGCGCACTCGTCTGAAGCGAGCCGGCGTGGATCTGGAATAAACCGGACCGGCCTGGGATCTTGAGAGCGCACTCGGGCCGGCGGTTGGACTTGTCGCATTGTGCGCCAGCACGGATCGGGTTGCTGGCGCAATTGACCCCATTCTCATCGGCCATATTTCAGTAGCGTCCGCCAAGTTGTTGTCTCTGTGGCGCAAGCACATGCTGCTGCACGGGCTTCTGATGGAGCGGTCGAAGGCATGCCCATTGCTCATCCTGCTAACGTAGGCCGCTGGAGAGCGAGACGCTTGTCTGCAATCGTTCGACAGCAGATCTCAAGCAAATCCCGCGGCAATCCACTCATGGGGTGAAGGCCTGCGCGGCCGGCCACTGGGAATGGACATTGCGACATGTATGGGAAGGGAGCATGTATGCCTGAACGCACCATCAGCACCATGTTTGACGAAGACCATGCACGGTTGGATGCGCTGTTCACATCCTTTCAGACCTTGAAGCGAACCGATTTCCCCGAAGCCACGCGCGCATTTCTTGCGTTCACGGCGGGACTGCGGCGGCATGTGGTGTGGGAGGAGGAGGTGCTGTTTCCTCTATGGGAAAGAGCGTCGGGAATGACCGGCGGCGGCCCTACGATTGTCATGCGGAGCGAGCACCGTGAAATCGGCGACTGGTTGGACGCCATTCAGCGAAAGATCCAGGCGCAAAATCCCGACACCGAGCGGGAGGAAGCAACGCTGCTGGATCTGCTGGACCGCCACAACATGTCGGAAGAGGAGGTGCTCTATCCTGAAATGGATCGCATGATCAGCCCAGAGGAGCGCGAGGCCGCGTTTCGCGCCATGGAGCAGATTGCCTGAGGCTGTGGAAGTTTCAACGGTACTCCCTCAGGGTTTCAATCGAGACCGGGCATTCGGCATCTGCTGATCCGCCAGCTTGCCTCAACGCCCGTGCAGCGGGCTGAAGAGCGCGCCATTGGAAAGCGTCACGAGCGATTCCCCATCGGTCTGAGTCCGCGGTCATGGCAGAGTAGGCTCCGGTGCACATCGACGGCCTAGCCCGCGTCAGGGTTCCCGTATGTGGTCTGTCCGGCATGCTCGGGGGGACCCAAGCATACCGATGCGGAGAATGCGGTCATCGGGTGTGAATGCTTGTGTAGAGCCGGCGTTACCGTATCACGAGAACGGAACATCCGGCTTTGTGAACGATGCCGTGCGATACGCTACCGAGAAGGAATCGATCCACTCTGGTACGGCTGTGCGATCCGGCGATGAGCAAATCATATCCGCCTGCCGCCTCGCAGATCGCGGTGACTGGATCGCCCGAGCGGACTTGAGTGGTGACGGTGAATTGTGGGCCGCCCAATGCCCTGGCGGTTTCGGCGAGGATGCGCTCGGTCTGGAGGGTATGCTCCTCAGCCCACGCGTGATAGCCCGCCATGATGTCCGGCTCGACCATGGTGAGCGACGGCACGATCGACAGCAGCGTCAGCGCCACGGGATTTCTGAAGGGATGTGCTGTGAGCCACGACTGCACGCGGGCGGCATCGTCACGGCCTTCAATCGCCAGGAGCACGCGCGCGACAGGTTTGGCGTTGCCTTTGACGATGAGTGTCGGAATACGTGAGTGGAGCAATACGTGATGCGACACGCTGCCGACGAAGAACTCGGCGAGGCGGGAGTGGTCATGAGTCCCGACGACGATGAGGTCGGCGGCACTAGCCTCGGCGCTATCGAGAATGAATGAGGCGGCGTGGTGTGGCTCGGACTTGGTGGTTACGGAAGGAATGTCGGCGGGCAATACGGTTCGCCCGCGTTCGACGGCCTGGCGCCCGGCCTCAATCAGCGAAGCGCGAAACTCGTCATACCCTTGCAGATTGGCCACGCCGGCCATGAGAGGCGACTGAAACATCCCCAGATCCACACCGTGGACCAACAGGACTTCATCCGGTTTGTAGAGGAGGCCTAGCTGCTTCACGGCGGCAAATGCCTCATCGGACCAATCAATGCCCGCGACAATCTTCATGTCTGCTCCCTAACGAAACAGTTCCGGCGAGCCCCGTGCCCGCTGGCCTTGTGATGACCGATCATTGATTATACGCTTCTGGTTGTCGGTATGGCAGATGGTGTTCGTCGGGTAGGGCGGTCACCCTGGAAGGCCTCGTTGGCTTGATGCAGGGTGCGAATGACTTCGTCGTCCGTCACCTGGTCGAATTCCTCGAAGAAACAGCCGACCGCCTCGAACGGTTCCGGCGTCGAGAGAATCACGCAGGTTTCGACAAGCGCACGAATGCGCGCGGCCGTCGAGGGCGGCGCCACGGGCATCGCCACCACGACTCGCAAGGGATTCAGAGCCGCAAGTGCCTCGAGCGTGGCGAACAATGTGGCACCCGTTGCGATTCCGTCGTCGACAAGAATCACGGTTCGATGATGGAGGTGCGGCAAGCCGCGCCCTTCGCGATAGAGCGCCCGCCGCCGCTCGATTTCACGGCGTTGCGCGGCAATCAATCCGTCGAGATCTTCTTGAGACAGCTGCATCGCCCGCACGGCTTCCCGGTTGAGATAGACCGCCCCGGTTTCGCTGATGGCTCCGACGGCATATTCCGGCGATTCGGGCGCCGCGATCTTGCGGGTGATAAAGACATCCAGCGGGAGATGGAGGGCCATGCTCACCTCATGTCCCACCACGACCCCGCCGCGCGGGAGCGCCAGGATGACCGCCTGATGGTCTCCTCGGTAGACCTGCAGATGATTGGCTAGCAGAATACCTGCATGGCGACGATCGCGAAATAGCATGGCACCTCCCTCGCGGCCATGTCCTTCAACCTGATGCATCTTAAAACACTCCGCCGACGGCTCGCACTCCGATCAGAAGCAGCGCGATCACCACCACCGCGCCGATCAGCCACCAGAGGCGGCGATGGCGCGCAGGCGTCTCCGCGTGCCAGTGGATATACCAGGGGATGTCCAAGTAATGGGGATGGCGAAACATCATCGCCTCCTTTCGATGAGGGAAGACTGAACGTCCGGCCAGGTGCCCCGGGTATTGTCCGACCTCTCCAGAAGCATTGCATTGAGTCCCTGCCCGGCCGCCATGGCGCACCTCAATCAATCGGTGCACTGCTCACGAAGAGGAAGAGCATCGACGATGCCAAACAAGAAGAGGTTCTGCCGGAAAATGCAATCAGTGGAGATTCAATGAGTTCGGTCATGCAGGCGGTGTGAGCCCTGCGAGGATACGTCAGGCACTGTTGCGTAATAGGGCAGTGGCGATGAACGTGCTGGGGAGTTGTTCGCCATCGATTGCCCGCGCCGTTATTTTGAGGGGTGTGAGGTCTTCCTCCATCTTGCGTGGAACATCCTCCGGTTCTGTGGCTTCGGACCAGTGAAATCCACTATCATCGGATCTATCGATAGTCTGACGGACTGTCAGTCTGCCGACATGGGATGGTAAGTGGGGATGGGATGAGGGGATTTGGCCATGACATCACCAATGCCTGACCGGAATCTTTGGGCAGGGTCGCTCAATCGCCGGCAGTTGTTGAAGGCGATCGGCCTGCTTGGATCGATTGTCGCGCTGGGCGGCACTCGCGGACTGGCCGATGCGTTGGAACCGGCGCGCTCGTCCGCAACCGGGGAAATCCCCAAGCGCATGCTGGGGAAAACGGGCGTGCAGGTGTCCGCGCTCTGTTTCGGCGGCGCCCATTGGGGGCGAATCGAAGACGACGCCGAGGCGATTCGCATCCTTCAGGAAGCGATCGACGCCGGCGTGACTTTCCTGGACAACGCCTGGGAGTACAACGGCGGCCGTTCCGAAGAGCTGATGGGGAAGGCTCTGCAAGGCCGGCGGCAGCAGGTCTTTCTGATGACCAAGGTCTGTTCGCACGGACGCGATAAGCGGGTGGCATTGCAGCAGCTCGACGAATCGCTCCGCCGTCTGAAGACGGACTATCTCGATCTCTGGCAGATTCACGAAGTCGTCTATCTCGACGATCCCGATCGGCACTTTGCGCTGGGCGGGGCAGCCGAGGCCTTGCTCGACGCCAAGCGGCAGGGTAAGGTGCGGTTCATCGGTTTCACCGGACACAAAGATCCCACGATCCATCTGAAAATGCTCGGCCACGATTTCCCTTTCGACACCTGCCAGATGCCGCTCAATGTCTTTGACGGAACCTATCGGAGTTTTGAGCAGGAGGTGCTGCCGGTTCTTACGCAGCGGGGCATTGCCCCGATCGGAATGAAAAGCTTGAGCGGGAATGCCGAACCGATCAAGCAGGGCCTGGTCACACCGGAGGAAGCGTTGCGGTATGTGCTGAGTCTGCCGATCGCATCGCTGGTCAGCGGCATCGATTCACGGGACATCTTGCGCCAGAACCTCGATATTGTGCGGCGGTTCGTTCCGATGACGGTTGCCGAGATGCAAGGGCTGCGGACTCGCGTGGCCCGTTACGCCATGGACGGGCGATTCGAATTGTTCAAGTCCACAAACCGCTATGACGGCCGTATTGGGCGGGAGCAGCATGGACTATAGTGCCGGATCGCGGGATGTCGAGACGCCAGTCGATATGATCGGAAATAGGAGGTAGGGATCGCATGCAGCCACAGCAGGTTGAGCCGCACGTCTTTGTCATCATCGGAGCCACCGGCGATCTCACCCGCCGCAAATTGTTGCCCGCGCTCTATCATTTGCGGGATCAGGGTGTGCTGGAAACCGGCAATACGTTGATTGTGGGCGCGGCGTTACCGGAAATCGGTGAGGACGGATTTCGGCTCTGGGCGCACGAAGGATTGCAGACGGCCGGCTGGCACAACGATCACGAATTGCGCGAGTGGTGCGACGCCTGTCTCTACTATCATACGATCGGCCGGGGCACGGCGGACGACTATGTCGCGCTGGCTGCCTATATCCGGCGCATCGAACAAGAGCACGCGATGCCTGAGAACCGTATCTTTTATTTGGCCGTGCCGCCGGACGTCGCGCCCAGCGCCATCGAAGGGTTGGATCGGGTGGGATTGCTCAAGGGGCGCGGGTGGGTGCGGGTCGTCTTTGAAAAACCGTTCGGGCACGATTTCCAGTCGGCGCGCCAGTTGAACGCCACGCTGCATCGGTATGTGGACGAATCCCAGATCTACCGGATCGATCACTATCTGGGGAAAGAAACCGTTCAGAATTTGCTGGCCTTCCGGTTCGCCAATCCGATTTTCGAATCGCTCTGGAAACGCGACGCCATCGAGAACGTGCAGATTACCGTCGCCGAAGATCTCGGCGTCGAACATCGCGGCGCCTACTATCAACAGGCCGGCGCGCTGCGCGACATGCTGCAGAATCATTTGACCCAGCTTCTGACCGTCGTGGCGATGGAGGTCCCGGTCTCATTCGATGCGGCGGCCATCCAGAGCGAAAAAATGAAAGTGCTGTATTCCATTGCGCCGATTGCGGCGCAGGATGTCGTGTTCGGCCAGTACACCTCCTGGAAGATCGGCGACCAGACGATTCCCGGGTATCGCGAGGAGGCGGGCGTGCCGAGAGATTCCACGACGGAGACCTATGTCGCGTTGAAAGCGGAGATTCACAACTGGCGCTGGAAAGGCGTTCCGTTCTATCTGCGCACCGGAAAGCGGTTTCCCCGGAAGCTCACCCAGATCGCCGTCATTTTCCGTGAGGCGCCGGCCCACGTGTTTCCGTCTATCGATCCGGGCAGCATTGCGTCTAACAAGCTCTTGATTACCCTGCAACCCAGCGAAGGATTTTCCCTCTGCTTCTCCGTAAAGAGTCCGGGGCGGCCGTTCATGCTGAGCGACCATGCGTTGCAATTCGATTATCAGAAAGCGTTCGGCCAGTTGCCCGAAGCGTACGAGACGCTCTTGCGCGATGTGATGATCGGGGATCAGACGCTGTTCGTCAGCGCGGAGTTTACGGAGAAGGCGTGGCAACTATACGATCCGCTCCTGACCGGCACGCAAGCGGTGTATCCGTATTCGGCCGGTTCCTGGGGGCCGCGCGAGGCGGATGCGCTGGTGGAGCGACAGGGCCATCAATGGCAACTCGGCTGGTGAGCCGGTTCCGGGCGTTCCACGTCTCGCACTTGGCGTGTTCCCATTCTTGACGCTGGCGGCTCGGCCAGCCGATAATGCACCGGTCTTTGCAGGATGCTGGAATAATCGGCCGGCAGTGTCCTCGCCTCACTCACAGCCTCAACGTACCGCTGTGTACCAGGCCACCGGCGCATCAATCACGGCCCCGGTTTGACAGACATTGGAGCTGGTTCACGGTGAGTATCTATCAGGTGACGGCGCAGGTTGAGTCCGTCAGAGATCTGACGCACGATGTGCGACAACTCGATTTGCGGCTCATCGAGCCGGCCGCCATCGACTTCAAACCGGGCCAGTTCATTTCCTTCGACATGCCGCATCCTGAGTCGGGCCGTCTTGTCACGCGGGCCTATTCCATTGCCTCATCGCCCAGCCGTCCGGGCGTCATTACGCTGCTGTTCAATCGCGTGTCGGGCGGGCCGGGCTCCACCTTGCTCTATGGGTTTAAAGAAGGCGATACGGCACGATTCAAAGGACCGGCCGGCCATTTCACGCTGCGTGACGATCCGGGGCGCGACCTGTTGTTTGTCGCCACGGGGACCGGCATCACGCCCATCTGGTCGATGTTGTTGGCGAACGCGGAGCGGGCCGTCCCCCGGCCGGCTACTTTGTTTTGGGGACTGCGGAGCCAGCGGGACCTGTACTATCAGGACGACTTGCTTGCGCTTGCGCGGACGATACCGCAGATGACAACGGTGCTCACGCTCTCCCGTCCGGAGCCGGGCTGGTCCGGAGAAACCGGCCGGGTGCAACGGCTGGTCGAGGAGCGCATTGCATCGGTGGCCCATCTCGCCGCCTATCTCTGCGGAAGCGGCGGGATGATTGCCGACGTGACGAAGACGTTGCAGCAGAAGGGGCTGTGCCCCATCTATCGCGAAAAATATTACGACTCGGCTGCCGGAGCGGCGGAATAAGCGGCGGCTTGACGGCCGGCATGATGCTCAGTCGAAAGGATCGCTCCGTGGCAAAGAGATCGTTGTCCCCGGCGAAGGTCATGGAACTGGGCACCGGATTTTTCGGCTCGAAGACCCTGTTGAGCGCGATCGAACTCGGTCTCTTCACCGAGTTGGCGAAAGGGGCGCGCACGCTGGAGGAGTTGACCGCGCGGCTCAATCTGCATCCGCGCAGCGCGCGTGATTTTTTCGATGCCCTGGTCGCATTGGGCATGTTGAAGCGGACGGGCACGCGGTACGCGAACACGCCGGAAACGGCCTTATTCCTCGATCGGGCCAAGCCGTCGTACATCGGCGGCATTCTCGAAATGTGTAACGCGCGGCTCTATCGCTTTTGGGGGTCGCTCACCGACGGACTCCGCACCGGCCAACCGCAGAATGAAGTCAAGACCGGCGGGGATTTTTTCGGCACGCTCTATAGCGATCCTCAGCGGCTCGAAGGATTTCTCAAGGCCATGACCGGCCTCAGCATCGGGGCCGGCCGCGAGATTGCAGCACAGTTTCCCTGGAAGAAGTACAAGACCTTTGCCGATGTCGGCTGCGCGCAGGGCGGCGTCGCCGTCGAAATCGCGCTTGCGCACAAGCACCTCTCAGGTCTGGGAATGGATTTGCCTGTCGTCCGGCCGGTGTTTGAAGACTACGCGCAGACGAAGGGTGTGGCGAAGCGGTTGACGTTTCATCCCGGCAATTTTTTCAAAGAGCCGCTCCCGAACGTCGATGTGATCATCATGGGCCACATCCTCCACGATTGGAATCTCGACGAGAAGCGGATGCTCTTGCGCAAGACCTATGAAGCTCTGCCGCCGAATGGCGCGGTGATCATCCACGAAGCGCTCATCGACGATGCGCGCAAAACAAACGCCTTCGGGTTGCTGATGAGCCTGAATATGCTGATCGAAACCCCCGGAGGGTTTGACTTCACCGGCGCCGACTGCAGTAGATGGATGAAAGAGGCCGGCTTTAAGAAGGCTAAGGTCGAGCGATTGGCCGGACCGGACGGCATAGTGGTGGGATATAAATAGCGGTCGCCGTGAAAGTGCTCTGGTCCCGGTTCGAATATTGACACCGTCTTAGGGGAGGCTTAGCCTGTCCCTTAAGGTCTTTTCATGTCTGACAAACGAGTCGTCATCATCGGGGGCGGTTTCGGAGGACTGACGGCCGCGCGGTCGTTGGGTGATCTCGAGACCGTGCTCATTGACCGCACCAATCATCATCTGTTTCAACCCCTGCTCTACCAGGTCGCGACTGCCGCGCTGGCTCCCGGCGACATCGCTTGGCCGCTGCGCACTCTCCTCAGAGGGTATCCCCATCTTCGCGTGGTGATGGATGAGGTTGAGGCCATCGACCGCGAGGCGCGTCTGGTGCGGTTGAGGGACAGCGACGCGATTCCATTTGATGCCCTTATTGTAGCGCCCGGAGCGCGCCATGCGTATTTCGGACATGAGGGGTGGGAGCAGTTCGCTCCCGGGCTTAAGACCCTCACCGACGCGGTGCGTCTTCGCGAGAACATGCTGTTGGCGTTTGAAGAGGCCGAACGGCGGCGGGTCGCCACCGGTATCCATGATCGACTCACGTTCGTGATCGTGGGGGGAGGGCCCACCGGCGTGGAACTGGCCGGCGCGTTGGCGGAGATCGGTCGAAAGGCCATGGGGCCGGACTTTCCAGCTTTGCACCTTGAGAATATGTCCATTATTCTTGTCGAAGGAGGGCCCAGAATTCTTCCCGGGTTCTCCCCAGATTTATCGGCGACCGCTGCCGCTGCACTGGCGAGCAAGGGCGTTACGCTTATGCTCAATAGTCGAGTGAGTGAAGTCCGCGCCGATGGCGTCGTGATCGGAGGCGATGTCATACGATCCACGAACATCATCTGGGCCGCCGGGAATACGGCGTCCCCGCTGCTCGCCTCACTAGGAATTGCCCGTGATCAAGCCGGTCGCATTCCCGTGCTCCCCGATCTCTCAATTCCAGGCGATCCCTGGATCTTTGTCATCGGCGATGCCGCGCATTGTGCCGGACGGGATGGGAATCCGCTGCCGGGGCTGGCTCCCGTTGCCATGCAGCAGGGCCACTATGTCGCACGGCTGATTCGTGAAGGGATCGCGGCGGAGCAGCGGCGCCCCTTTGCCTATGCCGATCGAGGCACCCTGGCGACCATCGGCCGCGCGCAAGCGGTGGTGCAGCTCGGCTCATGGCATTTCTCCGGGCTGCTCGCCTGGCTGCTCTGGTGCGTGGTGCACATCTTTTTCCTGATCGGGTTTCGCAGTCGTGTGCGGGTCATGGCCGAATGGATATGGTATTACTTCACGTTCAAGCCGGGCGCGAAAATCATCTATACGCGGACGCGCCAGTCCGGCGAGGAGGGACGAACGCCTCCGGCCGATTCGCCGGGATCCGGCTCACGCGCCTGAGACGATCTGAACGCGCGCGGCTCTCAACGGCCGACCGCAGCCTCGCCCATGAGCGCGGCGGCAATCCCGGGGAGCCAGGGAAGCAGGATCACACCGAGGCAGATCGAGAGCGCTACGATCGAGGCGACAAGATCTTCGTCCAATCCGGTTTCCGTTGCGAAAATGACCGCCGTCACCGCCGAGGGCATCCCGGCGATCAGGATCACGACCGCCCGTTCCACTCCAGTCAAATCCAGCAGCCAGGCAGCGGCGACTCCTAACAACAGCCCGCCGAGCATTCGTAGCGCCACGCCCAGACAGGTGAGCCGCCAGGTGCGGTGCAATGCCACGAGGCTGATGGACAGGCCGAGGACGAGGCTTGCCAGCGGTGTCGTCATGAGGTGCACCGGCGTCAAGATGGCATGGAGCCAGGAGGGCAGATGAAGTCCGGCCGCTTTCATCGCCAGCATGACGGTCAAGGCCCAGAAAGGAGGCGAGGTGAGCAAGCGCGTGAGCGCTGAGCGCGCCGACGGTGCGGCGGTGCCGTGCCACACGGCCAGTGCATACAGCGCCGTCAGCGTGAGTGTGGTTTGGCCGAGATCAAAGAGGATTGCGTGCGCGAGACCGTCATCGCCGAACGTCGCCAGGGCGACGGGATAGGCAAAGTACACGGAGTTGATGCAGCCGATGGCCAGGAGGAATCCGCCCTGCGTCGGGCGGGCGAGGTGCAGCGCGCGCGCGAGCGGCCAGGACACGAGTACCAGCGGGAGGGAGATGAGGCAGGCGGTCAACGGCAGCTTCCAGGCTGTCGGGGCGAAGGCCACGCGATCCAACGACACGAGAATCGTCGCCGGCAGCGTGATGGAAAAGACAAAGAGCCCCAGCTTCTCCGCATAGGGTTTCCCGAGCAGGCCCGACAGACGGAGCGCAGCGCCGACGACGAAGAGAATCAGAAACGCTTGCAGGGTCGGAGGCATGGGGGAGGAGAGTAGCAGAAAACTCTGAGCGGGTCCTGGGGGAAGCGTGCGCCGCTATCGGATTATCTCGCTATGTTGCTAAGGGCAGGTCAGCCACTGTTCCACGTCGGGTCTCACTGATCGTTCAATCGCACTACCCTGTGGAAAGGTCCCGAGCGCGCCCTGGCGGGCGACGATGCCGATATAGCCGTGGCTGCGATCCCAGAACGGATAGGCCCCGTAGGCGCCGGGGCTGGAGACGCGCGTCCCCGCCGTGCAATTGAACGTGGGGCTCTGACATTCGTGCCAGAGGCCGAGCCCGTAGTGCCAGTCTTCGCCTAGGCCGTCCAAGGCCGGTGAATGGGCGATTACGACGGAAGCGGTGTGATCAGCCAGGAGCTGGCCCATCGATGTGGCATTCAGCAACGAGCCGTTTTTTAGCGCCTTGAGAAAGGCCATGTATTCCTCGCCGGTCCAGTGCATGCCGCCGGCCAGGCGGGGATTCGTGGCAGAGGGTAAATCATAGGTCGATGTGGAGAAGAGACCTGTCTGAGTTTTAAATTCTGTGAAGACATCTTGCCAAGTGGCAACGCCCCGTGCCTTGATCGCCATGAGCCCCGCCACTTGCAGATGGGTGCTGGCGTAGTAGAACTGTTGCCCTGGGGTCATGCCGTTTCCGGCGTTGGTCGTCGCGATGCTGTTCACGCAGGTTTCAAAGCTCGATCCACCGAAGTCCTGACAAGGCGGCTCGGTCGTCAGCCCGGAGGTGAAGCTCAGCAATTGCTCAAGCGTCATATTGAAGAGCGGATCGGTGTTCGTGATAGGCCAGGTTGTCATGTACCGCTGCGGTTTGTCTGTCAGGCTCAGATATCCTTTCTCCACCAGCCGCAGGATGATCACAGCAGAAACCATTTTGGAAGTCGAGGCGGATTCATAGGAGGTCAGTAGCGTGGAGCCGCCCCGGTTGTAGGTGTAGCGGCGGCCATCCTGCCGTTCAACTGAGAAGGAAAAGTCCACTTCAGACGAAGTTTGCGCCAGCGTGCTATCCATCGCTCCTTCGAGTTGCGCGACCGAACAGGACGGGCCGGTGACAGGGCTGGGCGCAGGGGGCGTGTCTGATCCGCCGCCACCGCAGCCGCTGAGCAGACTGAGCGCAAAGGAAAGGCTGATGGCCAGGAAAGGTGTGTGTCGCATGCAGTGTATAACGTGGAACCAGAAGATTCGTTGACCTACCGTACAGCTAAGCCTGATGCCACTCTCGTGAGAGTCAGGGAGGCAACGAGGACGGATTGTCGAACGGCAGGTGATGGAACTGGCACTGGTGCCCTCCCTACTATCCCGCCCTCTTGTCCGCGGCTGGGGAACTGCATTAAGCTGTATTTATGGAAGAGTCAGGCTGGGCGCTCGTAGCCGCCGCTGCAGGGATGGTCGTGATTGGATTGGTACGGCAGTGGTACCGTCGGCGGGTTGCGGCCAAACTGGCGGACCAGATACTCTCCGAAGTGATCAAGGGGAAAGACGCCTTCCGCCGATAACCCGTCAGCGGAGATCCCCATGTAAAATTCAGCCTGCCTTCAGCGCGTCACTTCGCAATCGTAATGCTGGGGACGCCCACGCGCGGAACTTCGCTGACAGTCATTTGGAACAGGAAATAGAGCAACTGAAACCCTTTGCGGTTCCAACGCGTCAGAGGTCCGGTGGTATCGACCGCGTAATGTTTGCCATGGAACTTGACCGACATATCAGCGTCGGACGGTGCGCTGTCCGACATCACAAGTTCGATCGTGTGCACGGGGTTTTCTTCCACGGGCATTGTACGGGGATCCTTCTCCACGTGGTACTCGCGTTCTTCTTCCAGCCCGCGCCCTAGAGCGCTCAGAATCGTATTGAAGCTGCGCAGCCTGAAATTTCCCCTGAGCGGATACTCTCCGCCGAAATGGCCGGGGCGAATGTCGAAGGACACATCGCTTACGTGCCCATTCTGCGTCTCATAGATCAACTGCTCCCGTTCCTCCGGCGACAGTGTGTCGGGGTCATAGTTCGTGATGAGCACGCGTCCCACAATCGGTTTCTGAAGTGTGTAGGTGGCGTCCTTTTGGTTGTAGGTAAGGAGATATTCATTTTGCAGCGATTGAAAGCCTTCGGCGCTGACCGAGTTGGCGGGAATCGTCCAGGTGCGGTGTGAAATGAGCGGCTCGGCATAGAGCTGATTCTGGTCTTGAATGGCTGAGAGGTGTGTGACCACCCTGCGGAACATTTCATAGCCCTGTTTATCAGACGGCGTATTGCGGAAGGCGACCTCCCGGCCGTCCTGCTTGATTCGCAGTTCCTGCATCATCAGCCGGAGCATCAAATCGATGTCGAACCGTTGCCGGAGTAGCAGCACGAATTTGGTTTCCTGAAACGGCGTCAACAGCCGCTTGGTGAACTCTTCCCCTTCGATGGGCACGATGCTGATCGTCGGGTTTTCCGCCACGCTGCCGCCGAACGTCGGCACGAGCGTCATGCCGGTGTCGCCCGTCAGCGCCGGAGTCGCTCCGGCATTCACGCGGAAGTCGAATGTCGCGGCGATATTCGAAACGCCAGTGAAATGAATCGGCTGATGCCGATGGGCGCGGGCAATGTTGATGAGCAGTTGCTTGGAGATGGCATCCGTCACGGCTTCATCATAGGCCGTCACTGCGCGATTCAGCGTGATCGGCGACAGACAGCCCGACAGAGTCAGGCTGTAGAAAGCCCCGGCCAACGTGAGCCGCGCAAAGGATGTAAAGCGGAGAAGCATTGTCATAAGAGCACTCACTGAAAGCCCAACCATAGATGGACGAATTATGGAACTACACTCAGTCGCGCCCTACGTTCAATATGCCTAAGTGAGTCGATGCAATCCTTCAGCCTTCCAAAGCTCCCTACCCATTTCTGGCCAATGCCATTGCTATAGAGGTCTAAGAAGCCATTTGGCGTAGGATACTCGACATGGATATCTGGATGCAGGGCCTTTGCAAAAAAACAACCTACTGCCTGTAATTTGCTGCCAGTAGGTGCCAGTAGAATTCGGTGATCTACGGCAATTTCCCAGTAAAGATCTAATAACGTTCTGACTGTTTCGCGATAATTCAGGGTTGAAGTCGTTCTTCGAGGAAGTCCCTTATTCTTTCCAGACAGAAATACTGGATTATCCTTTTCGGGCCATTCTTGCCTTAACTGTTCATGAATCCATGCTGTAGCCTGTTCTCGCCAGAGGTGGTCTGGTGGTTTCCCGTTGATTAGGAAAAGGCGACTTGGATAAGCGACATCAAGGAGGGCTTGGGTTAGAAGTTCGTTGAGAGACATAAAGGCGATAGCCGCTGTCGGTTGTCCCTGCATTGAAACACTAGACAGTCGAGTTACTCGGATTACTCCCTTAACACCGGTATAAACCTGCATGCTGGGTTGGTGAAGATCTTTGCGCGCTTTAGCATGCTCAAACATGGCCTGTGATGGGCCGTACTCTCTAGCTTCAGCATAGAAAAGCCGAACATCACAATTCATTTCCCTGCATACGTCAAGGCACAAGATAATTGCGAGCTTAGACATGGCCGAAATATCTAGAATCACTTTATCCGCGCCTAGTTCTGTTAGGGATGTTGTTAGTCTTTGAGGAAAACTTTCCGGGTTAAACCGATCGTATTCGCTTGTGCGGATACGGGAGAATCCATTGCCTCTTAGGACGGACACTATTTCATGGACCTTATTTCGTGCGTCTTGGGGGCTATAATCGAGAATGACAGCGCAACCAGATCCCTTGCAGCTTAGTGTTTTAGCCGCAGACAACGCTCTATCCTCAAATCCGCCAGATGTGATCAGTACCTCTCCATCTCTGAGACCAGACTTGGCGAGTGGTTTAAGCGCTGGAAGAAGAGCTTCGATCTTGTTCGAAACTGAATTCGTCATGGCCTCACAAGAATTCCTCATTGCTAAGGTCGTCGTATCGTGAGTCCATTTGGTTTAGATCAAATGGCATATCGATCTGGCCAGTGCCCTGTGCGGCAAAGCGTTCCCCCTGTCTGCTGATTGACAGCCTGAACTGGTCTGGCTTGAGAAGCAGGAGGCAGAAATTCTCGCAAGAGAGAGAGACACTATCCCGTTTTGATAGTGCTAAAGTGCAAAAAGGCAGAAGAAGCCTCCTTAGATATAGCCTCGGAACAAATGCTCCTCGAACGCTTTTCCCTCGTGCATCGCGCATGAATAAACCGTACCGAATGAGATCCTTATAGAGCTCTGAGGCCAAGCCGGAGAGTCTAAGTTCGTCTACAATTTCTATACGAAAGGCCATTCGAGGAACATCGCGAACTTTGGCCCCTTCCCGGATGCTGTATGTAGGTCCCAATAGTAGTTGTCGTGCGGAGGCAACAAAAGCTTCAACTATTGCTTTCAAGTGATTCCCGTAGTTGCCTCCTGCAAAATGAAAGTCAGGCTGGGTCTCTTTTACTTCCAGAAGCGCTTTATCGACCGAGCCCTTGTCTGTGGGTTGATTGCGAGCCTGCGCCTCTAGCCATTGGCCTCCTCGATTTCTAAACACGCGATCCTGCATTTCCGAATCAAGTGGTGGGCTGAAGGTAGCCGCTTGTTCTTTCGATTGATCGAGTAACTCCTGTACCAGTTGGATCATTGTCCTAGTATCGCCAGACCATAGAGAAGTGAATGTGTCCCATCCGTGATAAAGCACTTTAGGTCGTGTGGGGCCACGGCGCTGGGAGGAGGCTAGAACGCGATCATCTCCTGATTTTTCTGGGAGTTGTTTTCGGAGACGGCGAGCAAATTCGGTCTTGCTAATCCCCAGGCTACCAAGGAGTGTTGGAAGTTTCCTGCTCTCCAAGGGGATGCGATGGTCTAACTGTAAACGTCGTTCAAATACTTCATTGAGAAATCGAGCACGTTCGATCTCGCTCATGAAGAGCGATTCCTCGCCCATATCGATGAGGTGATAATCATCACCATCTTGAAGAATCTTCCCACTTGAATCTTCCGAAAGGAACGTAGTTGCTGATTCTGTCGCTACCTTGGAAACAAACTCACTGCTACGCTGGAAGAGCAGTCTGTTTAATATTCTCTGCATTGAAATAGAGACGCGAGGCGTAGTGTAGTCGTCGATGAAAAGAAAGACAGACTTCTTTGCGAGCCATGGGCAAATGCCTCTCATGGAGGAGATGAACTGGCGAAGCCATGAGTGTTGTGAAAGGTCGGCAAATCCTGGGAATACGTTCGGCTCTACCCCTCTAAGAAAGCTCCATTTGATTCTCTCAAGAAGGGAGCGATATCGATCAAGAGGATCTTCTCCTACCACTAGAGGCTGTGGCTCACTGTCCCCAGCAAGTAACATACGCATTATTGAAATAAGAGGCTCTGGAACTGCCTCATTAAATTGTCCGCGACGGGCCGATTGAATTGCTAGGAAGTCTGAAAGAACGCACAAGTTTGCATAACAAATTAGCTGGCGAGCTTGCTCTTGCGATGGCAGTGACGGAAAGCTGGAGAACGCATCGGCGATATCGTTCGCGTTAACATATAAACCTGTGAAGAGGGAGCTATCTGGGAAATCATCAATCGGCCCACATTCGACAGAAAGGCGCTCGCTCAATCGTCTAAATAGCATGGTTTTCCCGCATCCACGAGGCCCCGTGACCACAGTGGAGATGTCAGGCTCCAATATTCGTGATCTTGCCGGTACTGAAGGTACAAATAAACGTTTCCACAGTTGCCACTCATCTCCAAGCATCTCACTGACTTGAAATTGCCCAACCTTCATGATGGGTGGAGGGGGAAGTTGCGACGACTTGGGTTGAGGTGATTCTCCCTTAGCAAAATGATCAGACGGAGATGGGGCAAGAGCCCGATTCCTGAAATCCCGGAGAACTTGTAGGAGGTCTTTCGGAAGATGTCGCTCGCTCAGGCAGGTTTCATAAAGGTGTTTGCGGACAAATGTCCTAATTTCGTAGAGCATCTGCCGATCCGTAAAGTTTCCCTCGTCCCACTCAACTTTCTGAATAATCTCATCGGCAATCGCGGCTAATCCACGATAGTCATCTTTTGGCTTTTTTTCACCGCCAGATGTGCCGTAACCAAAATCAGAAACATATATAGGCTCTCTTGCCTGAAGGGAGTTGTCGAGTACAGCGTCGTCTTGCTCGCCAATTAGAATATTCCCGGCGTGAAGATCGCCATGTCGAGGTACACCTTTTGCTCGACATGCATGGAGAACGTGAAGAACGCGCTCAATTACAGCCAGAAGGAAACTTACGGGACAGGATTGTATCTCCTGGAGATATGTCTTTAAGTTACGGCCTGGGGGTATATAGTCCCAAACTGTATATTGGAAGACTTCAGTTCGCCTTTCGTGAGTAATCTGGTGTGTCCCTAGGGTATGAAAATGAACCACTCCTGGAATTGCATGAAGCTTGGAGACCTTCTTCAGCTCCGTTTGCCATCCTGCTTTGGGTGTTCCTTTAATCAGCTTTACTGCAACTTCCGACTCCAAATCTTTTCGGATAGCTTTGTACACATAACCAATTTGTCCACATCCGATGTAGTGATCGAGACGGAAATCGCCGACATCACAACCCTTGAGCGACATGAACCAAGGGTCTGGTTGCTTTGATGGTTTCCTAGTCTGGTATCGCTTTGCCATGGCTTATTAGGCTCATTGGTTTCGATAGACAAGAATCGTCTCAGCCTTTGTTCCTTTGCATTCCCTTCGGGATCTTCGTATGTCAGGAATCTTGTCTCGGTATTCTGCTATCAGCTCGAAGCCATTAAGTTCATCGTTGAGTGAGAAAACTTGCTTGGCGATCGTGGCCGTATTTATTGATTGTCCGCCGCGTGTAGCATCTCCTAGGACAAGAGCGAACACACCTTTTGATCGGATCATTGGAGCCAATCGACTGCAAACGCCAGAGAGTAGCGCTGTGAAGGCCGCCTTCTTGTTTAGAGTTCCCAATTCGAGTCCTGCGGGTAGACTTCTCTCGATGAACCAGAGTCTCAGTCTGTTATCTCTCACATAGTCCAATTCATTCATGTAGGGAGGACTTGTAATGACTGCGTGAATGCCCTGCATGCGTGGGAAACTCCTGGCGTCCACGAGAGACACTCTAGGTTTTGCCAGAGTTCGAATTGGGAATCTTTTGTACGTCCTTACGATTTTGGCAAGCATGCGGGATTTAACATCACGTTCTATATATAGTTCAGGAAATTCTGCTCGCGGGAATTTCAAGTTGCGAAGATAAGGTACTAAGTGACTACTGGGGTAAGAAAGAAAGCCAGGGCGCTGATGGTGCAAGATCCCTAATAAGCATGCCAGGAGGAAATGCTCTTGTTGATATACGCAAGCGTCCCGGAATGCGAGGGTGCTTCGGAGCGTCTCCGGATGGAAGAATGATCGAACCCATTTGGGAACTGTTCGAAGGTCTTGTTTGTCAAGAATCCGACGAGACGATTTCCATATAGTTTCGAACCTGGTCAGTGCAGTATTTAGTGTGGGCGGAGGAATTAACTTAGCCTTGGTCAGGATGTAGGCATAAGGGCTCCAATCTCCAGCCGCAACCCGACGTTTGCTTGCAGAAGCCTCAAGGGGTACCACTCCACTTCCGCAAAAAGGATCTACAACCAAGTCGCCTGGTCGAGTGAATTTCTCAATTAGTGCGCGGGCCATTGCAGCTTTCATCCGACCGATATATGGAGCAATCTGATGTAGCGTCCAATCAGTGTGAACGGTTGAAGAGTGGTCCCAAGAGAGCGAAAGGTCGGTGTTCATCTGAAATGGCCGCATAGTGTTTATGGCAGAAAGTGGTATCTGTCTTATCTTTGAAGGCGAATCTTTGAATGTACAAAGGAGCTTTGACGCTGCGAGGGTACCACACAGAGGGCTGAAATTACAGAAAGTCAAGGCGGTATAAGCGACCACCAATCCGACTCAGTTTCCACTCTTCCCAACGCATCTATTGAAATTCTCCGGCGTGTAACGTGATCCGTGTCATCTCCTCTCGCTCCCGATTGACAGCGCATTGTCTGCTCGTCACAATCCTGCCTCGTTTAGATTATGCTCAGCATGGCCACGGTAAGGGGAATACGATGGCGCAACGCTATCCCGAACTTTCTGATTCGCACATCCAATTCATCGCCAAACAGAAGATCTTCTTTGTCAGCACCGCCACGGCGGAGAGCCGAGTGAATGTGTCGCCCAAGGGGATGGATGCGTTGCGCGTGCTTAGCCCGCGGCGGGTGGTGTGGCTCAATGTCACTGGGAGCGGGAATGAAACGTCGGCCCATGTGCAGCATGACCCGCGCATGACGCTGATGTTCTGCGCCTTTGAGGGGCCGCCGGTGATTCTACGACTCTATGGAACGGCGACCGTCATTCACCAGGGTGACGTGGAGTGGAGCGAGTTATCTTCTTTGTTCCCTCCGCTGCCTGGCGCGCGGCAGATTTTCGATATGACGCTCGATCTTGTGCAAACCTCCTGCGGGATGGCGGTGCCTTATCTCTCCTATACCGGCGACCGCGAGTTGCTGAACGAATGGGCCGGCAAGAAAGGCGAGGAGGGGATACGGCAGTATTGGAAGGAGAAGAACCAACTCAGCCTCGACGGCCTTCCCACGAATATCCTGGATCACAAGGGGGAGAATTCGTGAATGAAATAACTTGTGGGAAGCCAGGCTTCCAATAGCAGTTCAGGGGTGAAGTACGGGTGCGAGGACAGGGGGGTGAACGCCCCACACACGAATAGACACGAGCGGGTCGGTAATTCCGTAACTCCAGGAGGTCTTATGCAACGCAAAGGTTCGGCTATCTGGCAAGGCGATTTGAAGTCCGGCAAAGGCACGGTATCGACGGACAGCGGAGTGTTGTCGCAGACGCAATATTCCTTTTCGACAAGATTTGAAAGCGGTAAGGGCACCAACCCGGAAGAGCTGATCGCCGCGGCGCACGCGGGCTGCTTCACGATGGCCCTGTCCGGACAATTGGGCGCGGCCGGTCTGGTCGCTGAGAAGCTGGAGACGACGGCCACGGTGACGTTCGAGAAGCTTGAAGCCGGATGGACCGTGACGGGTATCTTATTGGATGTCAACGGCACGGTGCCCAAGGCGGATCAGGCTGCGTGGGAGAAGGCGACGCAGGCCGCCAAAGCCGGCTGTCCGATCTCGCGCCTGCTCAACACGACGATTACGATGCAGGCCAAGCTGGAAGGATAATGCGGTCGCGCCGGGCGCGCCACGAGGATAGCAAGCCATAGGGCCTGCGTAGGCGGAGGTCCGTCCTGATGACGCACAGCTCTGCTCCGTCGCTCATTCTTTCCAGCGCGGCAATCGAGAGGCGGTAGCGGGGAGATGTGAGTGGGCGATGAAGGTGGTACGTGCAGAACGCGACCATCGCGCCACGGGCGTCACACTCGGTCAGCGCTGCGCGCTCTCTGTCTCCGGGGGTTCCCAGATATCCAGATGCTTGCCTTCGACTTGGAAGACCTGTTGCGCTCCGAAGATGTGCTCCACTTCATCGGGGGAAGACATTTGCACCACCCCGACGAAAAATCCTCGGGCATCCCGCAGAACGTGCACCGACTCCACTTTTCCGAACGGGACGAAAATCTGGCGGAGCTGACTTCGGGTATACGAGGGCGGGAACCCACTGATGTAGATTTGTGATGCCATAGCTCACCTCCTTGTGAGAGGTCGGCATTGTCTAGGCGAGCAACGAGCCGAACAGCACACCCAAGTGCGTAGCCAGGCACAGGGCTTCTGTATCAGCTCTTGCGCGAGGCAATGTCTCCCTTCTGTATGACTACGTACTAGTAGTGTACCAGCCGAATATCCAGCCCGCCACTAGGTAAATCCCTTGGCGCTTGCATGTGATCGGGGCGCGTTGAATTCTTTCCCTGGTCGCAGACCCATCCGCAGCCGTTGCGACTCTCTTGTATGCGTCACAGAGGTCTGTGTCTCTGGCGCATGATCGTCTGACAAAAGCGACACAGCGTTGTGACCATGTGGCTTCTTCCACCACAGTGGTGCGAGGCGACCTGGGGCTCTCGATCTTCCACTCCGTTCATTCAAAAGGACATTCCTCCTCAGTTCCGGAAAGGCAAACAGTAGCCCCTGCGTGCGCAATGACACGGGCAGGCGCCAAGGAGCGAGCCAATGGACTGGGCTTGTGCCCTATCGCCCCATCGGAATTTCGATCACGAGGCCTCCGATGGCTTCATCCAACTTAAAATCTTTCTTAGCGCTCTGGGGGTGGGTGTTGTGGCACCCCACGCAGGACTGACTGATGGCCCGGTCGGCGTAGATGGCTTGAAAGTAGGTCTCGCTCCCTTGCGTGACCGTTCCGGTCACGACTCGTTCGGGGTGTGCGCGCAACGACTCCAGGCCGGCCTTCTCTGTCGTATTCCTCGGAGCATTGAGCGGGTTGATCGGCCAGAGACTGATGAGCCGGTAACGGACCGGTGTGCCGGTCATGGCTGAGAGTGCACTGGATTCGATGAGGAACTGGGCCGGCAGGGGGAGCGTATCTTTCTTTGCCCGCCAGTTTTCGGCGGCCGTCGCTCCGCCGCCGTTCTGCAGTCGTTCGACCACGTGGATGGTATAGAACGTCCGATCCGCTTCGATCACCGCATGGAGGTAGTTTGCGACAGTTTCCGGCGGGATGCCGGCTTGTTCGCCAGCCAGCGCCGCGTTCTGCAGCGGCAGGTTCAGGGACAGAATCACGAGGGCGAGGGATGTGAGACCTCTCATGGCGGGACCTCCTTCATGAAAGTGGGGACCGACCCTATGTTTCAGCATAGTCCTCTTGCCGGGATGGTACAAATACTTCCGGCGGGCGTCGTGCGTGCGTGCGCGCGCCTCGGTGACGCCCCTCTGGAATCGGCTGATTCTCGGGAGTTAATATGTCGGGAACTTCCGTTTATTCTGTCTTATCAAGGAGCCTGGTATGAGAATTTTGTTGGCTGTCGACGAGTCTGAAAACTCCCATCGCGCGGCTCGGTATGTCGGTTCTCTCCTGCGCCGAACCCCCGATGTTTCGCTGACGCTCTTTCATGTGCTCAAGCCCATGCCGCGGGGATTGCTCGAGCATGGCGGATCGGAAGATCCCGCCACCGAGGCGCAATTGGGGGGGCGGTTGCGCGATGAACAGCAGGCGTGGATTCGGAAGGAGCGCGAATCCGAATGCCAGGTCCTAAAGGGGGTATGCGAAACACTGGGGCAATCCGGATTCGATACGAGCCGGGTGTCGAAGCAGTTCGGCCATGAAGACGATATCGCTAGAAATATTCTCGAAGAGGCTCACAGCGGCCAGTACGAAACGATCGTGGTCGGACGGTATGGCACGTCTTTGGCCAAACGTCTGTTCGGCGGCGGCGTGACGGATCAACTGTTGCGCGACGCCAAAGGTTTTGCGATTTGGGTGGTGGAATGATGTAACGGTCCCGCTGTGCGGTCATTAGGGGAAACGGCAGAGGCAGCCTCGCGTATGCTAGAGCGCTGCCTCTGCGTCGACAGGTGTATCCGTTTGCGGTAGCTTGTTTCCTGCCTCGCTTCTTCTTCGGTTCTGTGCTCATCGTTCCTGTCTGCGCCGTGCTTGCCCGGCGCTTCGATGTACAACTTGTGTACGGTGGTTGCCCGCTGTACGATTTCATCGACTCCATCAATCACTCGCTCTGTGGCGTCCCAAGGCGCATCGGCAGGGTTCTTGTTCTGCAAGAGCAAGAGATTGATGAGTGAGGAGATCATTCATGCACGCAGCACCGAGTGGGTCGATCAGCACAAATATCCCGCAGCG
The DNA here is from genome assembly GCF_900403705.1 of Nitrospira lenta. NCBI lineage: Bacteria > Pseudomonadati > Nitrospirota > Nitrospiria > Nitrospirales > Nitrospiraceae > Nitrospira > Nitrospira lenta. The sequence continues at coordinate 181,048 of NZ_OUNR01000001.1, read as the reverse complement.
GATGGACCGCCTGCCTTGGTCGCGATGGCATTGGCTGGTGGTGACGGCGCTCGGCGTCACGTGGATGCTCGATGGGTTTGAGGTGTCCATTGTCGCCGCGCTCGGCCCCGTCCTCACTCATAGCACCACGTTACACTTAACGGAATCCGAAGTCGGGCTGGCCGCGTCGGCCTACTTAGCCGGCTCTGTGCTCGGGGCCGTCGTGTTCTCCTATCTCACGGACCGGCAGGGGCGAAAGAAATGGTTCATGCTCACGCTCCTGCTCTATCTGAGCGCTACGGTCTGTACGGCGTTGTCCTGGAACTTGGAAAGTTTCATGTTCTTCCGTTTCTTGACCGGCGCTGGGATCGGTGGAGAGTACGCGGCCATCAATTCCGCCATCGATGAACTCATCCCTGCCCGTTGGCGTGGGCAGGCCAACCTGGCGATCAATGGCACCTGGTGGCTGGGGACGGCAGTCGGCGCGCTGCTCACGATCGTGTTGTTGAACCCGCAGTTCATCCCTGAAGAGTTGGGATGGCGCCTGTGTTTCGGTTTAGGCGCGGTCCTGGGCGGGAGTATTGTGTTCCTCCGGCGGCACCTTCCGGAAAGTCCACGCTGGCTCATGACCCACGGGAGGATGGAGGAAGCAGAAGCGGTCGTCTCCGGGATCGAAGATCAGGTCTCGCGCGATACGAGATTGGCCGCGCTGCCGCCGCCCGAGGGTTCGATGACCATTCATACCCGGCAGCATGCGACTCTGGGCACCGTCGTCGGGCAGCTCCTCAAGATTTATCCGAGAAGGACGCTGTTGGGGATCGCGCTCATGACGACGCAGTCATTCATGTACAATGCGATTTCCTTTACCTACCCGCTCGTTCTCGTGAAGTTTTATGACGTCCCAAGCAGCAGCATCGGTCTCTATATTCTGCCGTTTGCGCTGGGCAACTTCCTCGGCCCGTTAGTGCTCGGACGCTTCTTCGATACCGTCGGCCGAAAGCCGATGATCAGCGGCTGTTATGCCGCTGCCGGTTGCCTGCTCGCGGTAACCGGGTATTTGTTCTGGCAGGGCCTGTTCACATCCGTGAGCCAAACACTGGCCTGGTCGGCCGTCTTTTTCTTCGCGTCGGCGGGAGCCAGTGCGGCCTATCTGACCGTCAGCGAGATCTTTCCCCTGGAAATTCGTGCAATGGCCATTGCCTGTTTCTTCGTCGTCGCGCAGGGAGCGGGAATCGTTGCTCCGTGGCTGTATGGCCAGCTGATCGAATCGTCCGCCACGAGTATCTTCTACGGCTATTTATTCGGAGCCGGATTGATGCTGATCGGCGCCCTCGCCGAGCTGTTTATGGGGATCAAGGCAGAGGGCCGGTCACTCGAGTCTATTGCCACGCCTCTCTCTGCGCAGAAGACCTCAGAAGGGTAGTGGCAGGGTTTCTGCCACCCAGGCCTCACCGGAGGGAGTGGTCGTCCGTCGCGCTGGTTGGCGTTCCTCCTCGGAAACGGCACCGGGAAATCCTGTTCGCAATCGAGTGCTGCCGTGCATCCAGCGGTCGTAGGGGACTGTGATGATTATCCTGCGGGATGATTCTGGACGACGCGATCGGGAAGACAAGAATCGACATAGTCTCGACGACGTTCCCATGAATGTCGTGACAACGAGCGGTGGAGGCATACCTGATTCACCTTAGGCTCAAGCCTCGGCCATTCCGTCCATCCTGCCGGGTGCTCCAGTTGCGAGTGTATTTGCAGAAACGTATGATAGGGATGTACGCGCAACATTTATTGAGAGGGAGGTGTGGTGATGGCACTGTTTCTCGCACTCTATCTTGTCTTCGTTGCAGTCGTTCCCGCATTTGCTCTTGAGGGGGCCGCATCGACCGCACCCGCCGCCATCAAAGCGGATGTAATGTATTGGGAGGGGAACGAACTCATTGTGAAGGAAATCTCCGGCCACGAGATCCGCCTCGTGGTGACTCCGGCCACCAAAATCGACGGTGTGGTAGCCGGCCGGCTGAAGACCGGCGATAAGATCTTGGCGCAGGTCGGTGAGGATCGGCGCGCGATTTCAATCAGCGTACAAGTCCCCGATGCCGGCGGCCGCTGAGGTTGCCTGGCGTTTCATTTCGATGGATCCATTCAGACTCGGAAGGCGACGTTATGAATATGGCATCAGTGACACGCATCAAGTCGAAGACTCCGGTGCCGTATGAGCTCATGGCAATTCATCGCGAGACCCACGATACCAAGACGTTTCGTTTTGCTCTGCCAGAACACGCTACGCTGGACATGTTGCCCGGCGATCATCTCTATGTCCACGCGACGCTCGGCGGCAAGCCGGCGAAACGGCCCTACACGCCGTCGTCGCTGCCCGGCGCCACGGGTCACTTCGACCTGACGGTCAAGCGCTATGAGACTGGCACGGTGTCACGCTATCTCCATGACCGGCAGATCGGTGAAACCGTCCTAATGAGCGGGCCAGTTACAGGCGGCCATTGGGTGGACGGGATGGCGACGCAAGTCGGTTTCGTGGCCGGCGGCTCTGGCATCACGCCGATGATTGCGATCATTCGGGGGATTCTTGCCAGGAACCTGAACGTCGAATTGTTCTTGCTGTATGCGAACAAGGCGGAGGCTGACATTATCTTCCGCGAAGAATGGGATGCGCAGGTCCGCGTCCATGCGAACTTTCATTGCTATCATGTCTTGAGCAATCCGCCCGCGGGTTGGACCCAAGGCGTCGGCCGTATCGACGAGGCGGCGCTGCGCGGGCATCTCCCGCCGCCCGGCGCCGAGACGGTCATCTTTCTGTGCGGCCCGCCGCCGATGGTCGATGGAATCGAAGCGACGCTCAAATCCATCGGATATGCCGAGCACGCCATCATCCTGCCGTAGCTTACCGGCCGAGCAGCCCCTTCAGTAGGTCTTTGCCTTGTTGTTGAAGGTCTTTGGGATTCGTCGTGTCTTCCAGGAGGCCTTTGACCGCCTCGTTCAACTGTTCTTTCACCTGCTCTTGGACTTTTCCCGTCAGCTCTTTTGTATCTAACCCGTAGGCGGGAGCCTGGAGGGTGCCGGCGATTTGGAAGGGGAGCCTGAGCCGCCCGTCCTTCAGCGCGATTCTGACAATGGGTGAGGACGCCGCCAGTTTCTGGCTGAGGGCGGGGGTGAGATGCAGGTTCACGGCCAGGTTGAGCGTCTGGTCGAATCCGACAGTGCCGGCGCCGGTGGCTTGAAAATCGTGGCTGTCCATCAGCAGTTTCTGCACCGTGACGAGTCCCTGCTTGATCATGACATCGGTTTCGATCGCCGAGAAGGCCGTTGCTTTGAGGCGATCGGGTGAGAGGCCGGCGACCTTCAAGAGTGCGGAGGCCTCCTCCATGAGGTTGATCCCTTCGATCTTCCCGTTCTTGATCCGCAGATGTCCTGGTCCTTCTAAGGACTTGGTCAGGTCCGGCATGGTGAAGCCGCGCCCCGTCACGGCCAGGTCCATCGCCGCCGTCCCGCTCATGGAGACCGTGCTGTTCGGACTAATGGCCGCCAGCGCGGGGCCGAGTTGCAGGCCGTCGATCTTGATCTTGCCGCGAAACGGCGGAGCCTGTGAGCCTGTCGACAGCTCTCCCTCTGCTTTGAACTGGCCGTCGAACAATTGAAAGGACGCGTTGGAGAGACGCGCGTTCGGCCCCTTGAGATTGGCATTCACGAGCAGGTTTCTGAGTTCCACGGATTTCGCGAGTCCAGTTTCGACCGGCAGGTCTCCGGTCTGCACCGAAGGCGAGGAGAGGGTCACATTCGCCTGGCCGGCCAGCAGGGTGCCTTTGACCGACAGCACAGATCTTCCCAGGATCACACCAAGGCGCAAGTCGGAGACATCGGCCATGTCCAAGGGCGGCGCAGCGGGATTGAAGGGCTTGCGGGTTTTGGCGATGACGGTGAGATCCTTCAACTCCACCGGCTTGGTCAGCGGGATGGAGACCGGCATGTCGGCGGTATTCATGGACGGGGACGTGAGCGTCACATTGGCCTGACCATTGAGGACAGTCCCTTTGAGGTGTACGAGCGACTGACCCAGCGCGACCGCGACACGTAAGTCGGAGACATCGGCAATATCCAAGGGCGGCGCAGCGGGATTGAAGGGCTTGCGTGTGCTGGCGGTGACGGTAAGATCCTTCAACTCCATCGGCTTGGTCAGCGGCAGAGCAATCGGCAGGTCTGCGGTATTTACCGATGGCGAGGATACGGTCAGGGCGGCTTGGCCGTTGAGGACCGTGCCTTTCACATGGATCAGCGATTGGCCCAGCGCGACGGCGACACGCAGGTCGGAGACATCGGCCATTTCCAATGGGGGTGCCGTCGGTATGAACGGCACACGTGTCTTGGCCGTGACGGACAAATCCTTGAGTTCCACCGGTTTGGTCAGCGGGACGGCGACCGGCAGATCAGCGGTGTTGAGTGAAGGGGATGAGAGCGTCACATTCGCCTGGCCGTTGAGGACGGTCCCTTTGACCTGTACAGAGGAATCGCCCATGACGAGGGCCAGGCTCAGATTCGAGATGTCCGCCAACTCCAGCGGCGACACACCCTGCTTAAGCGGGTACGGCGCTTTGGCGGTCACCAGCAGATCCTTGATCTGTACCGGCTTTTGCAGCGGCAGGGTGATGGGGAGATCGGCCGTGTTGATGGCGGGCGCGGACAGGGTCGCATCCAAGTTGCCTCCGGCGAGAGCTCCCTTCACGGCGAGCGCGATCTTGCCGAATCCCAGCGCGAAATCGTACTGCTGCACTTCGAGTGTTTCAACCAGCGGGCCGAACCCGCCGTCCAGCGTGACGGGAAGATTGTAGGGCAGGACTGTGGTCTTGAGGTGGATTGAAGGCGATTGTCCGAGACGGACGGACTTCAGCAAGAGTTCGACGTCCTGCGCCTGGTATTCCGTGACCGGCGCCGTCGAAAGATCGCGATAGGTCAGCCGTCCACCTTCGATCGACACACGATCAACCGCGAATACGGCCAAGAGTTGTAATGGATTTCCGCCGGAATCCGGAACCTGGCCAGGCTCTGCTGGGGATGAGGTCGAGGTCTTGGCCCCGATGGTCGAGACATTCATCACGCCGTCTTTGTTGGTGATGACCGTGACGACCGGATCACGCAGAGAGATCTCCTCGACTTCCACCTGCTGACTCAAGAGGGGCAGGAGTTTCACCCCAACGTCCAACGACGTCAGCGAGACAAAGGGCCCGGCACTGAAGGCCGGATCGTCAAGGATGACTGCCCCGCTGATACGGGCGCCGAGGCGGGGCCAGATCGTCAGGCGGATGTCTTGGAGCTGGACCTTGCGATTCAGCGCCTCTTCGATCAGCGGTTTGTACCGGTCCTGATACTGGTTCAGGTCGATGAGAAACGGCAGCGCGAGGATCACGCCGAGGAGGAGCACGAATCCGACCGCCAGGCTGACGATAATTTTCACAAGCGTCTCTCCAATCTTTTTGCAGTATAGGAAGCGCCAGGCTGATGGTCAATGCGGGGGAGTGGCTGCCAGGCTGGGGCGGCGACAGCCGAATGTGAGGTAGCCGGAATGGTGAGTCGCGCGCGATCGTGGATTTTTCAAGATGTCCGCCGGATGCTCGTGCGCACCGCCAGGAGAAGCAGTTGAGCCGCCGGAGGGCTCCTCCTCGTTCTGCATCAGGAAGGGCAGATAGACGTTTCAAGCGGCTCGCATCTCTTCGGCGACGACCGCATCAAACTCCTCCCCCAACCGATCCGGTTCGAGAAATAGGAGATCAAAGACCACGGCTTTGGCGCCGGGTTCTTTTAAGTAGTGGACGACATACCCGTGTCGTTCACGGGACCAGGGCCACTCACTGGCCGTAGGATTCCAGGCTGGCCTCATCCACCGCAACCAGTACGATGTCGTTTCCGGCTTTGGTGGAATCTGCATACCGCTGGAACCGATGGTCGAGTGTCTTGAGTTCTGTGATGGTGAGCCAGCCCGACCAGTGTAGGGCCACGGCGAGAAGCCATACTGCTCCTCCTACCAGTGTCACAGAGATGATTTTGCGGTATCGCGTGGCGGCTTGCATCGTACGGCTCCACCGGCGATGACAGGAGGCGGTCGGGGATCAGTTCCCGGATCGGCGGAAGAATTGGAGGATCTTCACGGTGAGCGACTGTCCCTCCTCTGTGGCGGACCTCCGCGTGACGGTACGATCGGCGGTTTCGCGCGTGGCCGTCAGTGATGATTGCCGTGCCGTGAGGATTGTGCCGATTTGTTCTGCCAGGGCAGGGGTCGCGGAGATGATCTGGCGCATGGCCTGCTGGCCGATGACCGTGACGGTCAGCTGAGATGTCGCTTGGACGGTGGCGGAACGCGGAGCTCCGGTGAGCAGGGACATTTCGCCGAAGAACTGCCCTTTCTTGAGCACGGCAACCGACGTCGTGTGATCACCTGTCTTGATCGCTACGTCAGCCTCGCCCTCCACGACCACGAAGAATTCATCTCCCGATTCGCCTTCCCGCACGACTTGTTCGCCGGGCAGGTAGACGCGTTTGTGCGCCTGTTCCGCCAGCGAGTGGAGGGCCTTTGCGTCGAGTATTGCTAAGAAATCGATGGCCCGGAACTGTTCCTCGAAGCCGGCCAGTTCGGCGGCCCGCAGCGCGGTCAGATCAGGGGGCTGGGTCATGTGCAAGACCCGTTGGGGATAGGGAATATCGATATCATTCCGCTCGAAGGCATACCAGACATAGGCCATCACTTCACCCGCAAGGCGTTCACAGCGTTCGTAGTCATGGAAGAAAAATTTGAGCTGGTAGCCGATGCCCGATTCCTTCAGTTCTTCGACGAAGCAGATCGGCGCGGGGGAGGCCACGACGCCAGGAACCGCTAATGCGGATTGCACGAGGATGTCTTTCACCTGCATAGGGGGATGGCCATAGTTCGCATCGACGTGGATGGCGCGGGCGCACAGGCTTTCGGGCCGGCTATGGTTGGTGATGGTGGTTTGGGAGACGGCATCGTTGGGCAGCATAATGTAGTCATAGGCGCGGGTTCGGATCGTGATGTAATCGAAAGCGATGTCGGTGACCATCCCCTCTTTGTCCATCAAGGTCACCCAGTCGCCGACGTGGATCATGCGGCCGAGTTGGATGCCCGAGACCAGTCGCGCGATGACGTCTTTGAGCGCGAACCCGACCACGGCTGTGGCGATGGTCGGGAGCGCGATCAATGTGAGCGGATCCACGTCGAGAACTGACCGGAGCAGAATGAGGGCCGCCAGGGTAACTCCAAAGAGCAGGAAGATCAGGCGGAGGGTTCGGGGGATATATTTCCCTCGCTTCTCGATGAGGTAGTCTTCGATGAACAGGAGATCGAGGGTTTTCAAGAGAACGAAGGACATCGCCAGATAGGCCAGGAATGCCGCCCATGGCCGTATCCAATGCGGGATGTGCGGGATCAATCCCTGTGTGATGAGCTCGAGCAGAAGTACGAGTACGATCGTGGAGAGGCAACCAACATAGAACCCCAGCCCGGCGGGTTTTTTACGGACGGTGCCGAGATACACAAGCAGTCCGCCGGTAATCAGGCTCAGAATCAACGCTACGCCCATAGTCGTTTGCCAGCTGCCATAGGAAGTGATCGCCGGATGCTATGGCCGCGCCGCCGAGACCGGTATGGGCGCGCCAGGCAGAAGATAGACTGGGATAAGCCTAGGATGCAAGACGGCGGGATCCTGGTGATGGGTGCGCGCGTGAAGGCCATGACGGCGGGATGCCGCTCTATCAGGAGAAGGCGCGGACGTGCGCGGGGAAATGGCTGAAGGCCTGCTCCGCGCGTGGTGATTCGAAGGTGCCGTTGTTGCCGCGTCTCATGGACCTTCCCGAGCCGTAGCGGGAAGCGCCCGCATGCCATGTCGGATCGGACTTGTGTGAAGACAATTTCGTTTGTATGATCTCTCTATGAATCTTCGTCTCCGCATCGCAGTGGTGGTCTTCACGTTGCTGGCCGTTTCTGTCGGGGCCTCTGCAGCGGAGGATTTTCCCGTAGTCGACTCACCTGCGTTGCAGTCGTTGAACGAGCAGTTTTCCCGGGGAGGCGTGGGGTCCGAAGGGCCGTTCGATGCGCCGGCCTCGTTGTCGCAGTACTCTCCGTCTTCGTCGATCTTTCGAGATATTCCGTCGATCAGCGGGCACTATTCAGTGGGTGGACGCACGATCATGCCGTACCTCGGGGCGGGATTCGGCGGCGGGTATACATCGGATTTGAATCGGTCATTGATCGGTCCTCCTCCCGTGCAATCTGACGTCGGGTTGCGTAGCCAGTTCGGGCAAGGGCTCTCGCCGAATGAGTTTCAGCTGGGCCTCCGCATTCCGTTCTAACAGAATCATCCGTGGCCGTGACGGATTGGCATGTCAGTTTTATTTCCCCCTTCTGAAGTGTGACCATCAAGCGGACCTGGCGTGAGGAGGTGCGATGATGACAGCAAGATGGCGCGGTGGGGTCGTGCTGGCAACCTGCGTGAGCGGTCTTCTCTATGGCGGGATCGTCCTGGGGCAACCCGCTTCCGAGGTTCCCCGCGGCGATGCGGTGCGCGGCAAGACGCTGTTTGTCAGAAAATGCGCCGGTTGTCACGGGGCTGCCGGCGGGGGAGACGGCTATCGGCTCTTGGGGCCCGATCCGGCGAATCTCACGTCGCTGTCGACCAGCAAGAAATCTGATGCCGAACTGCTGAAGACGATCCACAACGGTAAGCCGAACATGCCGGCGTGGAAAGGCCAACTTTCGGATAGTCAGATCCGGGATGTGCTGGTGTATATACGCACGCTCATGAAGTGACGCGAGGCGTTCGGCCTCGCGTCACGTCGGAGTAGCCCAGGGGACACACTACTTCGGCAGCTTGGGCATCTGGAACTTAACGGGTTCTCCCGTCAGTGCTTTGAGGAAGGCCACGAGGTCGGTCTTTTCTTCTGATGTCAGATTGAGCGGTTTCACGAAGGCGCTCAGGTTCTGGTTAGCCCCGCCTCCCTCGTTCAGAAAATCCACAACCTCTTCAAGCGTCTTGAATGCGCCGTCGTGCATGTACGGCGCGGTCTCCGTGATACTTCGCAAGGTCGGGGTCTTGAAGGCGCCTTTGTCCCTCTCCGCCCGTGTCACGTCGTGCCGTCCCAGGTCTTCTTTGGCCGGACCGACTTGCGGCACGCCCAGATTGTGGAACTGGTTGTCCGTAAAGTTCGAACCGCTATGGCAGAGGATGCAGCGCGCTTTTCCTTTGAAGAGGGTCAGGCCTCGTACCGCCGACTCATCCATAGCTTTTGGGTCGCCCAGCGCATATTTGTCGAACGCTGAATTCGTTGAGATGATGGTCCGCTCATAGGCGGCGATCGCGTTGGCCAGATCCTGGAGATTCACATCTGTTCCAAAAACAGCCCGGAACTGTTGCTGATAGCCTTTGATCTTGCCGAGCTTGCGGACCACGTTCTCATGGGTCTCGCCCATCTCGATTGGATTGTGGATCGGACCGATCGCCTGTTCTTCCAGCGAGCGGGCTCGGCCATCCCAGAACTGAAGGTGGTTGAAGGCGGTGTTGTAGACCGTCGGTGACTGGCGCCCGCCCACGCCGCCGTCGATCCCGATGGAGGTCTGTCGCGGGTCGGCGAATCCGGTTCCTGGATTGTGGCAAAAGGCGCAGGAGATCGCGTTGTTTTTCGACAGGCGGCCGTCGAAGTAGAGTTGCTTCCCTAACTCGATTTTGGCCGCGTAATTTAAATTTGTAGACGGGGTTGGGGTTGCGGTCGGCAGCGGTCCGATATCCGGTACGGTCACGCCGTCGATGGTGACGATTCCGTGCGGGGCATGGCCGGACGGTGAGGCCTGACTCGATTGGACAAACGACGAGAGCGCCGTGGCACTGATCAACCCGAGTATTCCGATAAGTCCTGCTGACGTCAGTTTGGTCTGCATCGTGGTGTCCCTCCTGGATAAGGCAGATGGTGCACAGAATAACATAGGTGTGGGGCATATGGTGACAACTCAGGATCCGCGCGCAGTCGGTCGAGTATGAGCGGCAGGTGCGGCAGCTTGATTCCGGTTCATGAATATGGGACTGTCCTTTCCGGCACGGTGCCGTTCAATGTGGCCTGAGGGCCGGTCGTATTTCCGATGGTCGACCGCGCGGATGCGATTAAGGGCCGCCTGGTCCATCGATAACCAAGGATGCTTCCGATGATTGTATCTGCTCGTTTTTTTCAAAGGGTCAGACCGGTCGGATGTGCGATCGGCCTGATCGTCTTGCTCGCAGGCTGTGGGAATATGCCTCGCGAATACGTACGTATGGCTGAGCCTGACGTCACCCTGACGGCGCTGACGGCTCACCCTGAGGCCTATCTCGGGAAGGTCGTGTTGATGGGAGGGACTCCTGTAGAGGAAGAGTCGGGTGAGCGATATGTGTGGTTGAGAATGAAAAACCGTCCACTGGACGAAGACGATGTTCCTCGTCGGCCGATCGATCCCGATGGGCCCGAAGCCGGTCATTTTTGGGTGCAAATTACGAAGGCGCAACTTCCTGCGGGTTATCGCGACTGGGCCAGAATGAGCCTGGCCGGGCGTGTGACCGGCAAGGTCAAGCTGGGGCACGAGCCGGTGCTTCGATTACTCTATGCCAGGCATTGGGGAATAGACTCGATCGATAGGGAGTCCTCCAGAGACTTCGATCCGAATTACGATTTCATCGTCCCCGAATCGATCGGGGTTGAGATCGATATCGGATCCGATACGAGCCATTGAGAAGCAGCCGGTAGCCGGTGCGTGTTCGTTCAGGGCTCCCTATGTTCCTCCCGTGTTCCCCGCATGATTGCGCGGATCGATCGTGAGTCCTGTCATGGTGCCTTCGACGCCGGCGAGATAGGCCTTGGCGACGGTGGCGGCGGGTAGGCCGATGGACGGATCCATTTTTCTCGCGATCAAGGTCTCGGCCACCCAGGGCGGGCTGACGATGTTGATGCGCATCCCGCGGGGAAGCTCCAGCGCGGCGGCGCGCGCAAAGCCTTCGAGTCCTGCGTTGACCATGCTGATCGACGCGCTTCCCTTCATGGGTTCTCTGCTCAACACGCCGCTGGTGAGGGTGAACGAGGCGCGGTCGTTCGCGAATGGCCGGCCGATGCGTACCAGGTTAACTTGCCCCATCAGTTTGTTGGATAGCCCGAGCTGAAAATCCGCATCCGTCAGATCGTCCAAGGTTCCGAACGCAGCCCGGCCCGCGGCGCACACGAGGGCATCGAACCGCCCCACCGTGTGAAACAATTGAGTGATGGATTCCGTTGCTGTGAGGTCCACCCGATGTGGACCCTGCTGATGCCCCACGGCCACGACGTCATGGTGTGCGGACAGTGCTGCGACGACGGCAGACCCGATGGTTCCCGTGGCGCCGATGACGATGACTCGCATATTCCCTCCTGGATAAAAGCCGAGTACGCACGCTTTCCGATGAGTCGTGCAAGGTTAGCGTCGGCGTAGTTCGGACGCAAGAGGGGCGATGTTCCGCTAGGGACAGTGTCTCCTCGCGCAACGGCCTGCTAGAATGCCTCGCCATGAACGACGCAACGACAACGACCCAGCCGCGCTCCGCCGCGGCCCTCTTCATTCTCTTCACCGTGCTCCTGGACATGCTGTCCTTCGGCATCGTGATTCCCGTGTTGCCGAAACTCGTCGAAGACTTTCTGTCTGGCGACACGGCCCGCGCGGCGGAAATCTTTGGGTACATGGGGACGGCGTGGGCGCTGATGCAGTTTATCTGCTCGCCTATTCAAGGCGCGTTGTCCGACCGGTTCGGCCGGCGGCCGGTCGTGTTGTTGTCGAATATCGGATTGGGACTCGACTACATCCTCATGGCGCTGGCGCCGAATCTGACTTGGTTATTTGCAGGGCGAGTGATTGCCGGGATTGCCTCGTCGAGCTTCAGCACTGCCGGGGCCTATATTGCAGATGTGACGCCGCCGGAGCAGCGAGCGGCGGCGTTCGGCAAGATCGGGATGGTCTTCGGTCTCGGATTTATCCTCGGTCCGGCGCTGGGAGGATGGCTCGGGGCGATCGATCCGCGATTGCCGTTCTGGGGCGCTGCCGGCCTCAGTCTCTTGAATGCCTGCTATGGATATTTTGTACTGCCGGAGTCGTTGCCACGTGAAAAGCGGTCGGCCTTTGCCTGGAAACGGGCGAACCCGGTCGGCTCGCTGGCGTTGCTGCGATCGCATCATGAATTGTTCGGGCTTGCCACGGTGGCGTTCCTCGGTTACCTCGCCCACGCGGTTTTGCCGAGCACCGCGGTGCTGTACATGAGTTATCGATATGGTTGGGATACGGCGAGCGTCGGGTTCATGCTTGCTGGGGTTGGAGTGGCGGCGATGATCGTGCAAGGAGTGCTGATCCGGCCGCTCACGGCGCGGTTTGGTGAACGCACAACGTTGCTCGCGGGATTGCTCTGCGGCGCGGCCGGCTTTGCTATCTATGGAGTTGCGCCGCAGGGCTGGATCTTTTGCCTGGGCATTCCAATCATGGCCTTCTGGGGACTGGCCGGCCCGGCGACTCAGGCGTTGATGTCGCGCCGCGTCAGCGGATCGGAGCAGGGACAGTTACAGGGGGCGACGGCAAGCATCAACGGAGTGACCGGGCTGATCGGACCGACGCTCTTCACGCAGATCTTTTCTCACTTTATCGGCGCCCCGGCCGGGTGGCAGGTGCCGGGCGCGCCGTTTCTCCTCGCATCGACGGTGTTGCTCTTGGCGGCCACAATCTCGTGGCACACGACCAGGATGCATCGAGCAGGAAACCGGAGGTAAGCATATGGGACGATTAACCGGAAAAGTGGCGGTGGTCACAGGCAGCAGCAGTGGCATCGGTAAGGCCGTTGCCCTCCGTTACGGTGCGGAGGGCGCGCGGGTCGTGGTGGCCGCGCGACGGCTCGGTCTCTGCGAACAGGTGGTGAAACAGATCAGCGCCGCCGGTGGCGAGGCGTGGGCGATTCAGACCGATGTGGCGGATGAACAACAGGTTGAGCGGCTGATTGCGGAGACCGTGGCGCGTTACGGGAGGCTGGATGTGCTGGTGAATAACGCCGGCCTCATCGCTGGTGGCCGGCGGCTGGCTGAGACGAGTACGCAAGATTTCGATGCGGTCATGAATGTGAATTTGCGCGGGACGTTCTTTTGCTGCCGGGCGGGGTTCACACAGATGAGGCAGCAGGGGGGCGGCACGATCATCAATGTGTCGAGCGTCGCGGGCGTGCAGGCCTGGGCGGGCACCGGACCCTACAGCGCGTCGAAGCACGGCGTCATGGCCTTGACCAAGGCGCTGGCCGATGAAGGCCGCGCGCACAACATCAAGGTGACCGCCATCTGTCCGGGCGGCGTGGCCGATGAACTCGTGGATGCCGCGCCGGAAGAGATTCTGCGCAGCGAAAAGATCGATCCGTTCGACATCGCCGAAGCGGCGGTGTATCTAGCGACCTTGGGCAAGCACACCGTCGTACACCAGATCGTGATCGACCGTCTCGGCGCGGATTGGTAGGGCATGAATGGGCGTGCGTCACGTTCGCACCTGCCTCACGGTCAGTGCGGTTTGGCTGCGCGCAATGCTGTGCCGCCGGATGAGAGGTGCGCGAACTGCTGCTTCAATCCATTGATACGTGTCAGGTAGGCGGTCACGTCGTGGTCGCCGCAGCGCTGGTGGGGGAGGAGGCGAAACCCTCTCCTGGCATAACTGTGGCCCGCTCCCGCTCCACAGAGATGAATGATGGCCGCGAGATCCTGTTTCTTCTGGAGTGTCGTCGCGGGCGTCTGCCTGCGGCCTATCGCGTCGGCAACGTTGCGGTCGAGCAGTGCGGCGGTCATCTCGATCGCATGACTCGGCATGACACGCGAATAGAGGCGGTTGAACCAGCAGGATTGGAAATTATTCCAGGGACCGTCTTCGACCACTTCGTGATCGTGAATGCAATAGCGCTTCGCCAATTGAAACGTTCCGTCGGTGAGCTGGTACATGCCCACGGCGCTTGATGCCGGTTGATACCACTCCAGGGGATTCCAGGACGTCCGCCACCGCCAGTAGGTTCGCGCCACGGGGTTGCCCGCGCCTTCGCTCTGAGCCAGCGCGGCCAGCAGTTCCGGCGTGATCACCGCCGTCGAATGCTCCCGGAAGAGCGTGCCGTATTCTTGCCAGGTTTTCGCCGGACTTTTGTCGAGCGCGTTGTCCAGGGGAAACAGGACTTCTGTCGGTTTGTTAAACGCGTGGTAGGTCCAATTCACGGCGAGCCAGAGCAGCAGGAGCAGCGCGGCGCTGACTACGATGCGCACGGCCGGTGTTGTTTTTCTCAAGGCCCGTAAGAACGTTCGACATTCGTGCCAGCGCGACTGCACGAAGCGGCGCGGCGCGGCCAATCGGGAGCGCCGGCGTGATCGTCCCGTTCTGCGGCGAGGCGAATGGGCATTGCGGCGATGAGATCGGGGAGGCATGCTCGTACTATAACTGAAAACGACGATCGGGTTTGCAGGTCGTACCAGGCGGTGAAGATGGCGAGGACAGGGTGAAGTGAAATAGAAACGGGCTGATCCTTTCGGATCAGCCCGGTGGGAGAGCGCCCCTCAATGAGACCGCAGCGGAAGGCTACTGAATGGAATTGGCGAAGCCGCCCTGTGTCAGCTCTGCGCGAATCTTATCGCCCACTCGCTTTTCTCCGCTGATTTTTTTGGTGTCTTTGCCGACAAAGACGCGGATTTCGTTGGAGTTGGTTCCTCCTCCGGTTGCATTGTAGGCCGGACCTTCGACGACGTAGACGTTGCCGTCAATTTTACTGACCTTCCCATCGATCATCGTAAAAGCCGGACCGGGTTTCGTATCCAATTCCTGAGCCCTCGGGTTGGATGAGGGAACGTACTCGGCTTCCGCCCATGCCAAGCCGGCGCTCAAGGCCCCGACGATTCCTACGGTCAATGCCACGGCCATTGTAGAGTGCCTGTTCAGTATCTTCATCTGATTGCCTCCTTAGGTGTCGGCCGGGCGCATGTGAGAAACCCCTCTGTTCCTCGGTCGCCCACGGCCTGCGAGGAGTTTCAGCAAGCATTATGCCGAGAGGTAGCGCCTGAGGTTTCAGATGAATTGGAAGGGATTGTAGGTCAGCCTGGTTGGCAGTCGGCTAGGTATCTCCACGCAGACTGACAAAACCTGGTCGCTTCGTGCAATTGTGGGCGGATTGTTTTTGCGCAGACTCGGATGCACTGCTCTGTTCGATCAGCTCCGTTCGGGGCGTGCGGAGAGAAGGAGCCGACTCCTTCCTGGCATCAAGGTTGGGCCGTTGCATGTGCCAAGGCAGTTGCTGTCTCCCCGAAGCGGCTTTCGTTGCATTGCGGCGGCGGCCTCTTGATAATGAGGGGCAGTCGTCGATTCACGGTCTTCCCCTAGCGAACGAGAGGTATCGAATGTCTTCAGTCTCTCTGGCTCTGTTCATTTTCGGCGTGTGCTATCTCGTCATTATCACGGAGCGGATTCACAAGACGATTGTGGCTCTGTTCGGGGCAGCGGTGATGATCGGATTGGGCGTGCTGTCGCAGGATGAGGCGTTCTACTCCCATGAGTTTGGCGTCGATTACAATGTCGTGTTTCTGCTGATCGGGATGATGGTCATCGTCAATATCGTCCGTGAAACGGGACTCTTTGAGGTCTTGGCGATTTGGGCCGCGCAACGGGCCGATGCCAAGCCGTTTCGGCTGCTAGTGTTGTTGTCCCTCTTGACGGCAGGGCTATCGGCGATGCTCGACAACGTGACGACCATATTGCTCATGGCGCCAGTGACGCTGTCGATTACCAAGCGCTTGGAGCTCAATCCCATTGCCTTTTTGGTGACGGAGGTGCTGGCGTCCAACATCGGCGGCACCGCGACGCTTGTCGGCGATCCGCCGAATATCATGATTGCCAGCAAAGCTGAGCTGGGCTATCTCGATTTCTTGGAGGTCTTGGCGCCGGTGGTCATGATCATCATGGCCGTGTTCATCGTTTCGATTTGGGGGCTCTTCGGGCGCAATATGACGGTCGCGCCGCATCTCCGCTCCGCGGTGCTGGCCCTGAGTTCGCGAGACGCCGTGCCGGATCGCCCGTTTTTGCACCGCTGTCTCTGGTTGCTCGGGATCATTAACGTGGGGTTTTGCCTGCATTCGCTTATTCACCTTGAGCCAGCCACGATCGCGCTCTTAGGCGCGAGCGCGTTCATGCTGCTTGGGCACGCCAGGCGGAAGCCGGAGGATGGCGAGGAGTTGTCGTACCTCACGGATGTGGAATGGAAAACCATCTTCTTTTTTATCGGTTTATTTATTCTCGTCGGCGGACTCGTCAAGGTTGGCGTGATTCGGTACTTGGCCGATCAGTTGGTGGTGGCGACTCAGGGGAATCTTGGAGGGGCCACCATGGCGGTGCTGTGGGGCTCAGCCTTGCTGTCGGCGGCCGTGGATAACATTCCCTACGTCGCGGCGATGAATCCGCTCATTGTGGATCTCGCTCGGTCGCTGCATCCGGAGATTTCCGACTATGCCGAGCTGGTGCATCAGCCGGACATTCTTCCGCTCTGGTGGGCACTGGCACTCGGCGCCTGTTTGGGAGGGAACGGCACGCTTATCGGCGCGAGCGCCAATGTGGTGATGGTGGATATTGCCCGCAAAGCGGGGTATCGCATCTCGTTTTGGCAATTTTTCAAGTTCGGATTTCCCGTGATGATCGGATCGACCCTCATCAGTTCCCTCTATCTTTGGTTCCTCTTTCTCCGGTGAGTCGCGCGGATTGCCTGCGTCTATTGTTGCCGGAGATTCGCTTGAACGGATCTGTGGCCGACTCATATTGAGGCGTGGATATTGGGGAGCGAATTCATAATTCGCTCCCCAGCGCTTGTCCGGCAAGGCGTTGCAAGGCTTTGATCGAAGCGGTGAGAGGGTGCTACTGGAATGTCTTATCAGGCGCGCTCTATTCAGACGGGTCTTCCGGCACGGAAGTCTCACCGGATTGAGTCGCGGCGACTCCTGCGCCCAGCTATTCCGAACAGGTCTTCATTCGCCCATACGTCGGTTCTGGAATAGCGGGTATGCGCAATTCTCGCTGAACGGTGTCAGTCGATACGGTGCGTGTTTGAGTGAGGGGTGTTTCCAAGCAGGGGAGCGTGGTGACTTCGAATTGTTCACGCCGCAGTTCGCTTCCAGTTCTGTTTCGATACACGAGTTCATCGGTTTCTAGATCGTATTCAGGGATCTCCTGGTTGTCCCATCGCTGCTCAAAGTAATGCGTGTAAAGCGTATAGAGCCCGTGGGTCTTTTGATTGTGCTGCAATACATATTCCGGCATGGTACCGATATCCAGATCGGTGCAGTAGTGCTGCAGCCATAAATAGTCGCCCAACACCACCATTTTGACGAGGGGTGGGTCGGCGTACAGTTTGAGCTTCACGGCTTTGCCCATGGCCTTGAGACGCTTGAGCAGCGCGATGCTTTGCCGGACTTCATCGCGGAATCCGTCCAGTGTGATTTCAGGATGGCCGATAGCCTGGATGCGGGAGCTGGTTTCCTGGCTGTATGGATTGACCAAGAGGATTTGTGCGCCCAGGCACTTGTCGAGCACCGAGGAGAGGTCACCCACGTGGTCGACCAGGGTGCTGTATCCGCTTGACCCGATCACCTTGATGGTGCGGCCCGTTCCCTGGTCTTCTTTGAGTTGTCTGATCCGTCGTTCCGCCCCTCGGGCGCGCCGGGGGAAGAAGGAGACGAGTCCGGCTCCGGTCGCGTAGGCCGCCAGGGCTCGGTCGCGAAGGCTGCGATGGAGAAAGTTCATCCCTGCGATCAGGAGCACGGCGACCGTCATTTCTACGGCAATCAGCGAGAGCTTGTTGTGCTCGATCTGAGACCAGAAGGAGAGAAACTGCTTGGCTCCCGCCGGGAGCAGGAGGGCAATGCCTCCGCTCAGGGCGACGATGGTGATGTGGTAAGCGCTCCCCGCGGCATTGCGGAGGAGGGCTCGACACGTTGACGAGAATTCATGAAACAAAATGCACCTCTTGAAAATGTGACAACAAACCACGCGATTGTGTCGGGCTGGTCTTGCGAGCGATGGATGATAAGGCCAACGGGGAGTGCTCAGCAGATGCAGGACGGTCTCGTGCGGACAAACAAAAATCGCGTCAGACTCCGTTACTTCAGGGGATACTGCGGCCCCTAAACTCGTGAGGTCTTACGCGATCAAGTGTCAACTTAACAGGATGCCTGGGCTTACGCAAGGTGTATCGTGATGTTGATAAAGCTCTCGCGAGATGAATAGAGAGGGCGATGTAGTGTTTGGTCTGCGTCGAGTGAGTGCTGATCAGTCTCTATGGGCGTTGCCGGAAGACAGGGCTGCTATCTTCGCGACGTCTCACGCGGCGCAGTCGATCTCATGAGGCTGTCGGCTTGCGGCGGCAGAAAGCCTTGGTATCCCCGGTGTCGTTCGGCCAGTTCCAGCACCGAGAAAGGATGTCCATCGACCATTTCCGGTGAGGAGAAAATCTGCCTGAGTGAACCGCCTTGTGCCCCGACAATAGTCCCGGCAAATACGATACCTTTCTTCTTGAGTTGCTGGACGGCGTTTTCGATATCCTCCACGCGGACCGCGATATGGTGAAAGACCTGGTCGCCGAAGTTCTTAACCCATCCGGGAATAATGCTGGTTCGTCCGCGGTCGCCCGCATAGGCTTGATCCACAAAGAGCGCGGGATAACCGGGTTTCCGAAAGACTTTGGCGTACCAGTCCTCGTATTCGAGCGTTTCGTCATAGGTATATCCGAGGGCAATGAAGGATTCGGCTCGGCGATCGATATCGAGCGTCCGCAAGGTTACGTGATCGATCACGGGAGTGAGTCCGACTCCCGCTTCGTTCAGCATGGTTTGCAGTGTTTTTCCGGCTCGATTGCGCAGAATGAATTCCTCCACCATGCGCGCCATGAGTCCATCGAGTTCCAGATTTTGATCCATGATGGCCTCCCTTCTCACTGATTGTAGTCGTCAGGTATTCAGCCGAACGTGATGCCCTGGGCGAGCGGCAGATCCGTGCCCCAATTCACGGTGTTGGTCTGACGGCGCATGTAGGCTTTCCACGCGTCTGAGCCAGCCTCCCGGCCGCCTCCTGTTTCCTTCTCGCCGCCGAAGGCTCCGCCGATTTCCGCGCCGGATGTGCCGATGTTGATGTTGGCGATCCCGCAATCACTTCCTACGGCAGAGATGAACTGCTCGCTATGGTGCACTCTCGTCGTGAACAGAGCCGACGAGAGTCCCTGCGGCACCTCGTTCTGGAGGCGGATGGCTTCGTCGATCGTACGGAACGTCATGACATAGAGGATCGGGGCGAAGGTTTCGCGCTGGACTACGGGCCAATGATTTTCTGCGCGTGCGATGGTGGGTTCAACGAAGTGACCCGGCCGATGCAGGACATGGCCGCCGCAGAGAATCGAACCGCCTTCATTTTTGATGTCGTCGATGGCGGCTCGGTACGTTTCGACGGCGGCGTGATCGATCAGCGGCCCCATCAGGACGCCTGGATCCAGTGGGTTCCCGATATGGATGTGCGCGTAGGCTTTCACGAGCTTGGCGGTTACCTCCTCATAGCGCGACTCGTGAACGATCAGGCGTCTGGTCGTGGTGCAGCGCTGACCGGCGGTGCCAACGGCTCCGAAGAGAATGGCGCGCACAGCCAGATCGAGATCTGCGGTCTCATCGATGATGACGGCGTTATTGCCGCTGAGTTCGAGCAGTGCCCGTCCCAAGCGGCTGCCGACGGTTGACGCGATCCGGCGCCCGACTGCCACCGATCCTGTGAATGAGATGAGGGGCAGGCGCGGATCCTGGACCATGGTCTCGGCCAGGCTGGATTGATCCGTGATGAGGAGCGAGAAAATGCCGTGATAGCCCTGCTGGTGCATCACACGATTGCAGATCTGTTGAACGGCGATCGCGCAAAGCGGAGCCTTCGGAGACGGCTTCCAGATGACGGTGTCTCCGGCAATCGCGGCGAGGAAGGCGTTCCATGCCCAGACGGCTACGGGGAAATTAAAGGCCGTAATCACTCCAACGGGGCCGAGAGGATGCCACTGTTCTGACATGCGATGCGCCGGCCGTTCGGACTGCATCGTCGCTCCGTAGAGCATTCGCGATTGTCCGACTGCAAAGTCGGCCATGTCGATCATTTCCTGAACTTCGCCGTCTCCTTCAGCTTTGATCTTGCCGACTTCCATGGAGACTAAGGTTCCTAGCTCATCCTTCTTTTCCCGTAGTGCCTGGCCGATGAGCCGCACAAGTTCTCCGCGCTTCGGTGCCGGAACCATTCTCCAGGTATTAAATGAATCAACCGATACATTTGCTATGCGGATATAATCATCTGATAAGCAAGGAATTATATCTGAAATTGTTTCTTCTGTTGCCGGGTTGATGGATGGCAAGACAGGTCTGTTGGATTGGTCGGACCACCACTCTGAACCGGTGCTTCCGCCTGGGTTAACCGTTTGAATACCCAGCTCCTTGAGGGCTGCTTGGATTGTGCTCATCGGAAGCATGCTCCAAAGTCGTTGGCCAGGAAGTCCTTCAGCGAGATAGATTCCTGTGTGACGAAACCATGATAGTGGGAGGGGTCGTGTAAGACGAGATCCAGCACCGTGCAGAGACTGGAAGCGGTGGTCACTTGAATAGCCGACCAGAGCCTACCCTTGATGCATTGAGGGTAGACCTTCTTGACGTAGTTCTCTTCAAAGAATCCCCCCTCTTTGATCCCGGTGACCGAGGCGTAGATCAGGACGACATCCTGGTGGGTTTGCGGAACGGCGTGTTCCAGTATTCGCTTGAGCGTGTCTCGGTCTTCGTTCAGTTTCAGATCCTTCATCAGGAGATGAACTTTTTCGCAATGACCCGGATAGCGGAGCGTCTTGTAATTCATGGTCTGTACCTGCCCGGCATAGGTATCTGCCAGCGTGCCCAATCCGCCGGATGTATTGAAGGCCTCGTAGAGCAGGCCATCCAGCTCAATGGTCTCGTAACCCTCCAACGGCTGGAGCGGGACTTTCTCGCCCGCTTCGATGCCGTAGCACAGGTTGCCGTATTCATTGATCAGGCCATCGGTCGACCAGGTTAGGGAGTACTTCAGCGCATTGCTGGGATGGACCGGCAGCGCGCCGACGCGCATCTTCACGGTATCCAGCTTCTGGAAATGTGTCATGAGGTCGTGCGCCACAATGCTGATAAAGCCAGGCGCCAGGCCGCACTGGGGCATGAAGGCTTGGGCGGCGCCGGCGCTCAATACGCGAATTTGGCTGGTCACTTCGATGTCTTCGGTCAGATCGAAGTAATGGAGGCCGTGAGTCAGAGCCAGCCGCGCCACGGTGGGGTTACAGAAATAGGGGAGACTGGAGACGATCGCATCGACGGGATGCGCCGATAGATAGGTGCTGACCATGTCCGGATTGCGGACGTCGAGGAGGCAGGGAGTCACTCGTTCGAGTTTGAGGTCCGCGATGAGGCGGTTCGCTCCGTCCAGATTCACATCGCCTAGGTGCACTTCGTAACGGCCGTGCTGAGAGATCAGGCTCGCAACGAGCGAGCCGATCTTTCCTGCACCGAGGACCAGTACTCGATACATAATGTGCCTCGCTTCTCCTCAGTATACTCCTCTCCGGGACATTCACCAGCTGTTCACTCTCGATCGATGCAGGGGGGCCGTACCTGTTCGCGTTGCGCGGCCTTTTCTTATGCGAGAGTGGAAGCGTCCACTGGGCTGAGTACGGATCTTCAGTGTGTGATTGCCGCTGTTGTGGTGGGTGCTGCGTAGAAGAGTCAATCTCCCGGTGATGGAGATTCCATCGCGCTGCTTAGCCGAGCCGAGCCCGGCCATGCGGCGTGCTCAGATCCTGATCGGGACCCAGTGGGACGATGCGGGTAGGGTTGATGTCATCATGCGTCACATAATAGTGGCGCTTGATGTGATCGAAATTGACGGTCTCGGCGATGCCGTCGGTTTGGTAGAGATCTTTGAGATAACCGAACAGGCTTGGGTAATCGATGATGCGACGGAGGTTGCATTTGAAGTGGCCGTGATAGACCGCATCGAATCGGACCAGGGTGACGAACAGCCGCCAGTCAGATTCGACGAATTCCGAGCCGAAGAGATAACGCTGATGCGCCAGCCGTGCATCGAGGATATCCAGCGCGTCGAAGAGCCGCCGGACGGCTCGTTCGTAGGCCGGTTGTGACGTGGCGAATCCCGCGCGATAGACCCCATCGTTCACGTTTTCATAGAGGAAGGTGTTGAGTTCATCGATCTCTTTGCGAAGGCCCTCCGGATAGAGATCGATCGAGCTCTCGGTGAAGCGATTGAATTCGCTATTGAAGATGCGCATGAGATCGTCGTCGGAGTTGGTGACGATGCGTTTCGTCACCCGATCCCACAAGGCTGGCACGGTAATGCGTCCGACGTAGTGCGGATCGGTGGCCTTATAGGCCTCACTTAGAAAGTGGAATCCATTGACGGGGTCGAGCGAGTGCCCCGGGCCTTCGCGAAAGGCCCAGCCCCTCTCGTCGCGAATCGGGTCGACGGAGGTTAGCCCGATAATGCCCTCCAGCCGCTTGAGCTTCCGTACGATGATCGTGCGGTGCGCCCAGGGACAGGCCCAGGATACATAGAGATGGTAGCGGCCGGCAGCGGCTGGATATCCCGAGCTCCCGGTGGAGGTCACGTAGTCGCGAAAGGCATCCGCCTGACGTGTAAACTCGCCTTCGCCGGATTGCTCGTCGGGAAACTGTGGATAGACGGTCATGCGGGCGCCGCTCCTTGATGGGAGTAGTATCCCATATTTACCGAGGATTGTGTGGACTGCGCCGGTGGTTAAGGCGGTGTCACAGTGACTCTGGCAATAGGGAGAGGATCTCAATAGGGCGTGCGAGAATGTAACCGGAATACTGGTAGGTTGAATGGGAGTGAATCGCGAGTGACACGTTACTGGCATACATTGGCAGGACCGGCGGTAGCGGCGGAATTGCATGTGGATCAGCAAGTCTGGCTTTCCGTCGAAGAGGTGAGCCGCCGACACGCTGACTACGGGTTCAACAAACTTCCGGAAGCAGCGTGATTTGCTCGCGGGACAGATTGCGTTGCTCACTGTTCTGATGATCTCCGCCCTGTTCAAGACGGCGTCATTGCCGATCGAAGATTGGGCGTTGATCGCCGCGGCGGGTGTCTTGCCATTCGCGCTTATGGAGGGCGTCAAAGTTTGGCGGCGCAGATACACGTAGCGGCCTCGCCGGGATCGAACGCGCGATAGACCGAACGTGTCCTTATGTCGTTCCCTGTTGCTGGTGTTTAAGAATTTATGAGCGATGATCCGTTCGAGGTTCGCGGGGCAATGTGTTCTCCATGCCACAATTGTGCCTTGTGCGAGAAATGTTTGGAGATAAAACATCACAGAATAGAGATGTCTTCATGAGCGTGGTTGTCGGTAAGCGCGAGCCGGTCACGCGAATTTCTCACTCCCAATGATCGGGAACCATATCGGTCGAAACCATCGTGATCGTATTGGTCCAACAGTTGCTAGTTAAAATGTGTAGAAGAGAACCCCTACGACGTAGATCGAATACGTCTATGCACTCATTCCATTATCTAAGGAGGTATTACATGCGTAAGACTCTCATGTCCACGGGCTCGCTGGCGGCGATGGCCGCACTGGTGCTCCTCTCCGCCTGTGTTGGGCCTACCACCACGAGGACCGGTGCCGTGCATGATATCAGAATCGCCGAAGGGCCGGATCCTGCGGATCTGATTGTGAACCCTGGCGACGAGGTGCGATGGGTGAACACGCGAACGTTACCGCTCCGGGTCGAACTCGTGAACGTCAAATTGAGTGAGCTCTCTTGTGAGCGACAATTCTCCAACATCTTCGGGGTTACCCGGGAGGCGGCTACGGTCGACCCGAATGAAACGGCCAGTGTCTGTTTCACTCAGGCGGGGGTCGTCAACTACAATCTCCGAATGGATTCGGCGCTTCCCGGTGGAAAGGTGATCATTCCTGGAGTGATCCGAATCGGAAACAAGCCGTAAGCGGATCGGTGAGAGGGTTGTGCAGAAGACAGCCCTCTCACCGGAGATGGTCTTGCGATCGGCTGACAATTGTTATGATGAAGTAGGGCTCTTCTATTCCGGCCTCTCCTCATGCGCGCTCTACTGAGTGACGAGCTTCGGTCGGCCTGAACGGAGGCTTGTCCTGTCGGACCGGAAGTGGGTATGATCGTGCGTGATGATGACGACATTGTATTCAAGCCGTTCACGGGGCTGGCTGCTGATCATCTGCTGTTTGTGTCTCTGTGTTCTGGCCCAGATGCTCGGCGTCCCTGCGACATTGCTGAGCCCGGCTGAATCGGCAGATCTGCTGGAGTCATCTGTGTTGGAAGGACTGTCCGTTCTTCCTCCGGTTCCGAAACTTCTCCTCCCTTGCACCTCTTTCGCCGCTCCAGACCGATTATCCACTGTGCATGCGTCGGTAATTCTTTCCACCGTGTTTCATCCTCCCCTGAGCTAGTCTCGCGGTCACATCAGAAGCTTCGCGCGTCAGGCTGTGCCGATTGCAGGCCGGTCATGCTGCGGTTCGCGAGACGGTTCTCGCGCAACGATATGAAGGAGCTGCCGCTGGCGTCGGCTGTCTTTGTCGCATCCGGTGCCGGGGTCTGGGGAAAGAGATGACGATGTGGGGCGTATCCGCTGATAACCCGATGATCGGCGCGCGGTTTAGAAAAGACTCGGCGGTATGGAACGAAGGTGTGGGGCGCGGCAGATCGCCGTGCCCCGTTGGACCGGTCTATTTGCCGCCCTGGTCCTTCGTTCCTTCTTTTTTGTCGTCGCTGAAGACCACGACGTGGCCGCCCTTGTCTTTTTTCTCCTCTTTCTTATCGTCGTTGAACACGACCACGTGGCCGCCCTTCTTTTCTTCCTTCTTCTCTTCGTTCGCGAAGGAAAGAGTCGCCATCGTGCTGAAGCTGAGGAAGGCCACCAGAGCCATCAATCCGTTGAAGCGTTTCATAAGAACCTCCATGAATGTGAATAAGAGTGTGATTGTCCGGCCAGACCTCGCGTATGACCGGTATGTAGGATCTACCAAGCGTACGGCATTCGAGACAACGGACAAAATCGCCCGGGCGGTAACCGTATTTGTCCAATGCGCACAGATTGTGGAGGAGACACAATGCACGGCATCGAAGCGCATTCTCTCTTGAATAGAAATCGCACTATGGCCAATCGCATGACAACACTGGGCCGTCTTGAAGAAGTCGTGTCAACCGCCGACGAGTTCGACCGGGTCGTCTCGCAAGCGCTGCCGCTGTTACTTGATCGGGCCGCCGGTTATACCAAGCGGTTTCTGCGTGAAACCGGGCAGTGGAGCGACGATGTCGCGCATGAGAAATTCGTGCTGCGCTGGGGCGCGGAATACCTGGAGCAATTTCTCGTTACCGGACGGAGCGAAGTGCCCTGCCGGCCGCTCTTTCTGCTGGACTCACTGGTGGCCCGGCAGCACAGCAGGCCGGAACCGTTCTGTTATCATCCGGATCTGCTCACGCCGCTGGGCCGCTTTCTCGACGGGCTGGTCGGGCGCGCGGCCGTCAGCCGCGACGCCTTAATCGCCCTCTATCATCATTGCTATGGCTTAGGGCCCGGCCAGGTCATCAGCGCGCTTCGCTTGAACGGCTCGGAGAGCCCGCGCATCTATAAGAATTTTCAGCGCTGGCGGGACTCCGGCTGGAAACGGGCCATCGGCGATATGGGCATGACCGACGCCGAGTTGAAGGGGCTCAATGAACAACAGCGCCAACAACACCGGTTCAACAGCGACGCCGAGCGTCTGCTCGGGTTTGTCCAGGCGCATTATCGTAAGAGCGAACCGGACCACTATCCCTGTCTCTCCCGCCTTCAGTGGGAAGACATGTTCCTGCAGGGATATGGGACTGATTACCGAATCTGGCATCTAGCCTTATGCCTTGAATGTTTGCGGACGGCTTGGGGTTTGGGGCTTGACGGCGCCGCGATCGTGGGAAAGCCGCGACTGGTGCTGCAACTCGAGCCATAGGACGAAACGACCGGGAGGGTATATGGAATTTGAACGGGAATGTGCTGAGTATCGCGAGCATCTATTGAGCCGCGTGAAAGCGGGCTCAGGTCGTTCTGTCCGCGGGGTGTCGGATCCCATCCACGTTTTTGTAAACCAACGGCGAGCCGGGGTGCTGGATGGGGCCGGGGCAAAAGCGACCGTACAGATTCAGAGCCAGACGTGTATCGAAAGCGTGCATCTGCGGTCGGAGGACGGCGTGCTGCTCGGAGGGCTGTCCGCTCCGGAGTACGGATATATCCGCCGCCGCATTGACCTGACCGGCGATGTCGTGGAGCTGTGCGTGCACAACACGACGGAGGGCGGATCTGTCAGCGCGGTGTTTCTTCCCGCTCCGGGCTTGTGGCGCCGCGCATGGGATGGCATGTTCAATCATGCCGCGCCGCATCCGGTCGTTGCTGGCGCGGGGCCTTGGATGCGGTCTCTCATCGTGGCTCAGGTTGTGTTAGCCGTCGGATTGTTCGGGCTTGTTGCCGACCGTTTCACCGGCTGGCTGTCGCCTGTCCGCATGCCGTTGTCCGTCACGCAGGTCGAAGCTCCTTGGGCGGCGCCGCTTGCCGATGTGGCGAAGCTTGAGCAGCAGCTTGTTGAGCTTTCGCGGATGCAGGCGAAAGCGATGGAGGCCATTTTGGCACAGCAACAGGGGATGGCTCAGATCCAGCGGACGGTGGCGAAAGTATCCTCAACGCAGGAAACGGTTGCGTCCAGTGTCTTGACCGTGAAGCAGGAGATGGAGCAACGGAAGAACGGCACCGGGCGCGATGCGGATCGCCTGACGCGCGTATTGATGAGCAAAGCCCTCAGCGAGCAGGAACAGTTGGAGGCCGAGTTGCACAGTCTCGTGATCGCAAACGAGCGGCTTGTGCGTGAGCGGGCACAGCTGGAGCAGCACAATCAGGAATTGAACCGGCGTCTAAAGACCGGCGGCACGGACGTTTCGAAGGCGGTGGCCCCGGATCGCGAGAAACCGATGACGGCGCTACAGAGCGCGCCATCTCACCCGCCGCAGGTGGCGGATGCGAAGGCCGTTCCGCCGTACCCCCCGTTCTTATTCTGGGTGACGTTTAGTGAGGGCGTCACCCAGGACAGTATTGATCAATGGGTGCGTGATATGCACGGACGCAAAGGCGCTGTGAGCGAGGGCTGGCAGGCTGTTGAGATTGTTCCTCCGGCCGAACCGGTGGAGCGGTTTCTGGATCGTCTGAAGCAAACGCAGATCGTGAAGGCCGTGCGAATCAGCCGGTAAGGCCGCTCCTTTTGACTGTGTGGCGCTGCCGGTCGAGATCGATTCGATCATGGCTGTTGAGCGTCTTCTGTACGATCAGCTCAAATTCTGATCTCCTTCCCCCGGGCGCGTGCCTGCGGATGCCCTGCCGGACGGTCTGCGCGCGGTGCGCGAATCCAATCTTCACGCGGTGCGATTGCTAGGGACTCAACGAGGGCCGAGTGATCGATGGAGCGGCGTTCGCTCGCTGTTTCTGCACGGTTTCTATACAATCGCTGCGGCATTGCCGGTGTCTGATCCAGTGCTGTGGTGCCGGTCATTCTTGATTGAATATGGAAGGGAGGCACTGTGTCGCTGATTCATACGCTCACGATTTTGATTTGTTTGGCTGCGCTGTTCAGTTACGTGAACCACCGGCTGCTGAAGCTTCCGATCACGATCGGACTGATGGCGGTGGCGCTAGTTTTTTCGCTTGCGTTGCTCGTGCTGGGGAAGCTGGGATTCGGAATTGAAGCGGAGGCGAAACGGTTCATCGGCGCCATTGATTTCAACGTGGCGCTCATGCACGGCATGCTGGGGTTTCTGCTCTTTGCCGGGGCGCTGCACGTCAAGCTCGATGAGTTGTGGAATCTCAAGTGGGTGGTCGGTTCCATGGCGGTGGTCGGCACGATTTTGTCCAGTTTGATCACCGGCCTGGTGGGATATTGGCTCTTCGATCTCGTCGGCCTTCCGCTGCCGCTGCTGTACTGTCTTCTGTTCGGTGCGTTGATTTCACCGACTGATCCGATTGCGGTCATGGGGGCGTTGCGGCAGGCGCGGCTTCCCAAGGCCCTTGAAATGAAGATTGTGGGGGAGTCGCTCTTCAACGATGGCGTCGGCGTCGTGATTTTTCTGGTGATCTTGAATCTTGTGCCGAAAGATTCGTTCACCGTTACGGATGTGCTGGTATTGTTCGCCGAAGAAGCCATCGGCGGCGCAGTCCTCGGGCTGGCGCTGGGCTATATTGCCTATCGCATGCTTCGGTCGGTGGACAACTATCAGGTTGAGATTCTGATCACGCTCGCGCTCGTCATGGGAAGTTTCGCTCTGGCAGATCTGCTGCATACGTCCGGGCCGATCGCGGTCGTTGTGGCGGGATTGCTTATCGGAAACCAAGGACGGCAATGGGCCATGTCCGAGAAGACGCGCGAGCACCTCGACAATTTTTGGGAATTGCTGGATGAATTGTTGAATGCCGTGCTCTTCGTTTTGATCGGGTTGGAGGTGCTAATGCTGAGCTTTCAGCGGTCGTACCTAGTGGCCGGACTAGTCGCGATCCCGCTGGTATTGGCCGCGCGCTGGCTCAGCGTGGTGGTGCAGGTGAAAGTGTTCAGGTTCGTTCAGGATTTCAGTGCTCACACGATCACGATTTTGACGTGGGGCGGTTTGCGCGGCGGGATATCCGTGGCGCTGGCGCTATCACTGCCGCCGGGAGCGGCGCGGGATGCGGTGGTCACGATTACGTATGTGGTCGTCGTATTTTCAATCTTGGTGCAGGGATTGACCATTGGTCGGGTTGTGGCGTGCAGCGGAATTCCTCCTGCTCGGCTCGCACAAGAGTGACCACAGGTACCGAAGGAGACAGGCGCGGGGAGCGCCTCGATTATCGGTCAAACCACCATACGACGGAACACAGCAAGAGGTGTTGTTCACGAGTGAGGGCTGGCAGGCCGGGCGCCCGTTCTCCTTGTGTGAAGAAGCCACCGTTTTGCCCAGTTGATTCGTCATATCGGTATTCGAATCGCAGTAGTGCAGTGTGCCAAGCGTGGGTCCACTTATACGCCAGAGTTGCGGTGAGGGCTTTCAACAGCTGTTCGGACCCTGAAATCCTTCCGGTACGATCCCAATAGAATTCCGGACGCAATGCAAGGCTCCAGGGGCCCGTCACATTCCAGTGGGCGTAGAGGGCTCCTCCTGTCCAGAATGTACGCGAGTGGGCAGGGTGCTCGGCAGCGTTCTCGGTTCCAATGTCGTAGGCCGCAGCCAGCGTCAGTGGGCCGTCTTTCCATTCAACGATACTGTCGCTGAAAAATCTCCAAAACTCGATGGCGGTATTGGATTGATCGGGGCCGTAATAGACGTTTTCCGTCACGGTGAGACGAGCGGTCGGCCGCCATTGGATTTGGGTGCCGTAACTGGGCTGGTCGTTCGCGCGGGATAAATAGTTGTAGCCATTGAGGACGTAGAGGCCGATCTGCAAGGAATCGTGGAAGGGATAGATCGCACCCACGCCGAACATGAAGTACGGCGCGTTATCGGCCATATAGGAGCGGGTGTAGTTGAGGTTGTTTTTGGCATAAAACGATTGATAGCCGATATAGCTGTTGAAGAGGCCGGCCGTGAGCGTGAGGCCGTTGCCGGCGGGAGCCAGGTACGACACATTCGCATGGGAAAAGTGGCGGAGCGTATCGGCAGCGCCGACCGGGCGGTCTCCGCCGGCCACAGCGGCAGGAACCAGCGTCTGCGTATCGTATCCTCCCTGTACCCCGAGTTCCATGCCCCACCGAGAGGCAGGAGAGATCTCTTTACGCACATAGGCCGAGGCGACGTTGGGCGCCAGTTCATTCACGCGGCGGGAGGTGGCTTTACTTCTCCAAAGATGATTGTCGGGAAAATTAGAGTCGAGAGCGTAACTGAGATCCACGGTCGCGCCGTAATGCCACTCGGAGGAAAGCGGGTCTTCACCAGCCGCGGGTTCGACGAGGAGGGCCAAAGCCACCATCAGCAGTCCCAGGAGGCGAATCACGGCTTGCTGCCGCTGTTCCCCGTAGTGGGCTCGTTTGTGGAAATAGGCCAAATTCTGAGTCCCGGCACGTGATAGTCCGAGGGAAGGTATGCGTCAGGAATCGTCGATTTATTTCCGTCGCGAACCTGGGTGAAATGCGGTGACATAATCTCGATGCCGGCTTCGTTGAACCGGTCTTGGATGTGCTGGTGCAATTCTGCATAGATGGAGGCCATCAGATTTGGTTGGGTGGTGTGGGCGTTGATTTCATAGGTCACATAGAAGTCGTCGAGGCTGGTTTGGAAGACAAACGGCGAGGGTTCAGGAAGAATATGGGTCGTTGCCCGCGCGGCTTCGATTAAGAGCTCATGGATCTTTTTCCATGGCACGTCGTAGCCGATTGAAATGGTTGTGTGCAGAATCAGGCCGAGTTCCTTTGCCGACGAGCTGAAGTTGATCAGGTGATTGCCGAGGACCAACGAGTTTGGGATGGTGATATCCACGTTCTTGATGGTTCGGATGCGCGTCACGAGTAACCCGGTTTCAATCACGTCGCCGATTGTGTCGGCTACTTTGACCCGGTCGCCGAGGCGAAACGGATGCATGTAGGTCAGCACCACGCCCGCAATGACATTGCTGATTGAGACGGCGGAGCCTAGCGAGAGCAGGAGTCCCAAGAACACTGAGATGCCTCGAAACCCTTCCGACTGGGAACCGGGGATATAGGGGAAGATGGCGATGGCAGCGAACACGATGACGAGAAACCGGACGATCTTGTAGGTCGGTTGTGCCCACTCCCGATTGAATTCTGTCAGCGTGATGGCGCCCCGCTCAATTCCCGTAAAGAGAAGGCGGATCAGCTTAATGATGTAGCGGGTGACGATGGCAATAATAATGATGGAGACGATGTTCGGGATGTACGTGGCAAACGCGTCCCCGATGGTGCTGAACGTCTTGAGTACGGCCCCGAACAGGACGGCTGAGATACCGCGGGTCCAGGGGAAAATGCCGAGCACGGTGGTCAGATAGATGTACAGCAGGACCAGCACGGCAGCGACGCGAATTGCTCGAATTACGGCGGTGAGACCCGCGGTTATTTGACCGGCGGACAGCAACTCGACATGTTGGACCTTAATCGATTGGATGAGGGTGCCCTTCCAGCTCTCGATTTTTGCGTACACCGTCGGGAAAGTTTTGTGGAAGAGCACGAGGAGGAGCAGCATGACGATCGTGTCAGCGGCGGCCCAGGCAACATTCACGATAAACGCGCGTTCGGTCACCTGGTCTCGGGAACGCGTCAAGGCTTCTTGAACTATGTGGGCATACTCATTGGCCAGGTCTTGCCGTTTTTTTGCCGTTGGCTGTGCGTCGAGATCGGTCACGGTCATGACCACCATGTCGCCATGGACGAGTTCGCTGGTGGTTCCCCGATCCACTGCTGTAACGGGGTAGATAGGAGTAAGGGAGTCTTTCGCCAGTTGGGTTAGGCGTTTGGATACGGCGTGGGCTCGATCCTGAGGCGTGAACGGACCCATGTGGTCGTAGAGTTCAAAGAGAGCTGTTTCTTCGAATGTAACCGGTGCGCCCGCTGACTGCGCGGGTAGGGGTGAGGAAAGAATGGTCGGTGTGGCCGCATATCCCGGTTGTAGCAGGAAGGACAGCAGAAATATGCTCAGGATATAGGAGTGAACTGAGTGTCTCATGAAGACGCACCTCCGGCCCGTAGGAGAAAAAGGCAATGGTCGAGCAATATACTATTCGATATATATGAGTGCAAACCGGACACGATAGACCGCAGCGGGTGTGATTGGAGCAGTAAGCTTGGTTGGATTCGTGACGTGCGGAGCCTGGGCTGGTTCGTGAGTTCATGAGATTGGGGTCGGTCTGTAGACGTATTCCCTGACCTGCTCGGCGGTGAGAGTGTACCCGGCGAAGTTGGCAGTGAGGAGTATCAGAAGTTATAGCGGGATTGACACCACGGCGACAGTGGCAAGTGCTGTGGCGTTCCTGATGTGTCGGTGAAAACGGCCATCATCTGGAATCAGATTGATGGTATTTGCGCGCTTGCGTTGGGCTTCGTCGGGCCTGCGGCGAAGATCTTCCCGGTCAAGAGCCGTTGGTGGTCTAACCCGATTAGTTGGCGTGGGTGGTTAGGAGATGATTGTCTGTGATGATTTTGAGCAACTCGCCCAGTTTCTGTAAGAATGGGATGGTTTAAGGCGTGTTGGGCTTCGCAGGATCGGTGAAGTCCAACATGCCAAAGGACGTCATTTCTGCGCTCTGTCCCATGCCGATCCTGATGGTCTCGCTGCAATCATGAACTGCCAGGCTGTGCGTTCGGAGGCCTTGCCGATTCATATCCAGAAATTGCTGTCGAATCTGTTTAATGCGGTTCTTCGTAAGGATTGTCTACCCATCCGATATCCCGCGCCCGTTCATTTTTGTTCTATTTGAATATGAGTAATAAGTGATTGAAATATATTGAATGTCATGAATGACCAACGTGAGTATTTCTCTTAGAAGGTTCCTTGGAGGAAGATGATTTTGACAAAGATTCATCAGGAAATGATGTCGTGAGCTACGCACATCGTATAAATGCGACAATTTGTACAATAATGTGCATGTAAGTAGTCTCCACAGAGACAATTTTATGCATTTAATTTTATAAGCTATTGATAAATATAAATATGTAGTGCTGGATCATAACTTGCTCATCCCCTTTGGCATACATCAACTTTCACCTGGGGAGGAAATAATCATGGGTTGTCCGAAATGCAAAGGCTTGATGATGTTGGAACGTTTCTCGGATTTCTTTCTGGTGTTCTATGCTTGGAAGTGTGTCAATTGTGGAGCAATCATTGATCGGACGATCTCCAACAATCGTAAAAGTAGTTTGGCTGCCAAAGCTGCGAAAGAAGTTGAAACCGCCGCTGCCTAATCGGGTATTTGTTAGGCATTGGAGCTCCGGCGCGGCACGTTCGGCATCGCGAGAATTGTAGGGCGGTGTCGGCTGGAGTTCTTAGGTGGCATTTTCAATCTATAACTATCTCAGGCTCAGGCCTGATTTCATTACGCCGGACGATGCCTCGACTCCTTCCTCCGCCAGCGGTATTTTCTTACTCCAGGGTCATCGCGCTATTTCTTAGGTTCCGCATTCTTTGTCACTGCTCTTGCTGAGAGAGTAGCCGAAGATAGGCCAATACATCGATCATTTGTCTCTCGGTCAAGTTGCCGGTCCAGGCATGCATGGGACTGAAGACGATTCCGTGTTCGATCATACGCAGCAGCTCTTCATCGGATTTCAGAAACGATCGAAATTGATGAAAGTTGGCTGGCGCGACCCTGAGCAAGGTCGCGTTAGGACCATCTCCCCAGCCAGTCTGGCCGTGGCAGGTTGCGCAGTGATGCTGATACAGCGCCTTGCCGCTGGGCAGGTCGGCGGGAACATCCTGGTCGGCAACCGCCAGCGTCCGAATGAGGAGGATGGCCGCGGCTGTGAATGCGAGCGTTCGAGAAGTCTTGTGCATCAACAACTCTTCGTGGTGGTGGCAATGAGTGAGGTGAGTAGTTGTAGCTTCGTACTGCCATAGGACGGACCGTGCAATTCACCGCGTGGGTGCTCTTTCAGGGGCGTCATGATCAGTAAATCCTTGCCGCAATCAAGATAGGTGCAATCGCATACCAGCACTGGCTCCGTTAGTGAAAGACCAGCAGTGGATATTGCGCATGATGAAGGATGGCGTGCGCGACGCTGCCGAGCACCATCCGGCTCAGCCCGTGTCGGCCGCGAGATCCCATTACCAGAAGATCCGCACTGATGGCCTCGGCCTCTTGGAGAATCGCTTCGACCGGAATACCCACGGTTGATTTCGCCTGAGAGCTATAGCCCATGCGACTCAGATCCTCCGCCACAGAGTTAATGAAAGTCTCGACGCTCCGGAGCGCCTGACCTTCCATTTCCCTTTCTGCCACAGCGTCGACCGGCCAGGGCGGCCTGGTCGGCGGGAGTACTGTGAGTACAGTGATCGTGACCGCTTCCCGGAATGGATGCTGTCGCAGAAACAAGAGCGCTCGCTCGGCGTCTTGAGATCCCTGCAGCGGCAGCAGCACCTGCTTTAGAGACTTCACAAAGTTCGGCAGGATCAGGACGGCGTTTTGGGAAAAGGTGAGCACCCGATGGGAGACACTGCCGATCACTCGTTCCTTGATCGGCCCAAGCCCGCGCGCTCCGACAAGAATGAGGTCGATCTGATGCTGCTTCGCATACTCCACGATCCGATCGGTCGGTGAGCCGACTTCCAAGTGTTTGGTTACAGGACCAGAATCCATCGGCAGGAGCGACACAATCCGATCCAGCAATCGTGCGCCATCTTCATGCATTGTACGTTCAATAGTCGTGGATAGCTCAAGTGCTACTTCCGGCACCATCATCGGGTAGGTCGGTGACGGGACATCCAGAACGTGCAGGATATGCAATTCTTTAGCGCGAGACAGGCACTTCAGTGCACGGACCGCTTCATACGATTGGTCCGATCCATCAATGGCCAACAGCAGTTTCATCGGTGACCTTTCTGTTGCTCAGTGACGATCTGTTGAACAGAAGAAGCGGCGATACACGCCGACCTCCGCATCCGGCACCATTGCTCCCGCGAGAATTCAGTACGTGTGTGTCATCGTTGCGTCCTCTTACTTGAGAGGGGCAGCAAGTCCAATGCCGTTTCGGTATTTCAGATTGCGAAAGAGAAAAGTGAGGTGAAAGCACAAGGGGCAAAAGGGTTTTGCTCCGAGTGAACTCTTCGGTCTCCGGCCATCACTCTTTACCGGGAACAGCAGCTGTTGCCTTCTGCCCCAAGAAGGGCTGCGGCACTGTAGCAGGCCTCCCCCACGTGCGAGGGAGTTGTGAAGGGGCGGCAGCCGCGTAATGGCTAGAGGTGAGCAAGCTGTTGTTTCTATGCGGGTCAACCGCGGCATGTCTTTCTCGATCCAGTGGCATTGGCCTTGCTGATAGATCAAGAGAAGTCTATCGAGCCGATAGGTGGCGATCGGGATTGCGGTGAAACGAATGGTATTAGAGGGCGCGCCGCTTGTGGAGATTGCAAAGATCGCCCGGGGCGAAAAGGTCGATCTCGTCGTCATGGGTAGTTACGGAGGACGGTCGGGAAGCGTTGATAAGATATTCTTTGGCAGCACGGCGGAAAAGGTCGTGCGGACGGCGGGTTGTCCGGTGCTGACGGTGCCTTTGTCAGTGAAGGCTCGATGATCACAACAATCTGCAACCAAGGAGGTGTGTCACGATGAGAACGCAGAGAGGGCGGATGTGGGGATGGGCGACCGTGTTGGGGGTAACGTGGGGTTTGTGGAGTGGAGCAGATTTTCCGCTCTGGTCGCAATCTGAACAGGTCGTGGACGTCACCATCAAGGATTTCAAGTTTGTGACAAAGCAAAGTACGCTCCGGCTTGGTGTGGCAACCGTGATCAGGATTACGAATGAGGATGCGGAGCGCCACGATTTCAGTTCAACCATGTTTGAAGGGATTCCGACGCAGGTGGAGAAAGACGGTGTGATTGTCTATGGGCGCGGGGTCGGGGGGATCATCCTTGATGCCAAGCGGGATGCGGGGGTGTGGTTCAATATGTCCCGCCCAGGCCGTCACGAATTCCGGTGCTCGATCCATCCGAACATGAACGGGGAACTTCTTCTCTTGAATGTGGAGGCGGTGTGAGCGGAGAGACTGACAGCCCACGCGTCTTCCTGGCGACCGATTTTTCCAAGTGGGCGCTGCGGGCCGAGGAGTACGCCTGTTGTCTGGCTGCCACATGGCGGGCCACGCTGACTGTGCTTACGGTGCTGGAGTTCCCCCCCGGCATTAATCCGGAGTATCCCGTCAATCAGGTCTATCTCAGCGAGCTCATGAAGGCTGGGGCGAAACAGTTGGTGGAGCTGAAGGCGCGGGCATCATCTCGCGGGATTGCGTTGCATACCCGCATTGCCACGGGGATCCCTTGTGAGGAGGTCTTGGCGGCTGTGAAAGCCGAGGATTCAGATCTCGTGGTTGTCGGGACGAAAGGCAAGTCCGGGCTGGCGCATGTGCTACTTGGAAGCACCGCAGAGCGAGTCATTCGCACGGCGTCCTGTCCGGTGCTCACCGTGCGTATGGATCCTGATGAGGTGTATTCAGCGGAGGCGGGGTCGTGTGGGGGAATTAGCCTCAATCGAATTCTGGTCCCGGTCGATTTCTCAGATTGCTCCCTCGACGCCGTGGAGTATGCCGCACTTATGGCTCAGCGCCATCGCGCATCCGTGACACTCCTGCACGTACTGGAGCCTGTCTCCTATGGGTTGGACTTCACGCTTTTGCATAGCGCGAAGCGGGAGGAGATGCGGGAACGGTTGACGGCCCGCTTAGATGATATGACGCGGGCACTGGTTGAGGCTAAGATTCAAGCCGTATCGCAGGTGCGCGGAGGGACTCCGTTTGAGTCGATCCTCGATAGTGCGAGAACGATTCAGGCCGATCTGATCGTGATGGGAACGCATGGGCGCCGAGGGCTGTCCCATGCGTTGAGCGGGAGTGTGGCGGAGGCGGTGCTGCGTCAGTCTCGTTGTCCCGTGCTCACGGTACGCAGCCCGAAGTTTGGGTCGGGGCACCGCCGGGTATTGCCCGACATGTCCATGTAAGTGTCCAGTCTTTCACCAGGGAGAACGACTATGGCGACCGTGATCCGCACGCGAAAGACTCCACCGACCAGCCGACTGTCTCGCGCGGACAATCCGATCGAATTGCCCGATGGCATGAGGGATCGTATCGCCGTGAAGGCCTATGAATTGTGGCATGAGCGTGGTTGCCGAGATGGGCGAGACCTCGAAGACTGGCTTGATGCGGAAACGATTGTGACGGAAGAGATTCATGAAGCTCGCGAATGAATCAACAGCCGGTGTATGGGCGCCGTTGCCGCCGGGGCTGGATGGCCTGATGGCTCGGTTAGAGGCGCTGTCCCTCGGACCGATGTTTGCGGCAGAACGAGATCGTGCCTTGCGCCAGGCGCTGCGCCCGTACTTTGAGTTTGCCGGGAATGCGCCGCTGCCGCCGTTTGCTCAGGAAGCCGACCTCGCGACACTCACGATCTATGCAGACTACTATCCCCAGGGCGGTCAGCTCACCCTGATCGAACAGTTGCGCGATGTGGTGACCGAGCATATCCCTGAGGAAGAGCGGGCTTGGATGGACCCGCTCAAACACTCCTATATGGATCTGGTCGAAATCCTGCCAGACAGCGAAGCCACGGAGAAGTGGACTTGTCGGTCTTTAGGAAACGGACGTCTCTATCAGGTTCAAGGTGGTGACTCCAGCCGTGGATTCAAAACCGGTCAGGTGTTGTTGACCCGGTTCGTGCAACAGCCCGGTGATCCTCAAACGAACGAGGTCGTACTCGGCGGGAGCGCATTGCTGCTCTCTCCTGAGGAAGGCCGGACCTTGTACGATGCCGTCTGCGCATTGCGTCGCCGACGGGAAATCAATGCTGGGTCGTTCGAGCTCGGGGACTGGCATGAGTTTGCCAAGCGATTCGGACATGAGTTGCTCTGGGTCTATTCCCAGATGCGCCTGAGAGCGCTGTTCAAGGTCGTAGCTGGAATCCAATACTGCAATTCCGATGGGCAACCGTATTTGTACTCGTTTGCGCTCTACGAACATCGGGAGTTCAAGTTTCTTCGTGAGATCTTGGCCGGGATGAATGGTCTGGAGGCTGATCCGGCAACGAGTGACGCAGTCGATGGATCGCGCGCGCGCATGCAGTGGTTTCAGCGAAGCTCGGCTGAGACAGACAACACGAGTATCGTCAGTCGTCTCACCCTGACGCCTACCCAACTGTGGGTGGAAACGGACTCGCCTGAACGGCTGGATACTCTGAAACACGAATTGGCGTCTGCATTGGGGTTTTCGCTTCATTTCAGGGGGGAAACGACCGTTCCTCCGCCACACCCGCTGAGTGAGGAAGAGCTTGATGCTGAGCAGCCGGTGCGAGCCGTTGTGACTCCAGAACAAGATGCGACGTTGTTGCAGGCATTTCTGGAACGCGTCTATCTGGATTGGACCGATCAGGAGGCTCCGGCGCTGGCCGGCACAACGCCGCGTCATGCCGCCACGACGGTGGCAGGCCGTGAACAGGTCGGCCGGCTGTTGAATGACATGGAACGCAATGATCCGGGCTGGTCTCGTATCGGTCGGTCGGCATTTGACTATAACGTGTTGCGTGGGCATGTTGGGCTTGATGAGGTATGTCGTGAGGACGCTTCCACAGAGCGATCTCGGTGATCTCCTGACGCATGCGCGTCTCGCGCAGGCCGCACCCGTCGCCTTGACTTCTTGGTTCGTGTATCTTCTGCATAGCACAGAGCACGCGGAGCCTGCTTGCTGAACTGAGAGGCGTGTCGTAGGGCTAGACGATTCAGAGAGTCTACATGATGGCGCTCAATCCGGCGCTGGATCATTTGCTCCACGGCGA
The DNA here is from genome assembly GCF_900403705.1 of Nitrospira lenta. Classification (NCBI taxonomy): domain Bacteria; kingdom Pseudomonadati; phylum Nitrospirota; class Nitrospiria; order Nitrospirales; family Nitrospiraceae; genus Nitrospira; species Nitrospira lenta. The sequence goes on along the minus strand of NZ_OUNR01000001.1, from coordinate 142,407 downwards.
GAATTCGCGCAGAACATGATGTGCGGTGATGGGCTCTCAACGTAATGGTAGTGGCGGTCTAATTGTGTGGCTGATGGAGGACCTATGAAAGCGCTTGTGGCGACTGATGGATCGAAGTACGGCCGATGGGCTATTGAATGGGCGGCGAAACTTCCACTGATGGCTAAGCCCGTATTGCGTGTCTTGCATGTGGTGGATGTGGCCAGCCTCCGGGCGCCGTTCATGATTCAGCCGGTACTGGTGGGAACCGAGCGATACATTCAGCAGGAAGTGAAACGCATGGAAGCGGCGGCGAAGGCTGCGAAGACGGAGTCGAAGAGCGTCCTTTCTTCGTTGGGCATCAGTGGCACGGTCACTCTGGAGCGTGGCGCGGTGGCCTCGACGATCACAAAGCATGTCTCACGAGGGGTCGGGTTATTGGTGATCGGATCACGAGGTCTGGACGCGTTGGACCGTTTTATGCTGGGGAGCATCTCGACTCATGCGATTCATCATGCGGCCTGTTCGGTGCTTGTTGTGAAAGAGGCGGCTCGTCCGCTCAAGCAGATTGTGCTGGCGATCGATGGATCGGCGGCATCGGACAAGGCGGTTCGGTTTCTCCTCAAGAATATCAATCCGCAGCCGAACGGGCCGGAAGAACAACCGGTGAATGTCACCGTCGTGCACGCCATGCCGTTCCTCAAATTTCCAGAGGTGCGGGAGGCGGGCAAGGCGGTTGTGCAGCGGTATGCCGACAAGCTGGCGAAGGCCGGGTTTCAAGTATACGAGGCTCCTAAGCTGGGCAAGCCGGCCGAGGAGATTCTCAAAGTCGCCAAAGCCCATAAGGCAGATCTGATCGTCACTGGGGCTAAGGGCCTCGGCGCCATTGGGCGGGTCTTGTTGGGAAGCGTATCCACGCGCGTGGTGCAGCACAGTTCCTGTTCGGTCTTGGTTGTCCGCTGAACGCGGGAAGCCGACCGCCAAACTCGACTATGCGCGGTAGATGATGTGGACGCGGGCGAGAAAGTCTTCGAGCGCTGTGGTCTGGCGTCGGATCGCAGGCTCGTCGCGCCGGCCGGCCGCGAGTTCCATTATGCCGCCGATGTCGCTAATGGCATTGAATCCGTACCCACCTCCGTCGCCTCGCATGCGATGACCGAGAATGCCTATCGTCTCGAAATCCTTTGCCGCGATGGCGGTTCGTAGCGTCTGGAGGTCTTTCTGGCGGTTGGCCAAGAAGGTCGGGATGATGTCCTCCAGATCTGGATCGATATAGACGGTGATGCGTTCGGGCGAGGCGAGCTTGGGGGTGGTCATGGGCAGTGTCCTTTACAGGCTTGTAAGAGTTCGATCAGGGTCGTCTTTTTTACGGGTTTGGTCATGTGCGTATTGCACCCGGCCTCAAAGATCTTCACCGCTTCTTCCTTCAGCGCCAGGGCGGTGAGGGCAATGATGTGTGTGGCTGGCAGGTCGTGATCGCGTTCCCACCGGCGAATAGTTTTTGTGGCGGTCAGACCGTCCATCACAGGCATTTGCATATCCATGAGAATAAGGTCGTAGTGCCCGTTCTTGAATTTTTCGACGGCAATGGCGCCGTTGTCGGCGATTTCCAGGCGGTGAGTGGTGCTCTTGAGATAGGAGCGGATCAGCAGTTGATTGTCTGCGGAATCTTCGACCAGCAGCACTCGCAGGGATGGTGCCGGAGTGGTGTGTTCCGGGATGGCGGCGTCGGCCACCGGTATCGGGATACCTTTGGTACGTCCCAAGGCGATGCCGATCGTTTGGTATAAATCGGACCGTCGGATCGGCTTGACGAGATAGCCGCCCAACCCAAGGTCATAGGTGCGGGCGATATCGTCGGCCCAGTGGTTCGACGTGAGCATGATGACTGTCAGGCCTGTTCGAATAGGCGAGGCGTTCAACGCTTCGGCCACGGCGAATCCGTCCATGCCGGGCATACGGCAATCCAGCAAGAGTAGTTCGTACGGCATAGCGGCTTCGGCTGCCCGCCGGAGTTCAGCCAGGGCCGCGGGACCGTTTTCAGCTTCGGTGACGGTCGCTCCCCAGGCAGTCAAAGTCTCTCTCAGAATCAGACGATTGGTAGGACAATCATCCACCACTAAGGTGTGCACGCCTGACAAGTTGATCTGCGGGACGGCTCGGTTGGCCGGCAGGTGGGACGTGACGTCAAAGGCGAGGGTGCAATGAAACGTGCTTCCCTGTCCCACCGTACTTTCAGCCCAGATGTGTCCGTTCATCCGTTCTGCTAAGTGTTTGGAAATGGTCAGGCCCAATCCGGTCCCTCCGTAATGTCGGGCGGTCGAACTATGGGCTTGGGTGAAGCTGTCGAAGATCTTTGCCAGTTGCTCCGGAGGAACTCCGATTCCTGTGTCCGTAACGGAAAAGCGGATGACGCCAGGCATGGCGGCATCCGGCTCATTGGTAATGCGGACGATCACGGAGCCCTTGTCGGTAAACTTCAAGGCATTGCCGATCAAATTGATCAAAATTTGGTTGAGACGATGGGGATCGCCGGTCAGGGACGAGGGCACCTCCGGCGCCATGTGGCAGGCGAGCTCCAATCCCTTTTCATTTGCGCGCATCGCCAGGATCTCGACGGCTTTGTCGAGAACTTCGTTGAGATCGAAGTCGATGGATTCCAGCTCCAAGTGCCCTGATTCGACTTTCGATAAATCTAGAATATCGTTGATGAGGTTCAGGAGGTTGCTGCCGGCCCGTCGAAAGATGCGCAGATACTTCCGTTGCTCAGGAGTCATCTGGGTTTCCCAGAGCAGATCCGCCATGCCGATGATGGCATTCATGGGCGTACGAATTTCATGGCTCATGCTGGCGAGAAACTCGCTCTTTGCCTGACTCGCCACTTCAGCCGCTTCTTTTGCGACGCGGAGAGCCTGTTCGACCTCCCGGCGCTCGGCGGCTTCCAGCGCTAGCGTGGCCATGGTGGCGAGGGAGCTGGCGAGATGGATCTCATAGGGTGTCCATTGCCGGCCTTCGCCTGCATGTTCTGCGCAGAGAATTCCGACCACCTGGCCTTTTTGTCGGATCGGAGCATCGAGCATGGCCCCGATGTGTTCCGGCCGGAGGTAGGTATCCGCGAAATCTTTGGTGCGCGGGTCGGAGAAGGCATCGTGAGCGGCGATGGCATGTTCTTCGCTGGCTATTGCGTGAAAGTATGCGGGATAGTCCGCGACTTTGAGTGTGGCATTGGCCAGACGGCTATGATGGCCGCGTGTATACAGATCGATCTGAGAGATGGCCAGCCGGTTTTTGTCGAAGAGCCAAATGCTGGCGCGGTCCACGTGCAACAGATTTCCGCACTCGGTGGTAATGGCCTGAAAGGCGGCGGGCAGATCTCCGCCGGTGAGGGCGTCATTCTGCGCCAGGGCCCGTAACGCATCTTGGTATTGCTCCAAGAGTGCGGCCGGGGTGGTGCGAGGACGTTTCGGCGTGGTACTGCGTGGAGTCAATGGGGTAAGGCGAGCTTGCCGGCGGGGAGCGGCGGCCGATGGGCTGGTCGATTTTCGTCGAGGAAGATCTGGGTGACGTGGCATGCCGCTCTCTTCTAGATCAGTTCGGGTGATCTTCTCGATCGAGCTTAGCTGTCGCGGGTGTCTTGTACTAAGGAGAGGAGTCCAGCGGGTTTGACACGATTCCGGCCTTCCTGTTTGGCCAGGTAGAGCGCCTGGTCGGCGGCCTTGATCAAGTCGGTCGGCGAGGTCTGACGAGTGGGAACCATGCTGGCATAGCCGACGCTCACGGTCACCAGTACGTCGTCCGTATGAGAAATTCGCAACTCCTCGACTCGCCGGCGGAGACCTTCGGCGACTTGCGCCGCGCCGTCGATGCCGGTACCGGGAAGGACGATGACGAATTCATCCCCGCCGTAGCGGGCCACCAAGTCTCCCGGCCGGTTGACGGCTCCCGTGACGGCCGTGGCCACTTGCTTGAGACACTCATCTCCAGCCGTATGCCCTTTGCTGTCGTTATACGTTTTGAATCGATCGATATCGAACATGATGAGCGAGACGGGAGTCGATTCGCGGACGGCGCGGCGCCATTCCTGGTCGAGAAAATCATCAAACTGCCGCCGATTGGTAATGCCGGTGAGGCCGTCCAGGCAGGAGAGGCGGAGCAGCATTTGGTTGGCTTCCTGCAACTGCCGCATGACTTCAAGAAGTTCCTGTTCCCGTGCCCGCCGCCGGTCGATTTCATGGACGAGCCGGAGCACTGACCGCACACGGGTCAGCAGTTCGATCTTATTGACGGGCTTGGCGACGTAGTCCATGGCGCCGGCGGCAAACGCGAGCTGCAGTTCCACCGGGTCTGTCTTGACGGTCACCATGATGATGGGCGTATCCCGGAATCGGTCGTTCGCTTTAATCTGGCGACAGGCTTCGATCCCGCTCATGGCCGGCATGAGAATATCCATGAGAATCAAGTCGACTCTGGCGGTCGCTTGTTTCCCGTTGTCCAGTCCGATGAGTTTGAAGGCATGATTGGCCGATTCGGCTACGAGGATTTGCTCGTATCCGGCGGCGGAGAGGATCGATTGCAACAGCAAGCGATCATCGGGGGAATCGTCGACGATCAGAATAGCCATGTGTGTAATGTACTCGTTGTAAAGTGCTGAAGGAACGGTAGCAGCTAGTCTGGGTAAACACCAGGATAAAGCTTTTTGACACAGGGCTGGCAGAGACCATGGCTGAATTCGGCTTCGGAGTGATCGCAGAGGTATTCTTCCAGCTGCTGCCAGAAGCCTCCGTCATTGCGGATTTTCTTGCAGGAGGCACAAATGGGAATCAGGCCGCGAAGGACTTTCACTTCTTTGAGTGCGCGCTGCAACTCCTCGTTGCTCCGTTGCAACTCGATTTCTCGCTCTTTCCGGCAATCCATCTCATGTTTAAGTGCCAGGGCGGACGAGACGCGGGCAAGGAGTTCCACGCTGTTCACGGGCTTATTGATGTAGTCCGTGGCCCCAGCGGCAAAGGCCTCTTTCAGATTACTGAGGTCGTTCTTAGCGGTGACCATGATGATCGGGATGTCGCGAAGGTGGCTGGCGCTTTTTACCTGTCGGCAGGCAGAGACGCCGTCAAGCTCTGGCATCAGCACATCCATGAGGATGAGATCGACCGGAGCGGACAGCGCGGTTCCCTCCAGGTTCAGGGTGGCAAACGCGGCTTTGGCGGATTCCGCCGTCAGGATATCTCCATGGCCCGCCTTGGTCAGGAGTGAGCGAAGGAGCAGGTGCTGGTCAGGGGAGTCATCGACAATAAGAATGGCCATGGTACTTTCTCTTAACGGACGATTGTAGGGAAAACTGGAGAGGGCACGGATGGTCTATCCTCTCCACGAAGTATTTCCTAAGTATAGCAAATGCGAGTGAGACGTCCGCGCGGGGCTGAAAAATAGGCTATTGGAGTTTCGATTTGACGAGGTCGCTGATGACTTTCCCGTCGACCGGTTGCCCGGCTAGGCGAACCATCACGGCTTTCATAATCGCGCCCATGTCTTTCAGTGAACTCGCGCCGGACTCGGCGATCACGCTTTCGACAAGGTCCGCGAGCTGCTGCGGGGAGAGGGCTTGAGGGAGATAGCCTTCAATAATGGTGATTTCTTGACGCTCTTTTGCCGCCAGCTCAGGGCGCTGGGCCTTTTCGTATTGCTCGACGGAGTCGCGGCGCTGCTTGATCAAGGTCGTCATGATCTTGCTCATTTCCGCGTCGTCCAAGTCCTTTCTGATCTCCATCTCCTTGTTCATGATTGCGGCCTTGACCATGCGAATGACATCCATCCGAAGCTGATCTCTCGATTTCATCGCCAGTTTCAAGTCTTCTGTTAGGCGGTCTCGTAACGACATGCTCACCTCAATCATTCATCTGTTTATCGGAATCAATCGTCGTGAATCAGAATACTCTGGCCTCTTGAGCGAGTCAACGAAGAGGGATGTCATGGTGTTGGATGATGTGAACGCGTAGTATGATGGGTACCAGCGGGCTGCGGTTGTGTTGAGATGGTCAATCGACTGGATGAAAGGGGAGGGTATGAGGAATCGAGTTCGAGTGATGGGCGCCGGGGTGGTTGTGGCGGGTATGCTTCTCGGTTGCGGCGGCTGTGCGAGCGAGGCCCCGAAGTCGACCTCTACGATGACGCCGGAGCAGGCGCGCGGCCATGCCGACAAGGCCTTTGAGCGACTGAAGGTAGAAGAGCAGGGCCGCTCGTCCGATCCCGCGATGCCACGCTAGAGCGAGGGGTGCTCCCGCAGTCGAAGGAGTCGCGCGCCCAAAGGTTTGATCAGGGGAAGTTCCAGAAATAGTCGCGCCGGGGTTCGCTGTTCGACCCGTCGTGGTTCGTGGAACGTTCTGAGCAACGCCAGGGAGATGACGAGTCGCAGGCTTCCTGAGATGAAGAAAATAAACGGGAGATTCGATACCGGATCAATGTGCAACGATCCGAATTGGAGGTTGCCCGGCACGGCGCCGATGAGCCAACTGCCGGTAAGCGTGCCCATGGCCCATCCGATCGCATTCACCGTGCTTGAGACGGCGACCGCTTTCGCCCGATCCGCCGGACGCACGGCGTCGAAGACGTAGTTGCTCAGTCCGAGCGACAGTCCCGCCCAAAGGACGCCTCCAAAAAAATTTACCAGTACCAGGAACAGCCAGGTCGTGCTGATCAGATACAGCATAGGGAGAAACGCCACCAGCAGTCCTGTACAGGTGAGCAGCGCCTTGTTCCCAAACCGATCCCCGAATTCGCCCCAGCCTGGGAGCGTCACGAACTGGCCGACAATGGCGGCAGCCGCCCAAGTGCCGTAGGCCCAGTACGAGAGATGCAAGTCCTGCAGCATATAGATCACAAAGAATGGGCCAGAGATCAACACGGCGAGATGCATCAGGCCTGAAAAGAGCAGGAAGCGGCGGAAGTCTTTCGTCGTGCCGGTGCGGAGAAACGCAAGAAAGCCATGGCTTGCCGGTTCCTCGTGGTGGATCGGGATATCGGTCACACCGGTCAGCGAGATGGCGGAGAAGCTTCGACATACGCCAGCTATCACAAAGAGTACGGCGAACCCGATCCAGAGGCGGTTATAGTGCTCGAAGAGACTGAGGAGTGCACCGCCCAGGCACAGCGCGGCAAAACTTGTGATGGCCATGAGTTGCGACCGTCTCGCAAAATAAGCGCCGCGTTCGTTGGCGCTGAGCAGATCGGTGATCAGGCTGGCCCAGGCAGGAGAGGTAAAATGGGTCGAACCGAAGTAGAGGGCGGCGCCAGCAACGATCAGCCACGGTCCCCACTGAGGGAAGAGAAGGGGGAGCACCAGAATCGGCAGCCAGGCGAGAGACTGGCCGATAATGCCGCAGCGCACGTGGGCTTTGCGATGGGGAAACCAATGGGACACCTTCACGGATATAAATTGAGCCCAGGTGCCGAGCAGTTGAGGAAGCGCAGAGAGCAGGCTTAGCTGAAACGGAGTGGTGTGCAGCATCAGGGCAAAGGCCGAAAGATACTGCTCACCGGCTCCCTGTGTCGTGGCCTGAAAGATGCCGTCGCGCAGACCAAACCGTCGTCCTGATTCATGGGCGGCGACTGTTTCGGCGGATGGCTGAGTCGCGGCGGCGGGGATGGCTGAATTCATGTGTGTATGTTCGCAGGGACCTGTGACCGTCACGGTATTTTATCACAGGCCGTGACGACTCATCTCTTTATCGGTCGAGGCTAGTGTATGGTTGACCCCTGTTGCTGACTCCCGATACCATGAGTATGAGGGTGAGGACCATGAGACGTCTCTGGCTCAGAGGCTGCACAAATCGATGGCGTACTCTTCTCGTGACGCTATCCTCTGCGGGGTGCTGCCTCCTGGTAGTGGGCCTCTGGCTTCTTCCGGCACACGGCAAAGACTTGATGCCTCAGAAGGAGCAGGAAACGACTGAGGTGGGATCGACGAGCAGTCCCTCGTTCGACGACCAGAAAGCCGGAACTCCTCAGTCACTGTTTACCTGGATCAAGATGGCTAGGGGGTATGAAGTCGAGTGGGATACCTTCGGTCGAAAGGGCTGGTACACGCAGGATCCTCGATTGAAACCGGTGGATCCCGCCTCGGTGTTCACGCCAGATGCTGCGGTGGTCTACATCGTGTTCGAATCGGCGCCTCTGGAAGATCCGACTCAGTTCAGCGCGCAGTGGTTTCTGGAAGGGGACGATGGTGCATTGCCGTCCAAGCCGTTCGGGCAGGATGTGCTGGAGTTGCCCGGGTACGAACGCTATGGGTTTCTTGAGTTAAAGCGACCAGGCGAGCGTTGGCCGGTGGGAGCGTATGTGGTCAAGCTCTACATTGCTCCGCATGGACAGCAGTCATTTCATGCGGTCAATCAGGTGGGGACGCTCCGCTTTACGATTACCGACAAGGAGCTTCCTCCCTCTCCGCCGGTGCGCTAATCTCTGCCAATCCACACATGAGTTCATGACGAGATCGCGAAGGAGTACATGCCACGATGGGAGAACGTGTGAAGGTGACCGATGTAGAGAAGCTGACCTTGCTCTATGAGCGGTTTCGGGATGTTTGTTTGGTCGAAAAAGAAGTCTGGAAAGAGATCTTCATGCCGCGGGATATCACGCTAGGAGGACCAGTGCGGACCAATATCCAGGATCGTTATGACGTCGAGATCGATGACGTTGCCATCGAGGACACGCTGGAGGCGAATATTCCTCTGGGCAAGGCTTCGTTGGAAGCCGCGATCCAGGAGTATCGGCCGCACATCACCTTTTACCGTCGTGCGTGACGCCGCTACTTTGCGGCTAACACCCGCTCTACTTCCTGGACGATTTCCGGCGACGACGGTTTCATGCGGTGCGGGAAACGCGCCACGATATTGCCGTTCCGATCGACCAGGTATTTTTGAAAGTTCCACTCTACTTCACCGGGGAACGGACTGTTTTCAGTCAGGTATTGATAGAGCGGGTGCTTGTCTGATCCCTTGACGCTGATTTTGCTGAAGAGGGGGAAGCTGACGCTGTATTTCGTCAGGCAGAATCCCTTGATCTCCGCATTGGTACCGGGCTCTTGCTGGCCGAAGTTGTTGGCGGGAAATGCCAGCACCTCAAACCCCTTGGCATGATACTGCTCGTAGATGGCCTCAAGCTCCGTGTATTGCGGAGTATTGCCGCAGAAACTGGCCGTGTTGACGAGCAGAAGGGCCTTGCCCTTGTATTGGCCGAGGTTCACGGGCTTTCCGTCGATATCATTCATCGTGAAATCATAGAGGCTGGTTGTTTTCGCGGCCATTAGTAGTCCTTCCTGTTCGGCCCGTACGTCCGGTGCCGCTAGCAGGAGCCCGCTCATGAGTGTCATCAACGATGCGGCGGTGATGAAGGCTTTCATAACGGGCTCCTTTTCCTTAGAGCTGTTCCAGTGCCGCGACTCGCTCTTCGATCGGCGGGTGCGTGGCGAGGAGATGCATGAATCCTGAGGTGCTTCCTGAAATCTTCATCGTGGCCAAGGCATCCTGATTGCTGGGTTGAAACTGAGTGCGGCTGACCCATCGATCGATGCCGCGTAATGCCCCGATCATCGATTCTTTTCCGTACACCTTGGCGGAGAAGGCATCGGCGGCAAATTCTCGGCGGCGTGAATGCCAGCTCACGACGATCATGGCGAGAAACGAGAGCACGACCTGCAAGACGATGTAGACCACGAAGGCCAGAATCGGATTGCCGGCAGAGCTGCCTTCTTCCCGGTCTTGCCCCGAAGATTGCCCCACCATGCTGGAGAGGAAGTTGCTGATGTAGAACACGAATGTGTTCATCAGCCCGGCGAGTACCGTAGTGGTGAACATATCGCCGTTGTAGACGTGTCCCATCTCATGGGCGAGCACGGCTTTGACTTCGTTCTCATTCAAATTCTGCAGCAGGCCGGTGGAGACGGCGACCATGGAGTTGTTCTTGCTGGGACCGGTGGCAAAGGCGTTGGGATCTGGTGAGTTATAGACCCAGACCTCGGGCATCGTGATCCCTAGCCGTTGAGCAATCTCCTGGACCGATCCATAGATCACATGCTCTGCCTGCGATCGGGGCTGGGTGATCTGTTCGCAGTCGAGCATCGCACGGGCCATCTGCTTCGAGAAGGCCAAACTGATGAACGCGCCGCCGAATCCGATCACGAGCGACCAAACGAGCAGTTGCTGGTTGAACACCCCTCGCACGTCGATGCCAAACGCCGGGAGTACGCTATTGATCAGCAGATTGGCTGTGAACGAGAGCGTGAGATAGATTAAGAAGTTTGCAATTAAGAAGAGCCCAATGCCCTTAAGCCACTTCATCGATAGCCTCCTTACAGACAGAAACTCGCCACCGCAGGGAGCGAGTAATGATGTTGTCCCGATTATACACAAACCCTTCGTGTGAAATGCAGAGGACGGTGTATCGCGTCGTCCCGATGCAATATAAGACTTGATCGGCAAAGGTCAAGGCTTCAGAAGCGTCTGAAACGCTGAGGGAATATTGACCGCTTCGGCGCGATCCTGTTAGAAGAGTCTCATTAAAAGAGGTGCGTATGCGAGGGGTGGCGCTGATCGGTTTTGTTGGATGGTTGATCGCTCAGCAGATTGCAGTGGCCGAGGCTGCGGATGGTGCTCCGCCGGTTCCACCTGTTGTGATTCCGCTGGCGGTTGACGGAGTTCAGCGCGCCACGATCACGCTCGATAGTTACTCCTATACGCCGAAGCATCTGATCGTTGAAGCCGGGAAACCTGTAGAGTTGACCTTGACGAGCGTGACGACCATTACGCCGCATAACTTTATCGTCAAGGAGCTCTCCGTTGAGCAGGATGTGTCGGCCGGAAAAACCATCGTCGTCACGTTCACGCCGACGCAGCCCGGCCTGTTTCCTATTTATTGTGATAAGCGTCTCTGGCCTCTGCCGAGCCATCGCGACAAGGGGATGGAAGGCACGCTCGAAGTAAAGTAGAGGGTGTTCCACGAGTACGAATCCTTCCAAGTCCGCGCTGCTTCACGACCTGCTCAAGCAAGTGTCCCGTCTGTTCTATACGACGCTGGCCGTCGTTCCGGCGGATGTACGGGATCAGATTGGCCTGGGCTATTTATTCGCCCGTGCCGCCGACACGATTGCCGATACGGATCTGATTGCGCGTGCACAGCGGCTTGAATATTTGAGTCAGCTGAAAGCGCAGTTTGTGGGTGACCAGATTTCCTGGTCGCAGGTCCGTGAGATCCAGCAGGCCATGGGGCTGGTCCAGCAGGATTCATCGGAGCGCGTGCTTCTTGAACGATTGGAAGACATTTTTAGACTCTTCCAGGAATGCTCTCCTGAAGATCGGCGGCGCGTGCAACGGCTCATGACGACGTTGACGCAGGGCATGGAAATGGATCTCCTCCGTTTCCCAGGGCAGTCGGTCGACGAGCTGACGGCGTTGAAGACGCTCGACGATCTGGATCGGTACACCTATTACGTGGCCGGTTGCGTCGGTGAGTTTTGGACCGATCTTATGTGTGCCCATCGGAAAGCGCTGGCTTCGTGGAATGTGAAGCACATGTCTGACGTAGGGATCCGCTTCGGGAAAGGATTGCAGCTCACGAATATTGTAAAAGATGTCGCGCACGATCTGCAGAAGGGGCGCTGCTACATTCCAGAGACCCTGCTGGACGAGGTAGGGCTTACGCCGCGTGATCTGTTGAGCGAGGCCACTCTTCCGCGCTTTCGGCCGGTCTTGAGCCAGTTAGTTCGAATAGCTGCTGAGCATCTTGATCAGGGCTGGATGTACACCATGTCGATTCCGCGCCACGAGATGCGGTTGAGGCTTTCCTGCATGTGGCCGATTCTCTCAGCCGGCGAATCGCTCAAGATGGTGCTGCATTCGCCGGATTTGCTGAACCCTGCCGTAAAAGTCAAAATCCCCCGCAGTAAGGTCTACAAAATCCTGGCGCTGACCACCTTTACCGGCGCCTGTGGCTCCATCGGAACGGCCTATTGGGGCAGGTTGAGGAAGCAGATCGCCTAAGCGGGTGCTACTTCTTCTGCGGCGCCAGGATCTTCTCGCCCTTTTTGAACACCGCGAAGATTGCTTGTGACGGACAGGCGTCCAGGCAGAGACGGCAGCTTTCCAGGCAGCGGGAGGGATCGAACTTATACGGCGGCGTGGAGAGCCAGGCGCTGGTCGGGCAAATCGGAATGCAGATGCCGTTGTGCAGGCAGCGATCCGGGTGCCGGACCAGGTGATCGCGAATGACCATCATAGGCTTCACTCCTTCAAAGAGACCTTGGGAAAAGATCTCAAACATGTTTTTGTCGGGCAGACTGCTCACTTCCACTCCTTCACGAGGGCTTTCAGCCGGTCTTTGAGTTCGGGAATCTGTTCGAGGTTATTCTCGATCGCGCCGATGATCTTGTCCGCTCTGGCCGACTTGAGCGCATCCTTGTCTTTCTTGGCCAGCCGATCATACGCCACATAGGCGGCCGGGTGCTTCGGCTCAAGTTGCGCGCGGGCGTCAATCAGGGCCTGGCCGAACTCCCAGGCTTCCGGCGCCAACGGGGGCACGATGGTAAACGCGCCGTCGGTATAGACAATCACAGCCGCGCCCTGTTTGCCCGTTAAGGGAAGCACGGCATGGACGGTTTTGCCTTCGCACGTCTTCCAGTCCAGCGTCAGCCCGGGAAACTCCTTGGCGAAGGCCACCTTTTCCTGGTTGGCTTTCCACTTTTCTTCGACAGCCATAGCGTCCGTGTCTCGTCTTATTGGGACAGCGGTGGGAGTTTCGCCGGTGCAGGGTGATCGGGCATGAGTAGCCGGTCCACGATCTCGCCCTTCATCACATGGCGTTCCATGATTTCTTTCACATCGGTTTCCGACTTGACGGTGTACCACACCCCTTCGGGGTAGATCACGACGCTCGGTCCCTCGGCGCAGCGGTCCAAGCAGCCGGCCTTGTTCGCGCGGACGGTGTTTTTCAAATCCAACCGTTTCGTTTCCTGCTTGAAGACGTCGTGCAAGGCTTGCGAGCCGAGCTTCGAACAACTGCCGCGGGGATCATCGGGCGACCGCTGGTTGGTGCAGACGAAAATATGACGCTTGAATCCAGGCATCGGTAGTGTCCTATACGGGCATGGTGGCAGTGTTCAGTCGTTCCATCTGCAACTGGACTTCTGCGACATTGAGAAACGGAGACTGGCCAGGTTGGGCGTCCAGGATCGTGCGGATTTCGCGCAGGCGCAAAAATGCGCGTCGAAATTCTTCGCCTTTGGCCAGTTCAGACGAGTGCGCGGCGGAGAGCTTGTCGTATTCGGTTCGAATATCGCGGAAGTCTCGTTGCAACGTCTTATGCATGGAACAAGACTCACAATACCACCGTGGGCTGTGGTCGGAAGAGGGTGACAGCCGATCGTAGGGGCGGCCAAAAAAATCTTTTCCCAGTGAATACTTGATCACCGGGCCGGAAGAAGCCTGACAGGCATGACACGATCCGGTCGACAGGTCCATTGGGTGCCTCCTCGATAAGATGAGCGGGAAATTTTCAATGGTGGGCGCATCTTACACCAGGGGTTTTTAGGCTGTCTAGCCGCGCAAGAGGCTCTGCTATAGTTCCTTAAGGAACGCGGAGGAGGTAGGCATTTCAGGCATGACCGACACCAATCTCGTGGTGGGGCCGGTTGGTGGGTTGGAGCATAAAATCGAGGGCTATCACATGATGCGGAATATGCATGAGATGGTGTTCCCATCCGGGCAGAACACATTTGCTATTACCGATAAAGGAATGGCACGATCTATAAAAGTGACGCAAAGTGACGAAGGTTGGGACCTTGGCGGAGGCGTATGAGATTATGACAGGCCGCCCTCTGAGACCTGCCAATTAGGACTGCGCATGGTTATCGGCGTTCCCAAAGAAATCAAAGACCACGAATATCGCGTCAGCCTGACCCCGGATGGGGCGTCGGCTTTGCACAAGGCCGGACACACGATCTGGGTGGAGCCGTCGGCCGGAGCAGGCAGCGGATTCACCGACGACGAGTATCGACAGGCTGGTGCGACGATCGCGTCATCCAAAGCGGAAGTGTTTGAGAGGGCGGGGTTGATCGTCAAGGTCAAAGAGCCGTTGCTGTCTGAGTGTTCGTTGTTTCGTCCGGGTCAGGTGTTGTTTACCTACCTGCATCTCGCCTCTCTTCCCGAACTTACGAAGACCCTCTTAGATACGAAGATCACGGCGATTGCCTATGAAACAACTGTGGCCCGCGATGGCAGCCTTCCGATGCTGAGGCCAATGAGCGAAATCGCCGGGCGTATGTCGGTTCAGGTGGGCGCCCACTATTTGGAAAAGCTTCAGGGCGGACGCGGGGTGTTGTTGGCTGGTGTGCCCGGGGTCGAGCCGGGGAACGTCGTGATACTTGGAGCCGGCGTGGTTGGGGCCTCAGCCACTCGGATCGCCGTCGGGTTGGGCGCGCAGGTGACCGTGATCAATTTAGATGTAGACCGGCTGCGCTATCTGGATGATCTATATCAAGGGCGTATTGTCACGCGCGCGGTGAGTGAGGCCGCGGTGGAACAGGCGGTATGCGCAGCCGACCTGGTAATCGGCGCGGTCCTCATTCCGGGGGCCAAGGCGCCCAGGCTGGTGTCGCGGGCCATGGTCGCGCGCATGAAACCGGGGGCTGTCGTGGTGGATGTCTCGGTCGATCAGGGCGGCTGTTTCGAGACGACCAAGGCCACAACACATTCCGATCCCGTCTATCTCGTCGATGGCGTGCTGCACTATGGTGTGGCCAACATGCCGGGCATCGTCCCGCGGACGTCGACGTTCGCGCTCACGAATGCCACCTTCCCGTATCTGCTTCGCCTCGCCTCAGAAGGAGTTGATCGGGCCATTCAATCCGATCCAGGATTTGCGAAGGGTGTCAACCTAAAAAATGGGCAAATTACTTGCGCTGAAGTTGCTGACGCGCATGGCTTGCCTTTTACCCCCATCTTGTAAGACAATCCGGTTCCCGTTTTTTGAGTTGCCTTGTCGGGGCGTAGCGCAGCCCGGTAGCGCACTGCGTTCGGGACGCAGGGGTCGAAGGTTCAAATCCTTTCGCCCCGACCACCTCACTCTCTCTCGGCCCGGAGCCTCTTCGTTCATCGAGGCAACGGGCGGGATGCTCAAGCTTTCTTTTCAATTCAATCCATCCTGTCGT
The DNA here is from genome assembly GCF_900403705.1 of Nitrospira lenta. NCBI lineage: Bacteria > Pseudomonadati > Nitrospirota > Nitrospiria > Nitrospirales > Nitrospiraceae > Nitrospira > Nitrospira lenta. Next base: position 127,232 of record NZ_OUNR01000001.1, on the reverse strand, counting down.
GTGAGCCAGGCCTTCTGAGTCGGCGCATCACCGTGATGTGTCGAACACACAACTCCAAAATCTTCTTCTCATTGATGCGGTGCACGGAAGTTACGGACGCAACGCTCTCGTGCGCGCGGCTGAATCGATGACGGCCGGTTCTGGTTGTGCGTTTGTACGCGCGCGTAGATTTGCAAAACGCGTGACGGGTCTGAGGAGGTGTGAGAGTATTCCACCGTGTTGCGCAATCTGTTGTAGTTCGTAAGGCTGACTCGAGGATGACATCTCAGGTGCGCGCTCATATTGTAGTGAATGGTCGTGTGCAGGGCGTCGGGTACCGGGCCTTTGCGGCTCGTGTCGCGACGCAGCGCAAGTTAGTCGGCGGGGTGCGCAACCTCGACGATGGGCGAGTCGAGTTGGATGTCGAAGGGCCGCGCGAGACGATCGAAGCGCTGCTCACTGAACTCGGCCTTGGCCCTCCGGCAGCACGGGTGACGGCGGTGACGGTGGAATGGAACCCGGGGACCGAACGATTTACCGATTTCCATATATGGTACTAGCGAACCGAGTTAAAGGACACCGACGGATATGAGTCGACAGGACGAGGAGCTTCAGGACATGAGTGAAGCCCGACGACAGTCGGCCGACGAGATCGAGGAGATTGAAGTGGACGGTTCGCCTGACCGCGAGGAGAAATCCTCGAATCGGTCGGAAGGACTGGATACGCTCAAGAGTTATCTGCGCGAAGTGCGTCGTTCGACGCTGCTCAATTTCAAACAGGAACAGGAGCTGGGGAAGCGGGTGCAGGCCGGCGATGAGCAGGCGCGGCAGATCATGATTGAGTCCAATCTTCGCCTGGTGATCAGTATCGGCAAACGCTACATCAATCGAGGCTTTCCTTTTTCGGATATCGTCGAAGAAGGCAATCTTGGATTGATCAAAGCGGTCGAGAAGTTCAACTACAAGCGCGGGTTTCGTTTCAGTACCTACGCCTCCTGGTGGATTCGTCAATATATTGAACGGGCCATCATCAATCAGGGCAAGCTTGTGCGGTTACCCGTCCATGTGGTCGAGCGGCTGAACCGGTATATGGGGAAGGTTGAGCAGTTGGTCCAGGAGCTTGGCCGGGAACCTCTGGCGCACGAAGTGGCCAAGAAGATGAAGACCAATGAGGAGGAGATCCTCGATCTGAAGCAGTTGGCCAGGACGACCTGCTCGCTGGATAGTCCCATCAATGATCGCACCGATACGTTCCTGCGAGATGTCATCGAAGATCCCATGTGTATGTCTCCCGATGACACGGCGGATGGAATCAGGCGCCGGACAGAACTGATGAGTTGGGTCAAGGAGTTGCCTGAAAAAGAGCAAACTGTTATTGTGTCGCGGTTCGGGCTCGACGGTGATGAGTCCAAGACGCTGGAAGAGATAGGCCGGGTGATGGGGTTAACCCGTGAGCGGGTCCGCCAAATCGAAACAACGGCCTTAGTCCGGCTTCGAGGCACCATCGAGCGAAAGACCATGACGCAGGCCGACCTGCTCTAATTCCGGGGACCGCCATCAACTATCAAGCCCTCATCCGCGAAGTGCCGGATTTTCCCAAGCCCGGTATCCTCTTTTACGACATTACAACATTGCTGAAGGATGCTGCGGCCTTTCGCGCGCTGACCGACGACCTCACGGCGCGATACCAAGATGCACGGATCGATAAAGTCGTCGGCATCGAGTCGCGAGGATTTATCTTTGGAGGCGTGTTGGCCGGTCGGCTGGGGGCCGGGTTTGTGCCGGTCCGTAAACCGGGGAAATTGCCGGCTGATTGCTTCGAGGTGAAGTACAGCCTTGAGTATGGATCGAACACCTTGGCCATTCATCGGGATGCCATCGGATCGGGTGAGCGAGTCCTGATCGTAGACGATCTCCTGGCCACGGGAGGGACGGCTGAGGCGACCATCAGCCTAGTCCGCCAACTCGGAGGGGACGTCGTGGGCCTCGATTTTCTCGTTGAGCTAAAAGGGCTCAAAGGAAGAGAAAAGCTCGCTGGCTATCCCGTGCATTCGACGATTCTCTATTCCTAGGGTTCTCCTAGGTAGCGACCGCTAGCCCTTGTCAAAGCCTACATGCCGTGATATAGATGCCGGACTTTTTTTGGGGGGATTCTCTACCCAAGGAGCATTATTCTATGGCAACCAAAGTGCCTGCAAAAAAGAAAGCAGAAGTGAAAAAGACAAAACCAGCCTCTGTCGTTGAGTCCAAGAAGGCGGCCCCCGCAGTCGTTGTAACGGCAAAGGCGGCTCCTGCGCAGATTATTATCGAGGCGCTACGTCCCAAGGAATCGGCGAAAGACCGGGATGCCCGTGAACGCCGCCAAGAGACATTGCACCAGATGTTGATGGGCAAACGCCAAGAGATCATTCGTGAAATCGAAGGCAATCTGGGTCAGTCGTTGACGGAGGATCAGCAACGCCGGCTGGAGTCTGCCCGTGATGTCGGTGACCAGGCGTTGATGGATCTTGATCGCGAACTCGGCATCTCGCTCATGGAGATGCGCAATCGCCGTCGGCAGGCCATCGATGAGTCGCTCAATCGCTTGCGTGACGGTACCTATGGTATGTGTGCCGAGTGTGGTATTGAGATCAGCGAGAAGCGGCTTCAAGCCGTGCCGTTTGCCAAGCTCTGCGTCGAGTGTCAATCCAAAGCCGAGCTGCTGGAAAAAATTGAAAAGGAAGAAGATCGCGATTGATCGCGCTCTTCTTCCCGCGCCCCATCATGCGTGGAGCTGTGTGCCTCTTTCGGTTCGGCATCGCGTAAAATCCCCTGTCAGGGGGAAAATTTCTGACTTCCCCTCCATCCATGCCTCTTGATGCAGTACCCCAGCGGCGTGCCGTTATTCTCCTGAGCGGAGGACTGGATTCTACGGTTACGGCCGCTGTGGCGAAGCAGGAGGGGTGCGACCTCTTTTTGCTGACCATTGCCTATCGGCAGCGACATGCTATTGAGATTGAGCAAGCCAAGCAGGTGGCTGCTTCGTTCGGCGTCCAACACCATCAGGTCGTAGAGGTCGATCTTCGTGCGTTGGGGGGATCGGCTCTGACCGGAAATCTGGCGGTTCCCAAGGATCGCAAGGAGCAGGAGCGGACGCAGGGCATTCCGATCACCTATGTTCCTGCCAGAAACCTGATCTTCCTATCGTTGGCTGCGGCCCATGCGGAAGTGGTGGGGGCGTCGGTCGTTTATTTCGGCGCGAACGTGCTGGATTACTCAGGCTATCCCGATTGTCGCCCTGAATTTATCCGCGCATTCGAGCAAGCTGTCGCGGTCGGCACAAAGAGCGGCGTCGAGGGGACGCGCCTGGAAGTCCGTGCGCCGCTGTTGACGATGTCCAAGGCAGAGATTATTCAATTGGGTATGACGCTCCACGCGCCGCTTCATCTGACCCATAGCTGTTATGATCCCGTTGGATCGCTCGCCTGTGGACATTGCGATAGCTGCCTCATTCGCCGCCAGGGATTTGCCCAAGCGGGAGTTGAGGATCCGGTCGCATATGCGGTACGGTAAGTTTCAATAGAAAGTGAGCCGTGATGTCTCCTGAAGAATTTTTCATGTATCTGACTATCGGGTTGATCGTGCTCGTACCGGTTGGTGCGCGGCTGTACCGCCGCATCACGCTGGCGAAGACGCAGGCGATGTTGCAAGAGCAATTCGGGCAGCCGTCTCAGCCACCCGATCAATCCACGCCGAAGGAGTAAGTTGACGATGACGATCTCACGGACCTGTGGCCTGGCGGTTGTATTATGTGTTCTCAGTGTTGCTCCGGCCTGTAGCCAGGGAGAGTCGGCGCCCAAGGCGGTCGCGAGCGGCGCGGTTCCGGCCGGCTTGCAGACGGGTGAAGCCAAGTTTAAAGCCAACTGTTCAGGCTGTCATGGTGCAGGTGGCGCCGGCACAAGTCAGGGGCCGCCGCTCGTGCATAAAATTTATGAACCGAATCATCATGGCGATGCCGCCTTTCAGCGAGCGGCTGCCAACGGAGTGAAAGCGCACCACTGGGAATTCGGCAATATGCCGAAAATTGAGGCGGTCACTCCTGAGGATGTCGATCAGATCATCGCGTATGTGCGCTGGTTGCAGAAGCAAGCCGGCATTTTCTAACGTCCTTCGCGGTATTTCTCCTCCCGTCGTCAGAGCGTCTCTCAGAGCTACAGGGCTTCCTGCACAGGTTTGACAATCCGTTAAAGCGCTTCGTAAGGTGTTGCCACGAGATTGATTCGCGGCTGATTGGCGCCGGCTATTCAACTATCATCGTCTTGCCCCGGTGTGCATGCGGCGGGGCTAACCGAGGAGGAGCGTATGAGGAGAGACGGGAGCAGCCTGAGTGGAGTCGTGGTGGCAGTCGGTTTGATGGCCTTGGGAACCGGGTGCGTGGCCATCGAGGCGGGTCACGAAGGGGTGTTGGTTGAGCAGCCGTTTTTCTTCGGCCATGGCGGTGTTGATCCCGTGCCCACCAAGACGGGACGAGTTGTGGTGGCGCCGACGACCAAAGTGGTGGATGTCGATATCCGTCCGATCCAGTACTCCGAGCATTTCGATATCATCTCGGCCGAGAACGCGCCGGTCTCCTTTGATGCGTTTCTGATCGCCAACGTCATTGAGGGGAAATCGCCGGAGCTGATCAGCAAGTACGGTCCGAACTGGTATGCCAACAATGCCAAGGAAGCGTTTCGCACCTTTGTGCGTGAAGAAGTGCAGAAGTACCCCCTCTTTCAGTTGACGACCGATCCGACCACCAGGCAGAAGTTGCAGGATGCCATCGCCAAAGAAGTGCAGACCAAGCTGATCGAGCGACAGGGCATTCCTATCCGGCTGAATCGCGTGGTTGTCGGGAGCATCCTGCCGCCCAAAGGCGTGGTAGAGCAAACGACGCAGACCATCATTCAGGAGCAGCGCAAGATTACCATGGTGGAATTTCAAAAAGCCGAGGAGTCCCGTGAGAAAGCCGAAAAGCAGCGCGGCATCGCTGACCGCGCCTATCGCGAATCGTTAGGGTTGACCGCGCCGGAGTTCGTCGATCTGCGCCGCATCGAAGTGCAAAAGGAAATCGTTCAGCACTCACCGAGCGCCTTGACCGTTATCATGGGCTTAGAGCGAGTCGGCATCAACATGCCGCCGCTGGCATCGGGCCAATAGACATGTGCGGCGCCTTCCGTTGAGCAGCTGAGGGTGGCTGTATTTTAAGTACTAGTGCTGGTAGCGGACCGAACAAGAACCGGTGTCGATCCTGGCTTGAGGCGCAGGGCTGAAGCGTGAAACGGAAGCGGTAGAATCTAGCTGGATCTATCCAAGTAGGGAGCCTTCCAAACGGGAGGCTCCCTTTTTCTTTTGGTGCATCTATTTCACGGCCGGAGGTAGGCTCCGGCAAAAAGGATCCACGGTTTTGCGGAACAGAAACAGCGCGGTGTCTTAAGGTGAGGCGGTGAGTGTTGCTTGTGCGGTAATGCGCAGGTCATCCGCCAAACAGGCTGGTTTGGGTGGTTCTTGTCATCAAGCTGAGGTCGCCGATTGACAGGGAACCTCTCAATCGCTAGGGTTTGCCCTGATTAATTAGGAATAAATATAAAGATTGCCATTTGAGCCTTTCAAAGTGAACGTGGTGCAAGGTACGTATGGCGAGCTCTATGCAAGGAAGACCATCAGGACATGAGTGAACCAAAAGGCAAGACCCTCCAATTAAATGTGCGGTTGAAGTCGAGTGAATCGAGCGCCCATCCGCTCGCAACGAACTACACCAACGTCGGCGTCGCGCAGGGGATTGCCTATGTGGACTTCGGGTTCATCGAACCCGCGCTGCTTGGGGCTATTGCGAAGACTGCGAAGGATGGCCAGGCCGCGCCCAAGGGATTGGAAGGTCATCTCGTTACCCGTGGCGCCATGGGCGTGGATGTGCTGGCGCGATTGCACCAGCAGATTCAGCAAGTGCTGGTCAGTATGCGGGATGCGCGGCAGGGGGAGCTGAAAACGTAAACGAAGGGATGTCTCAAATGGCAAATATTCGACTGCAAGACCTAACTCTAGTTTCTGTGATGCCCCTAGTTTCTTGGGTTCGGCTATTCAAGACGATCTGCTTATTTCTGGCTTGGGGGGTGAACATGAACGCGTACGCAACAGATACATTTACATGGAAAGAGGAAGCGCTGTTGCCTGACGGCAAGAAGATTATCGTAGAAAGGTTAGTTGAACGTGGTGGGCGACATGAGATAGGGCAGGAACCACCCATCAAGGAGCAGCGCGTAACCTTTAATCAACCCAGTACAAGCGAAACCATTACATGGGAGGATAAATTTACTGAAGATGTCGGCGGCGCAAACTTTTTGCCAATGCTACTTGGGGTGCGTGAAAATTCGGTTTATTTGGTGGTTCATCCGATGGGACGTGTGTCATTTATGAAATGGGGAAGTCCGAACCCGCCTTACGTCATTTTTAAATATCAAAGCAAAAAGTGGAATCGCATTACGCTACACGAGTTGCCCATGGAACTTACAAGGCCGAATTTAATTTTTTCCTCACCCGATCATGAGGCGAAGAAAGCAGGCCAATCCGTTGTTTCAGCAGAGGTGATCAAACGGCTGTATGACGGGTACAGACAACCGGAATACAAAAGCATTGTCCGTACCCCCGTTGACTATGGACCGCCTCGCCCAGAACATAAGGGCCCGAAAGCCCCGCATCCAATTACTCCATCGATGACAAAGGATGACACCAAATAGTCATATCCGTGGATTGAACGGGTCATTGAGAGGAGGAAAAGGTGTCAGGAACCATTGTTGGCAGTGGCGGCATGAACTAAGGGGGGCCATAGGGCGACCGTCACGACAGACTGCGGCCGATGTGGTCTATCACGTCTTGAATCGCGCCAACGCACGCCGGACCTTGTTCGAAGACGACAGGGACTATGCGGCGTTTGAACGAGTGCTGGGGCAGGCCTGTGATCGAATGCCGATGAAGAAAAAAACGGGGACCTTCTGCACTTCCAGGCAGCCTAACGAACTAGCGTGGGTTATGCCACGCACGGCGCGGGTCTCCGTCGGAGAGTATTGTTACCACATCATCAATCGTGGCAATGGCTAGGCCTAAGCCTTTCATACGGACGGAGACTATCAGGCCTTCATCGGTTTGCTGGGGCCGGCCTGTGACCGGATGCCGATACGACTCCTGGCGTGCGGTCTCATGCCGAATCATATCCATCTTGCGCTCCATCGAACTGAATCCCGTCCGTGCACATCTTGTGGCCCGCGCCGAAGATTGGCGAAGGTCGAGTGCGCGTACGTGGAGCGAATCTGGGCAAGGTCTTCGGGGGGAAGCCGGTCCCGTTCCGCGACCAGAGCCTTGGCTCACATGGTGACCAAGCCGTGGAGGAAACAGCGGTCCATCGAATCCGACGGCGCATGAATCCTAACGCCCCGTTTGGATCGGACGCATGGATGGCGGTGACGGCGAGGTTGCTGGGGCTGGATGCGAGCCTCCGACCAATCGGCTTCCCGCAGAAACTGGTGGAAAGGTAGAAGGCCTCCGTTCTTTGCCCAGCCCCTCGCCTGCTAAGCGCCTGACGTCACTGATCGAGAGCGGCGATGATGCCACTCGACTCTTAGCCCGCTGCGTGCGGAATCAAAATAAATTAAGGTAAGTAATGTAAGGTTCCTGATGTAAGTACCATTCAAGAAATGCCGACTTGGCGCTACTCGTATTGTTACGTGCTGCGCACCAGTACGGTATTTATCATTAAAGTTTTATCGAATTTTTCCGATAGTAACTACGACTGTTTGGTGGCATCCACCCGTCTTGGTTGCCAAGCTCAGGTTTGTATCAGAGAGGCAACCGTGATCGCTTTGTCAGGAACATACCGGGTGGCGTTGCTCATGAGTCTCGCGCTGACGACGGTCGGCCACGTGAGCCCCTACGTGTCACTCACCCTGGCGCAAACCGTGCCGGACGCCGGCGGGCTTCAGCAGCGGCGCCAGCAAGAACGTGACCAGGAGCGCCTGGAACAGCTCCCGTCCCAAACCCCAAGCAACACGCCCGCGCGGCCCCTTCAAGAGCCCGCTCCACCCTCCGCCACGGTCAGAGTTTCCGCCTATCGATTTGAGGGGAATACCCGCTTGACCGCGGAAGAGCTGCAAGCCGCGGTGGCGCCGTATATCGATCGTCAAATGGATCTGCCCTTACTGAGAGAGGCCGCTGCCGCCGTCGCTGATCGCTATCGGAACGCCGGGTGGGTCGTGCAGACCTATCTCCCGCAGCAAGACATTACGGATGGCATGGTTCTCATCGCGATCGTCGAAGCGACTTTGGGCCAGGTCTCCCTTGATGACCCGCCGCCCACGCGGGTCGAGCCGGAATACGTCGTAGGCCTCATCGATCGGCAACTTCAACCGGGCCAGCACCTCAACAGCCACGCCCTTGATCGAGGGCTGCTCTTGGCTGACGATTTGCCGGGAGTCCAGGTGTCGGGTGCCCTCGAAGCCGGCACGGAGCCCAGCACGACGAATGTGCGCGTCAGGACCGCCGACGAACCGATCGTGCACGGCGATCTGAGCATCGATAACAGCAGCCCGCGTGCTACCGGTTCCATTCAGGGCCTTGCCAGCCTGCGTTTGCAAAGCCCCTTTCATCGTGGGGATCTCATCACGGTGAACACCATGTGGTCGGAAGGGAGCCAGTACGGGCGAGTGGCCTATACCCTGCCTCTCGGCCGTGACGGGTGGCGCATCGGCGTCAACGGCTCGTGGCTCGCGTATCGCCTGGTGACCTCGGAATTCGCCGCGCTCGATGTCAAGGGAAACGCCTATAGCCTGGGGGTGGAGGCGTCGTATCCTCTCGTGCGAACCAGGGATTACAACCTGTACTGGAAGATGACCTACGATCACCGGCATTTTGACAATGACGCCGCCCATATCCGCCAGTCTGACTACCGCATCAATGAAGGCTCCGCAGGCCTCGCGGGCAATTGGTATGAAAACATCTTGGGCATGCCCGGCGCGACGTTCGGCAGCCTGACGCTCGTCCAAGGATACGTCGATCAGGGCACTCGCCAACTCGGCGAAAATCCCCATGTCGAAGGCACCTTCACCAAGCTCACGTGGTATGCGGCCCATGAACAACGGGTCCATCCCTGGGTCTCTCTCTACGGGTCCTTCCTCGGGCAGAAAGCCTTTTCCGCCATGGATTCGGCGGAACGATTGTATATCGGCGGCCCCCAGACGGTCCGGGCCTATCCCGTCTATGAAGCGGGTGGCTCCACCGGCTGGGTCACGACCGGTGAGGTGCGAGGGTATCTCCCCTGGGGATTCGGTCTGACCGGATTTTTCGATGCGGGACATGTCTCGAACCAATCGTCCATCGGACACAGCTACACCCTCAAAGGCGGCGGCGTGACGCTGAGTTGGCGCAGTCCGCTGGGCTTGGTGGTGCAGGGCACTTGGGCGCATCGACTCGGGGACAACCCGAATCCGACCGCCGCAGGCAAGGATCAGGATGGGTCGCTGGACCTCAACCGCTTCTGGTTTTCGGCGAGTTATCTGTTTTAGCGCGGGGCGCGCGAACACGTCGTTCCCGTGTCTCCGTCCACCTTCAGGTGGTGTGCAGGAGCCGGTCGTTCCGCAGGAGCACCACCAGAGCGAGCGAGAGAAAGAAAGAGAGAAAGAGAGAAAGAGAACGCCGACGCATTGTTCACGTATTTGGCAAAGGAGTCCGTGCCATGACCGCGTCTGTCTGGTCTTCGTCGATGCAGCCACTCCCCGCGCCTCACGGTCCCCGGTGGCGTCGGGCTCTGTCCGCCGTCAGCCTGGTAGCGCTGCTGCTGAGCCCCCATCTGATCGGCCATGCCGCCGGCCCCGCGAGCCCGCCCGCCCCCGCCCAACTTCCCACCGGAGAACAGGTCGTCGGGGGACAAGCGACGATCGGCCGCCATGACTCGCTGATGACGATTCAGCAAGGGACCACCCGAGCCGCCATCGACTGGCAGAGCTTCAATATCGGCAGCGCCGCCCACGTCGATATTCATCAGCCCTCCTCGGGCAGCGTCCTGCTCAATCGTATCCTTGGCCCCGAGGCCTCACAGATCTTCGGCAAGCTGACCGCCAACGGACAGGTCTTTCTCTCCAACCCCAATGGGATCTATTTCGCGCCCAGTGCCACCGTGGATGTCGGCGGCCTCTTGGCTACCACCCATCACATCACCCTCGATGACTTCATGGCCGGCCGCGACCGGTTCACGCGCAACGGCGCCCTCGGCAGCATTGTGAACGAAGGCCAGCTCCGCGCGTCGCTGCAGGGCTACATCGCTCTGCTCGCGCCAGAAGTCCGCAACCACGGCGTCATCATTGCCGAACTCGGCACCGTCGCGTTGGCCGCGGGTGAAGCCTATGAACTGCGGTTTGATCCCAGCCGACAGCTCCAAGGGATTCGGGTGGAGCCCGCGTCGATCCAGACGCTCGTGGAAAACAGCCAGGCCGTCTTGGCGCCCGGCGGTTATATCGTGCTCTCCGCCGTGGCCGCCCATCAGCTCCAGGGCAGCGTCGTGCGGAACGACGGCCGCCTTGAGGCCTCCAGCCTCGTCAGTACGGGGGGGCGTATTCGGCTTGAAGGCGACGCCATCACGCTGGGAGCCCGGTCGATCACGGCCGCGACCGGCGCCACCGGCGGAGGAGAAATCCTCGTCGGCGGGGGGTGGCAAGGCAGCGGGACGATGCAGCACGCGACCACCGTCACTATGGCCGAAGGCGCCGGCATCGACGTCAGCGCCACCCAGCGCGGCGACGGCGGCACCGCGGTGCTGTGGTCGGATATTCATCAGCCCCAGTCGAGCACCCGCGTGTTCGGCGAGATTCGGGCGCGCGGCGGCGCGTTGGGCGGCCACGGCGGGAAGATCGAAACCTCGGGGTACCGGCTCGACGTGGGCGGCGCCTACGTGGACGCCGGCGCGTCATTCGGCGACGGCGGCCTCTGGTACCTGGACCCGACGGACTCGACCATTACCCAATCGGTCGCCAACAGCTACGCCACCACACTGAACACCGGCACCTCCGTTTTGAACGACGTGACCGGCAGCATAACTTGGAATTCCGGCGTGACGCTGAACAAGACGGCCGGTGGCGACGCGACGCTCACCTTGCGAGCGGGCAACCCATCGGGCGGCAGCCACATTACCCTGACCAACCCCACCATTACCTCCACCTCAGGCGCACTGAACCTGGTGTTGTGGACGCGGTACAACAGTGAGGGCAACGACGGCCGCATCTACGTCAACGGCGGCAACATCGCCACCAACGGCGGCCATCTCTGGATGGGCGGCGGAAATGTGCTTGTCGGCGGGTGGAACGGGTTGACGGTCGGAAGGGCCCAGGCCTCCACCTGGTCGTATGATGTGACAGGGGCGTCGATCGCCGGCAGCAGTATCAGTACCGGCGCCGGCAGCATCTCCATCAACGGCAAGAGCGCCTATACCGCCACGACCACGGGCAACCTGAACGTCGGCGCGGCCGTCTACGGCGGCAGCACCCTCTCCACCACCTCGGGAGACATCTCGATCGACGGGTCCCTCGATGGGCGCTATATCAACGGGATCGGCACGGTCATCGGGAATGCGCCGTCCGGCTCCACCACCGGCAACGTGCTGCTGTCCACCACCAGTGGGAACATCTCGATTAGCGGCAGCGGCTCCAACTCAAGCAGCGGGAGCGGGTGGCGCCATGGGGTGTTAGTGAACGCGAAGAACGCCAACGAACAGGTCACGGTTCGCAGCACCACGGGCAGTATCACGCTCGACGGCCAGGCGCAGTTCACCTCGGCGGCAACCAATGACGCGTCCGGTCTGCAACTTCAAACCTCCGGCACGACGAGCTCGATCGCGGTGGTGTCGCAAAGCGGTGATATCACGCTGCGGGGCAGTAATACGCTGGAGTCCGGCCAATACCTCAACGGCCTCCGGCTGACGGCGAGCGATAGTGCCGATAACATCCGCATCGGCTACGACGGGACCACCCCCTACAGCGGGAACATCCTCATCGAGACCAACTCACTGCTGCAGCGCGCGGTCAATAGCGGAGCCGGCTCAATCAGCGTGCGAGGTACGGGGAGTCTGACCATCCGCCCGGTCGGCGCTAGCTTTACCCAACTGCGCGCCGACACCGGCAGCCTGAGCTTCGACAACGACTGGAACTTCGGCACCACGCTGTCTGGTTTCACGCTGGGCAAGGCCGGCAACACCTTCGATCTGACGCTGAGCAACCCGCTCAGCGTGGCCGGACCGATCGCGCTGTACGGCGGCAATATCACGCTGAATGGCAACCTGACGAGCACGCAGGCCGGCGCCGGCATGCTGGTGAAGGCGACGGGCAACATCGTCACCAACACCGGGCGCATGCTGCAGACCAACCAGGGCGCGCTCACGCTGTGGAGCGACAGCGACGCGACCGGCGGCGGGGCCATCCAGCTGGGCGACAACAACTCTCTGAACACGGCCAACGGCTCGACGAGCAGTAACCTGTCGGGCGGCGGCACCATCGTATTGGCGGGCGGAGCCGACAACGGCGCCAATGGCGGCGTCGCTGGCGACGGGGTGCCTGATGGCTATGCGTCCAGCAGCACCGGCATCGGCGTCAAGCTAGGCGCCACCAGGGCCAGCACCATGCAGATGTGGTCTGGCGGCGGTGACATCGTGATCCGCGGTGCCAGCACGGCCAGCTCCGGCTCGGTGAGCGACAACACCGGCATCCACCAGCCGGGCTTTTTCACCGCGAATGCGGGCACCGGCGCCATCCTTATGGCGGGCACCAGCACCAACTTCTATGGGCTGAACTTCGGCGACCCGGTGAACGACAACGACGGCCTCTCGCACCTCAGCCTCGTGTCCAGCAAGGCGTCGGGCACGGCCATCTCGCTGACCGGCACCTCGGCTGCCAACCACGGCCTGGTCTTCAACTACAACAACCCCAAAGAAGTGTTGGCCACCGGCGGGGGCTCCATCGCCATTGCCGGCACGGGTGCCGGCTCGGGCTACGGCGTCTACCTGCAGAACCAAGATCTGCTGGCCACGACCGGTGCCGTGCAGGTGGATGGCGGCACCAAAGGCATCTACGTCCACGGCACCGGCGCACGCCTGGGCGGCAAGGCGGGATCGAGCATCACCGCCAGCAGCAGCAACGTCACGCTCACCGGTGATGTGTTGACCCTGGACGGGACCATGGCCGTCAACACCACCGGAACCTTGACGGTGCAACCCTTCAGCACCAGCTTCAGCAGCGCGTTGAGCTGGCCGCGTACCAACTTGAGCGTGGCCTCGGGCCTGACCGGCCTGACGCTGGGCAAGGCCGGCAACACGGCCGACATCACGGTGACAGCGGCACAAAACATCAACGGCCCGATCGCGCTGTATGGCGGCACTATCACGCTGAACGCCGGCCTGGCCACTACCAACGCCGGGACCGGCAATGTGGCCATCACCGCCGGCACGGGCCTCACCGGCAACGGGAGCGTCGGGCTGGCCGATGGCCGCACGATGACGGTATCGCAAGGCGGCACGTCCACCTACAGCGGCGTGGTCAGCGGCACCGATGCCTCGTTCGTCAAGGACGGCAGCGGGACGCTGACCTTGACCGGCACCAACCTCTATAGCGGCCCCACCACCGTGTCGGCCGGAACGCTGGCCGTGGGCAACGGCGGCGGCACGGGTGTGCTGGGGACCGGCGCGGTCACCACCAATGCCGCGCTCAGGTTCAACCGCGCGGGGAGCGTTGCCCTGTCCGCGTTGGCGCCGCATGCGAGCGGCATCACCGGCAGCGGGACCGTCAGCGCCACCGCGGCCACCGACCTGACGGTGGATCGGCCGATTGCAGTAGCCGGCGCGGTGGCCCTCACGGCCACTGGCGGGAACCTCGCCATCGACCGTGCGGTCGCCAGCAGCGGTGGGGCCATCACGCTGGCCGCGGGCGGCACGCTGACCGACGGCCCGAGCGGCGCCCTGACGGCGCCGCAATTGGCCATCACCGGCGGCACGGTCACGTTGGATAGTAGTAGCTCCAATGTGGGAACGCTGGCCGCCAGCGGCGTGAGTAATCTGCGCTACCGCAACAGCGGCGCCTTGACGTTGGGCAGCGTGGGCGCCACGACGGGGATCACGGCCAGCGGCGACCTCGACCTCAGCACGGCCAGTGGCGACCTCACCGTCGCGGCTGCCACCACGACCTCTGCCACCAGCGCCAGTGCCCTGGTCCTCAATGCGGGCCGCGACACCGCGGCCGGCACGGCCACCGGCGGCAACCTCCTCATAAGTGGCAGCCCTACGATCAGCGTGGGCAGCGGCGGCCGGGCCACGCTCTATTCGGGCAGCGTGAGCGGCAGCACCGGGCTGACCACGGTCGTGGGCAGTGGCAGCGGGCGATTCCGCTATCACAGCGACGAGGCAGCCAGCAATTTTACGGCGGCGCTGGGCAGCGGACGGTATGGAGTGTATCGCGAGCAGCCGTCGGTCACGGTGACGGCTACCAATCAGACGATGACCTATGGCGGCTCCGTTCCTACCTTCACCCTGTCCGCGACCGGGGTCAACGGCGATACGGCGACCCAGATCTTCAGTGTGGCCCCCACCGCCTCGGTCGGCGGGAGTACCTCCACTAGCGGGCATCTCACGGCTGGAAGCCATGCCGTGACGGCGAGCGGGGGGACGGAGCAGCTCGGCTACGCGAGTGGGAGTTCGGTAGTGGGGACGCTGACGGTCAATCAGAAAGCCTTGACCTACACGGGGACGGCCACGGATAAAGTCTATGACGGTGCGACGACGGCGTCACTCTCGCATAACACCAGCGGGATTGTGTCCGGCGATACGGTGACGGTGTCCGGCAGCGGTGCATTTGCTGATAAACAGGCCGGCGTCAATAAGGCCGTCACCATTACGGGCCTTACAGTCGGAGGACTCGACGGGAGCAACTATGCGCTGGCCGCCACGGCGTCGTCCACGGCCACGATCACGCCCAAAGCGGTGACGGTCAGCGGCCTCACGGCGGCGGATAAGGTGTATGACGGCACCACGACTGCGACGGTCAGCGGCAGCGCGGTGAATTTTGGCGGGCTTGTCAGCGGCGACAACGTGACTCTCGCCGGCACCACCGGCACCTTTGCCACGAAACAGGTGGGCACGGGCAAGACCGTCACCTTGAGCAGCACCTACGGCGGCACCGATGCCGCCAATTACACCATCACCGACCAGACCACTACCACGGCCGCCATCACGCCCAAATCCGTGACGGTCAGTGGCCTCACGGCGGTCGACAAGGTGTATGACGGCACCACGACTGCGACGGTCAGCGGCAGCGCGGTGAATTTTGGCGGGCTTGTCAGCGGCGACAACGTGACTCTCGCCGGCGCCACCGGCACCTTTGCCACGAAGCACGTGGGCACGGGCAAGACCGTCACCTTGAGCAGCACCTATGGCGGCACCGATGCCGCCAATTACACCATCACCGACCAGACCACCACCACGGCCGCCATCACGCCGAAAACGGTGACGGTCAGCGGCCTCACGGCGGCGGATAAGGTGTATGACGGCACCACGACGGCCACGGTCACTGGCACGGGCAGCGTGGCTACCGGCGTGGGGAGTGAAACCCTAGGCCTCACTGGCGGCACGAGCGCCACCTTCAGCGACCGTCACGCCGGCACCGGCAAGACCGTCACGGCCACCGGCTATAGTCTCGCAGATGGCGCAGGTGGCGGCCTCGCGAGCAACTATCAGCTGAGCAGCACCACCGCCACCACCACGGCCGCCATCACGCCCAAATCCGTGACGGTCAGTGGCCTCACGGCGGCCGACAAGGTGTATGACGGCACCACGGCTGCGACGATCAACGGCAGCGCGGTGAATTTTGGCGGGCTTGTCAGCGGCGACAACTTGACTCTCGCCGGCGCCACCGGCACCTTTGCGACGAAGCACGTGGGCACGGGCAAGACCGTCACCCTGAGCAGCACCTACGGCGGCACCGATGCCGCTAATTACACCATCACCGACCAGACCACCACCACGGCCGCCATCACGCCGAAAACGGTGACGGTCAGCGGCCTCACGGCGGCTGACAAGGTGTATGACGGCACCACGGCTGCCACGGTCACTGGCACGGGCAGCGTGGCTACCGGCGTGGGGAGCGAAACCCTGGGCCTCACCGGCGGCACGACTGCCACCTTTACTGACGCAAACGCCGGCATCGGCAAGACCGTGACCGCCACCGGCTATAGCCTCACCGATGGGACGAGCGGCGGCCTCGCCGGCAACTATCAGCTGAGCAGCACGACCGTGACCACCACGGCCGCGATCACGCCGAAAGCCTTGACGATACAGGCCAACCATGATGCCCGGTTTGTCACGGAAAGCGACGCGGGTGGATATGCGGGCGTGACCTACTCCGGCCTGGTGAATGGCGAGACGAGTAGCGTCCTGAGCGGCACCCTAGCCATTACCCGCAGCAACGTCGGCACCACGAGCGCGGGCACCTACGCCAACGTTCTCCTCCCCAGCGGCTTGACCTCCAGTAACTATGCCATTGCCTATGGCGCCGGGACCTACACGATCGTGCCGGCGAATCAGCTCCTGGTCCAGGTGGCGAATATCGCCACGACCTACGGCACGGCCCCGATCTACGGCATCGCGCGCGCGCGCTATTTGTCCGGCACCAGTGCCACGATCGTGGACCTGACCGGCAATGTGAGTGCGACGGGGAATGCGATCACCATTACCGATGGCGCCGGCGGAGCAGCCCACTTTACCGTCGGAGTGCCCGGCGCGACCCTGAGCGGTGCTGGACTGGTGCCGGTGGGCATTCACACCATTGGCGCCACCAACCTCTCCACCACCAGCGCGAATTTCAACCACACCGTGACCCTCACCGGCCAACACGCCGTCACCCCGAGCACCTTGACGGTCTTCCCCAGTGGGGTGACGAAGACCTACGACGGTACGGCGCTCCTCACCGGAACGGGTGTCACCGTATCGGGGGTCTGGACAGGCGATGCGGTTTCAGGCACCGGCAACGTGATCTTCGCCACGAAGAATGCCGGCACGAATCTCGGGTACACCATCAGCGGCGTCCACGTCAGTGGCGCGGATGTCGGCAACTACTCACTAGCCAGCGGCACGACGGTGGCCGGCACGAATGGCACCATTGCGCGGCGTAGCGTCACGGTGTCGGGCCTCACTGCCGCCAACAAACCCTACGACGGCACCACCACGGCCACCGTCGATCATGGCGGTGCCACCTTCACCAACATCGTGCCAGGCGACGAGCTGACCGCCCACGCCACCGTCGGCACCTTTGCCGATGCCCAGGTGGGCGTCGGGAAGACGGTCGCGCTCAGCGGGACGCTCTATGGCGGCGCCGATCTCAGCAATTACACGGTCCTCGGCCAGGCCTCCACGACCGCCGATATTACCGGCGTTCATGCCCAAGACCAATCCGTCGATGCGATGGCCCAATTGAGCCGTGGCACCCAGCCGCTGTTCGGTTCCTCGTCGACTGTGCCGGTTGAGGGGTCTCAGGCCTTGCCGAACTATAGACTGGAAGGGACGGTGCGAGGCGCAGCCGACGCACAACTGACCTCGTTGTCCTCTTCGTCGACCGACGGTCCTCACACGGTGGTGTTGAAGTGGGAGCCGCGCACGTCGAGTGAGGACCCCGAAATGGTCTACGTCTCGATCCCACGGAGCCTGCTGACACAGGGAAGCACGGTGTCCTTCACGCTGCCCGACGGCCTGATTCAGAACATCGGTGGGACTCCAGATGCGCTGAGCGGCCCAGAGGGCGCGCCATTGCCGGCGTGGTTGACGTACGATACCCAGACGGCCACTTTCCACATTGAGGCCACGGACGCCGTGTCGCTCCCCACGACGGTTGCCACCACCTTCCAGGAGCACCGGATCCTGATCGTGATCGAGGCGCAGACGCAGGAATAGGAGCCACGCGGAGCGAGAGGGAACGAGGGCGCAGCCCCTCTAGCCTCGAAGGCGCGGAGATCCATTGAGAGCTGGCTGAGATGCAACTCGAGATGTGAGCGTGTCTGCGAGGGGCTGGAGGGGAAGGCCGAGCCCCTGCGAACGGATCCAGTTCACCGGGGCGTTTGTGCACGAGCGGATTACGCCGCATCGCCATCCCGTGAACAGGATCTTGCCGATCCTGGAGTCACGGCATCCCGCCACATAGAGGTCAAGTCTCTCGGCCATCCATCGCCAGGCGTAGCGACATCAGCACTCGTCTGTTACTCCACCATCGACATAAAAACTCCTGAGCTAGCCCCGTTTTCATGGACACCTCAAAGAGGGGGCAATGCATCCCCAGGAGGCGTCCGATGGCGAAGCGACAACCATTCACCAAAGCGGTCGTATACAAGAGGTCGGGAGTTTTTGTTTGGGGTGTGGCATGATCGCCGTCACATTTGCAATGAATCCGAATATACGATGCTGCCGCGCATGATTTTGTTAGGAGTGAATATAGATGGTGGCATTCCTGCGGTGCAATGGCGGCTGCGTGTGTGGTGTCGTCACGGGATACTGCAATAAAGGAGTTTTTGAACATGAGTGAACCAAAAGACAAGGCCCTCAAATTAAATGTGCGGTTGAAGCCGAGTGAATCAAGCGCCCATCCGCTCGCAACGAACTACACGAATGTCGGCGTGGCGCAGGGCATTGCCTATGTGGATTTCGGGTTCATCGAGCCCACGCTGCTCGGGGCGATCGCGAAGACGGCAAAAGATGGCCAAGTGGCGCCAAAAGGTTTGGAAGGTCATCTCGTCACCCGCGTGGCGATGGGGGTGGATGTGCTGGCGCGATTGCATCAGCAGATTCAGCAAGTGCTGGTCAGCATGCGCAATGCGAAGCAGTCGAAGCCGAAAGCGTGAGGGCGGCGAGAAACTGGAAAGGATGCCAGCATGACACACAGACGTAGACGATCGATCCTGGCGCTTGGAGTGGTGTGGTTGTTAATTGCCGATGTGGCGACAGCTGGAGAATATGTTCTTGTTTTGGGGAAAGGCATTGAGGTCTGCGAGGCCTTCTTGAAAAATCTGAATTCGTTTCCTGGCGACCCCCCGATGGTCTGCGAGCGGAAGGTGAATCCAAAGTTTCCCGAATTCAGCAAGCCGACCTGGCAACCGTTGGATGCGTTGAAACATCTCGATCTCATTGAGCAGATTGAACGCTGGAAACCCTACGAGACTGGATTCGAAGATCCGAATCGGCGCGAGGAGATTCTCACGCGAATCAAAGAACGCATCGCTAACGGGGACATTCGACTTGCGACGATCGAGCTTGATATCGAGCAGGATGGGGTTTCAGAGACAGTGCTGAAGTATGAGTATGCAGGTTGCGATCCCTCGAACGAATCTCACTTTTCGGGGACCTCAGGGCGCTCATTCTATGTGCTGACTTCAGATAAGACGAAACTCGACAAGGAAAAGAGTGGGAACTTTGCCATTGCCTTGAGAGCTGACATGTTCTTGTTCAACAGCCGCCCCTACATCACCGTCTGGGCTGGCAATCCAGGCTTTAAGAACGGATTGCTTTCGATATATCGGCCGTTTTCGCTTGTTGGCACTCAACCCGGTCGTTGTGACTACCGCTACAAGGCTGCTAAGACTCGGAGGCAATCATGATCTCAAGTTGGCATTTGATCACCGGTTCCGAGGCATACAACCAACAGCGGGGAAGAAAAAGGTGTCAGGAACCATTGTTCGTGGTAGCGGCATGAACTAGGGGGTGTCCATGGGGCGCCCGTTACGCGCGGCATCCGGCAATGTCGTTTGTCATGTCTTGAATCGCGCCAACGCACGCCGGACCTTGTTCGAAGACGACGGGGACTATGCGGCGTTTGAACGAGTGCTGGTCCAGGCTGGTGAACGCTTGTCGATGAGGCTGCTTGCCGACTGTGTCATGCCGAATCACTGGCTCCTTGTCGCGTGGCCTCGCCAGGACGGAGATCTCTCCCGCTTCATGAACTGGTTGACTCTTACCCATACGCAACGCTGGCATCAGCACCGACACACGGTGGGTGAGGGGCATGTTTATCAAGGACGGTTTAAGTCGTGTCCCGTCGAAACCAGCGAATATCTCCTGTCGGTCTGTCGCTATGTGGAGCGCAACCCGGTATGGGCGGGTCTGGTCGAGCGGGCGGAATAGTGGCGATAGAGCAGCGCGGGGGCAAACGGGGTAGTACCCCTTCATGAGGGGCCGTTGGAGCGTCCTGCGGATTGGGCCAACTGGGTGAAGGAGGATGAACCCAACGAACAGTTGGTGGCGGTCACTCAGAATGCTTCGGCGGCATGAGTTGGAGTGCCTCAGCTATCTCAATGCTGACGCGGGCAAGGGCCCGGCTATGGGCAGCAGCCAAGGCTTCATAGCTCGAGTTGTGAACCGGTTCTTCGATGCGCGAGAGTCCGGTCTTGGATGGGGTCTCGTTTCGGGAGACTTGCCGAATAGTCCAGCGCAGGCTGAGCGAGACTTTTTGGCCGTGTATGGATTCGAATTGTTGGACGTCTATCGCCACGCGATAGTCCGCGTGGTCGCTCGCTTTCTGTGGATACACAACGACCTGCGGTGTTCTCAGCAGCCGGGAGAGATTTTCTGCCAGGACTCTCAGGATATCACTCTGCAACGGTTCCGCCCATTGATGGTCCTCGACCAGCGTCACCTGATTGGGCCCGGTGCGCAACACGAATTGCGGACGCTCGATGACCTCGGGCATGGTTATGGGCCCGATCGCAATGAGGCGGTTGTCCTTGGCCGGGGCGTTGGAATCGAATGCGGCTTCTGCGCTTAAGGTGTAGAAATGGACCGGGGGCGAGTTTCCGCATCCGGCAAGCCAGAGGATTGATACGCATAGTGAGAGTTGGCGAAATTGACCGCTCACTTGTCGTCTCCCTTCCTTCCGCGAAGCAGGGATTCCGGATGGCGTTCCAGATAGTCCGCGAGCGACCGAACCGACTGTGCGCTTCGGTTGAGTTCGCGAAGCATGTCACGCAGATCCTGCTGAATCGGCGCATCGGTTCCGATCCCATGTTCCACTGTTTTCAGCGCGCTCTGCAAGTCCGTCAGCGCGAGTCGTGCGGTCGGCACAAGATCGGTGTCGAGCCGCATGACCAGTTGATTGGCGTTGTTCATTGTGTGGGTCCAGGCTTGCAAGGTCTGTCGAAGGTCCTTGCTGATTTGATCCAAGGGCACCTGGTCCAGTTTTCTGATTAATCGCGGGAGCGTATCCTGGATTTCCGTCATCGAACCCACGACGGTTGGTATGACAGGGGGCGTTTTCGTCCAATCGATTTGCTGTGCCGGCGCGTCGGGGAAGATCTCCATGGCCACATAGAGTTGTCCTGTCAGGAGGCTGCTGGGTTGGAGTTGGCCGCGCAGTCCATGCGCGACCAGCCTGTCCCACCGTTCCCGCCGCTTGTTGGCATCCGAGATGTTGTGGGCCTCATCCTGGGAGGCCATGGCCGCCAAGCGTCCAGGATACACTGCGATCCTGACCGGGAAGCGATATTCGGCCTGCGCTTCGTCATATTCTGCACGCATGGATTGAACTTCACCGACGGGGACCCCGCGGAATTCGACCGGTGCGCCGATGGCCAGGCCACGGAGCGAGTCCTTGAAATACATGATGAGGGGAACCGCGAGCTCGTCCGGAAGTTTCCTTGCCTGGGAGCGGTTGTCAGCCAAGGCGAAGGTATGGTTTTCCTCGGCCGGCGATCCCGGCGCACTATCGGGCGGGGTCTCGAAGGCGATTCCGCCGATTAAAATAGACGCGAGCGACTGCGTGTCCACTTTGAGGCCGGTCGCATCCAGAGAAAAATCGATGCCGCTCGAGTTCCAAAATCTGGTTGCGGCCGTCACATACTGATCGTATGGCGCATTGATGAAAATCTTGATCGTCACGGCCGTGCCGTCCGGATTGAGGCTGAATCCCGCCACGCTGCCGACGTCGATCTGGCGGTATTGTACGGGAGAGCCGATTCCCAGCGATCCCAGGGTATTGCTGATGAGGACGAAATGACGGCCAGGCACATCCGCAGCGACGATCGGCGGAGCCTCAAGGCCGATGTAGTCGCGCTGTTCGACGGTGGATTTACCGATATCCATCCCGATGAAGGATCCCGAGAGCAACGTGCCGAGCCCCGAGACCTGTCCGCCTGACACCAATGGACGCACGACCCAGAAACGATTGTCGTCAACCAGGTAGGGTTCGGTGTCTTTGCCGAGTTCGGCGGTTACCAATACGCCGCGCTGATCCTTGCTGAGGGCGATTTGTTTGACTGTGCCAATTTCGACGCTCTTATATTTGATTTTGGTTTTCCCGGCCTCAAGACCCTCCGCTGTTTTGAAGGTAATCGTGATGGTAGGACCGCGGTCCAGAATGCCCTTGACGATAAGTCCGCCGCCGATCAGCGCGGCGACGAGCGGCAGCACCCAGATGAACGGGATCGATCGGCGGCGCGGGGCTTCGGCGACAGCCGACGGAAGGTCTGGGGAGGGGCTATGGTCGAAGGAGTTACTCATGGTCGCGTGTCCAGTAGGGATCCCAGATCAATCGAGGATCAAAGGTCATGGTCGCCAGCATCGTCGTGATCACTACGGCTCCAAAGGCGACGGCCCCGGCGCCGGCGTGGATGGTGGCGAGTGAGTGAAGATGCACCAGCGCAACCGATATCGCCACGACAAAGACATCTAGCATTGACCACCGGCCGACGAGCTCAATGACTCGGTACATGTTCGTTCGTTGGAGCGGATCCCAGGTCGAACGGCGCTGCACGGAGACGACCAGAAAGGTCAATATTGCGAGTTTGGCAGTAGGGATCAACAGGCTGGCGATAAAGACAATGATGGCGAGGTGCCAATCTCCCGACGCCCAGAAATAGACGATCCCGCTCGCGATCGTATCCGATTGTGTGCCGAACAGTGAGTTGGTGTGCATGATCGGGAGCAGGTTTGCCGGGATGAACAGGATATAGCTGGTGAGCAACAGTGCCCAGGTCCGTGAGATGCTGTTCGGCTTCCGAAAATGGAGTGGAGTGCCGCAACGGGCGCACCGGCTGCCGCCATTCATCGGTTCCGCTTGGGTCAGCAGGGAGCATAGAGGGCAGGAGAGGAGTCCCCGCCGGGCTGCCGTTTGTGCGAGGGTCGCGCTGGTTACTCGTGCATGTCCGACCATAGAGCCTCCGGATCGAACGAGAGCGATGCCACGATCAGCAACGGGATCAGGCCTACATATGCCCACAGGGCGATTCCCACCCGCACCTCGGCGAGGTGTTCGAGCTTGACGAAGGCCACAAGAATGCCAAGGAGAAATACCTCCACCATGCTCCACGGGTGGACGGCCTGCAAGAAGCGGAGGACGGGGAGCGTTCCTTCCGTCACACAATGGAGTTTCAATGGAAGCAGCAGGTAGATAAGAAGAGCGATCTCGATGGCTGGCATTATCAGTGCGGTCAGGCAGACGAGGATCGCCACTTCTCCGCGCCCCTCCACCCATAACATATGCACGGTGTCGTAGAGATTGGCCGCCTGTCGCTCCCCTTGCACCTCAAGGCCGACGATGGGATAGACGTTCGCGATCAAGAACAGTATCGATGCCGCAATGGCGCAGGCCAACGGTTGATCCACCCCGCCCTGCCGAGTTCTATACAGCACGGAATGACAGCGCCGGCAGCGGCCGACTCCCCCTTGAGGCAGGACGATCCTTCGTTGCAAGAGGTCACATTCATGACAAGCGATGAGTGAAAGGGGAGCCATGGGTGTCTCTTTTGGCGGCATCAAGCGAGCGTCTGCTGCTTGAGCGTGTTGCCTCGGTCTGACGTTGACTCATTCGAACTCGTGGATTTCCACGCTGTCGTGCCTTGAATGTTTCGCCGTGGCAGATCGGCCACCACGGCCGTGTGGTTGTTTTTAATGCTGCTGGGATTTCTCCTAGCCAGCGGAACGTATCATTTCTCCACGACAGTTTCCATATGGTCTCCTACCGATACCTGCCGAACCTCGGCTTCTCTCCGAAGGGGACGTTGAGGCTGTTGAAGAGGATATCGCACGTCTCTGTGGGGATGTGTTGTCCGCGACGGCGTTTCTACGGAATCGTAGTTTGTGCAGTGTGAAGGAACGAATAGATTCCCTTTTTCTCATGAGAGTAGGTCTATGACGAGAGGCAAGAGACGTTTAATTGTCCGATTCATCAGATCCCATCTCGATAGCCCTGGCTCTATGGCATGGGCCGAGTTCGATGTTTGACGGAGGCGAGCGAGCGGGCTAGGGTTCAAAGCATCAGGTTAGGAATAGGTACAATGTTATATTAAACTCGTGGCGGTCTGGTTAGGTGGAGGAGAGTGTCGGGGGCGCAGAAGGGGTGCGAGTGCTATGAGTACGGTAAAAACAGACGATCTCGCTCGACGTGCGGGTGAAGCCGAGTGAATCAAGCGCCCATTCGCTCGCGACGAACTATACCAACGTCGGCGTGGCGCAGGGGATTGCCTATGTGGACTTCGGCTTCATCGAGCCTGCGCTACTCGGTGCCATTGCGAAGACGGCGAAAGATGGACAGGCTGCTCCAAAGGGATTGGAAGGTCATCTCGTCACTCGCGTGGCGATGGGCGTGGATGTGCTGGCGCGGCTGCATCAGCAAATTCAGCAAGTGCTGGTCGGGATGCGCGATGCGCGGCAGGGGAAGCCAAGAGCGTAGATGAGAGAGGGGTAGCGAATGGAATGGTTCGCCCAATAATGAGAAGACGGAGGTCTTGATGAGACAGACGCAACTCGGACTCACCCTGATTTTTCTGCTGGTAATGAGCTGTATCGCGTGGGCGGGGAAAGCGGGGATGGGTGCTCAGGCCTCTGCCTTGAATGATATGCAACAGGAAATTGTGAACATTCTGAGTCGGCTGAAGTTTCAACTAGCCGATCAGAGTAAATTCTGTCGACAGTTTCTAGCAGACTTCCGAACGCAGAACAAAATCAACTATGTCAAACCAATTGTTGTCGCGAATGACTACAGCGACGCAGCTTTTGATACGTACAAGCAGAAATGTCCGAAGCTGGAATTTAGAAAGAGGGTCCTTCTCCACCCAAAGATTGCTGATGACGTTAAGAGCTTGCCTGCCGAAGAAATGGAGAAGTACGGGGATGTATATGTGGGCACCACAAACTTCAAACTCTATAAGGTTGATATCAACAACAACCCGTCAGATGGTGACGAATTCATTTTCTATCATGAGAAGTTTCTTCATGTGAGCTCCGGAGGGCAAGAAGCACTTCAGGAGCCGGGTAAAGATGATTACGACAACAGAGGCGCATATCTTGTTATTAACTTCCACGATTGCAGGGTGTCAGATGGTCTTGAAGTCGATGGGCTGAGACAATTCTCAACGGTTCCGGACTACAGCGATATCATCAACTATAAAGGAAGAAATTATATTTTCGACCTGTACCCTGCTGGTGGGGCTGATACCTACTCGCTTGACATTTGGGAATACAACAAGAAGAGAACCCGCATGGGTGCAATCTGCATCATTCACCCAACTGTATCTAAATCGCATGATGAAAAGTAAGGAGTTCTTTCATGCCTACTAATCCATCTCCTATCTCGGGTGATTTTAACGAGGCGGTCTATCAGTTTCTGCGAAGAGAGGAAGCGTTTGTTCCTCGTATCTATACGGATACCAAGGGCATCCCAACGTTGGGCGTTGGATATGCCCTAGCTACAAGGCCTCAAGCAGGAGGTCCATTAGTTCTTAGAGGAAGAAAAAGGTGTCAGGAACCATTGTTCGTGGTAGCGGCATGAACTAGGGGGTGTCCATGGGGCGACCGTTACGCGCGGCATCCGGCAATGTCGTGTATCACGTCTTGAATCGCGCCAACGCACGCCGGACCTTATTTGAAGACGACGGGGACTATGCGGCGTTTGAACGAGTGCTGGTCCAGGCGTGTGAACGCTTGTCGATGCGGTTGCTGGCCTACTGTGTCATGCCGAATCACTGGCACCTTGTCGCGTGGCCGCGCCAGGGTAGGGACCTTTCCCGATTTATGAACTGGCTCACGCTCACCCACACGCAGCGGTGGCGTGTTGAATAGGTGGCTTCGAGAGTGAGCGGACAGTCGTTCCGGGTTCTACGCGGCCATCGACAGTGGATAGATGAACGAGAGGGTTTCTTGCAGTTGTCCTTGGGCTTCTTTCAGCAGCGTCGGGCGCTCTTCGGGATTGAAATGTGTGCAGGAGAGGGCGAAGGGATCAAAGGCCGGAGGCTGTTTAGCGCGGATCGGATCTAGTTCGGCGTGATCGGCGACGGCCCCGGCGAGGTGGACGATCGATGCATGGAGATTGTATTCGCCGGCTGCGTGCGGATTCAATTGATGACGAATGGCCAGTTCGATCTGGCCAGGCATACCCCAGAAGCGAATCAATTCGGCGCCGACTTCGGTAAAGTCGAAGCCGATACTAGACTGTTCCACTTCCGCCAGGGCGGTGCCGAAATTGCCCGCCTCGACAAGGGCTGACTGAGCCCGTTCCGGAATCGTTTGATACAACACCAAGTGCCCGATATCCCGCAAGAGCCCCTCGATAAAGAATCGTTCGCTATCTTCGATCCCGCAGGCCTTTGCCACCTTGCCGGCCAGCAAGGCGCAGAGCACACTTTTGCGCCAGTAGGCTGGGAGATCCATCAAGTCTGAAGTCATTCCGCTGAAGGTCCGTCCGATGGAGGTGGCGGCAACCAGATCGCTGACGGATTGCATCCCGAGCATGTTCACCGCGCGAGTGATGGTGTCGATCTGCTTGGGGAATCCGTAGAGTGGACTGTTGACGATGCGCAACAGCCGGGCGGAAATCGCCGGGTCGAGCTTGAGGGCGTTCGCCAAGTCATCCATGGTTGAGGTCGAGTCGTCGACAACATCGCGCACGCGAAAATAGATTTCGGGGAGCGTGAAGATGTTGGAACAGGATTGGACGAGTTCTTGCGTCGAGGACATCACCGTACACCCTCCCTACGTCTTGTACGTACGACCGGTTTGAAGAGGCTCTCGGCTATCTCTATCGGTTGTGACCCAGTCGAACTAAAGGGGGAGGCAGAAAGAATCTGCGAGGGCGAGCCGGTACGAGGCGGAATGCGGCGGGTGAAGGGGGCTATTTCACCAGCCAGGCGCGATAGGTTTTACTGCCGGCCGGTTTGGTGACTTTGAGGACGGCGATGGCGCCGGGACTCATGACATCATCGCCGGTCGCCGTGCGCCTGGCCTGGTAGCGCTCGGTCTTGATGAGCAAGCCTTGTTCATCATAGAAATCCACCATGATGTCCGCGGATTCCCGCAACCCGCCTTGATAGTGGGTGCCGAGCCAGTCTAACCGCTTGAGGGCCTGGTACTGGATCGCAATGACGCCATTGGCCTCTTCCTGCACGGTGAGAATGCGCAATGCGCGGTTTTGGTCGATCCCCTCCGTCGGCGACGGTCCGCTCGTCAGCTGTGTGCGAATGACGCGCGCACTCTCGTCTGTCTGGAGATACCCCTGCACGCGGCAGGAGAGGGTCCGCCCCCGTTCTGTCTGCTCAACGATCCGGGGATCGTACACATGGCGATTGGCGAGAGTCGAGGACAGCTCGCGTAAGAGCGGTGAGTCGATGACGGCGGCGGTGTATTCACGATAGAGCGATGAGCTGGTCACGGCCTGGCGCCAGGCTTCCCGGCAGGCGAAGGCTTTGGCCTCGGCGATAGGCTCTGATTCGCGTGCGGCGTACCGATATTCGCCGATGATTTCAAGCCGGCCGTTCATCGTCTCTGCCGCGTGCAAAGGAAGAGAGCCGCCGATCAGTGCGGAGAAGAGCAGGACACCGGTGGTGGAGAGACGGATGGACATAACGCCTCCTCTGCGAGGGACAGATGCGAACGACTCGCGCTACCCATGCGGATGAGCCTCATGCTACCACGCGAGTGACGGCCTCACAATGGCGAGTCGGTCAGAGGCGAGTCGGTCGGAATGGCGAGCGCTTCAAGCAAGGCCTGGACGGTCAACGGGCTGCACCCCTCAGATCGATTGTTCACGAGGACATACGCGGATCGCCCCTCGGCCGCCGCTTGCTTGACCAGCTCGACGGTTTCCTGCCGCATACGCGGCTGCGGCTGTACGATGCGATTGTAGGGGGCGTAGCGTTCGACCGCGTTGGCAAAGGCCAGCCCCAGCGGAGTCAGGAGCCGAAGGACGGTGAAGGGGGCGGTGAATGTGCGCGTCAGGCGCAGATGTTGTTCGGACAGCGGAGGCATGGCGGTCCAATGATTGTATACGTGAGCGACCGCATGAGCGCGAAGGATGTCGTGATAGCGCGGGCCAAGGATGGCGGGCGTTCGCACTTCGATCGCATAGGCGGGGCCGGATGGCAGCTGTCCGAGAAATTGATCGAGTTGCCGGAGAAAGGCGTCTGGGTCGAGCCCCCAGCGCTGAAATTCGAAGATGAAGGGCCCGAGTGTCTGGCCCAAGCCATCCAAGGCGGGTTGCAGGACAAGATCGCGAAAGGTCCCGACATCGAGAAATCGAGGATTGGGTTTGCCGGCCTTCGCGCCGTATCGCGGAAGGTTGGCATAGGCGGGGATGGTGATCTCTTCCCACACCTTCTGACAAAATCGGAACGTGTCCGGCACTTGTTCGGCGTAGTGGGCGAATTGCTTGGCGCTGGCCGGGCGATAAAATGAATGGTCGATGCCGACGGTTGAAAAGAGGGGCGCCTCGTGCCCGGGATACGCGGCATATTCCGCAAGTGTGTCCTGGCTGAATCGACTCTTTGGATAGGTTCGATGGTAGACGAGTCCTTGCCAGCCTTCGTAGGCCCATGAACTCGTGCCAAAGCGGGGAGAGGCGATATTCAATGGCGTTTCGAGCAATCTGAAATAGACTAGGGAAACAATAGGATAGCTTGACTTACGGCAGGTCGTCCCGCACACTCTCGCCCATGTATGACCTGCCAGAAGCGGAGCTCCTGAATCTTCTCTCCGACCGTGCCGGTGTTGCCGCAGACTATCACGACATCGCTGGGGTTCGCCATGTTACGACTGATGACACTCGCCGGGCCATTCTCTCGGCCATGGGGTTTCGTGTATCCGATCGTTCCGCGCTGATTGAAGAACTCACCGCATGGGATCAGCGGCCGTGGGAGCGGGGATGCGATCCGGTCTGTGTCGTCAGGGCTGGGCAAGCTCCCCGTGAGTGGCCGTTGCACGTGCGCTGCGAGGCTTCGGAAGATGGGCAGCTGTACGTCCATTGGATGGCGATCGACGAGCGCGGTGAAAAGCACGGTGAGCGAAACGAGGGGCCGAGTCTTCCGATTCATGAGGAGCGGGTGATCCAGGGGCGTCGCTCTGTGCGATTGATGCTCCCCCTGCCGTTGGATTTGCCGATCGGCTATTACGATGTGAAGATCTGGGTGCGGGGCGGATCGACGCCGATTGAGTTCCAGTTTCGTTTGATCATGGCGCCGGCGCGCTGCTATGCCCCTGAATCGTTCCATACTGGTGCTCGGACCTGGGGGTTCGCCCTGCAACTGTACTCGCTGCGCAGCGAACGGAACTGGGGCGTCGGAGATTTTGGCGACTTATCCAAGTTCGTCGAGTGGGCCGGCACACAGTTGGGCGCCGGTGTCATCGGGTTGAATCCCTTGCACGCACTGAAGAACACCAGGCCCTATCACATCAGTCCGTATTCACCGAGTAGCCGGCTGTATCTCAACGAGCTCTATATCGACATCGATCAGGTGGCTGAAGCCAAGACGACGCCGGATGTTCAGAGTCGCCTGGCCGATCCCGCGTTTCGCGCGCAACTCACGCAGGCTCGAACGAGTGACTACGTGGATTACGAAGCGGTGGCGGCTCTCAAACGAACCGTGCTGGATCTTTGTTATAGAACTTTTGTGCATGACAACTTTGAGGGGGTAGAACCGGATCTGAAGCCGACGACTGCCCGGGGCTGGTTTTTCCATTCCTACGTTCAGCAAGAGGGAGAACCGCTTGCTGAGTATGCGCTGTTCCAGGCGCTTGAAGAAGAGCGGCAATTGGTGCAGTCCAGCGCTGTCGTGTGGGCGGATTGGCCGGAGGCCTATCGTGAGCCCGCGAGTGACGCCGTGGCTGAGTTTAAGCGCCGGCATATGAAGCGAGTGCGGTTCTTTCAGTATGTGCAATGGCTGGCGGCTGAACAGCTGATCGCCGTCGGGACGCAAGCCGGTCAGGCCGGAATGCCCTTAGGCTTATATCAGGACCTCGCGCTGGGCGGTGATCGCTACGGCGCCGACGGATGGCGATTCCAGAGGGTGTTGGCGCATCAAGCCGATTGCGGGGCGCCCCCCGATGCCTTTGCGCCGGAAGGGCAGAATTGGGGGCTGTCGCCGTCCGATCCGGTGAAGCTGCGCGCCAGCGGCTATCAGTTCTTCATTGAGCTGCTTCGAAATAATCTCCGGTATGGCGGGGCAATTCGCATCGATCATGTGATGGCGTTATTCCGGCTCTTTTGGATCCCGCGTGGGATGCCGGCGTCCAAGGGGACGTATGTCTATTATCCGGCAGACGATCTCCTGGCGATTCTCGCGTTGGAGAGCACGCGAGCCAGAACGCTGGTGATCGGCGAAGATCTGGGGACCGTGCCTGATTGGGTGCGTGACCGGTTGGCTGCGGTCGGCGTGCTCTCGTATCGCGTCCTCTATTTCGAACGGAACGGGGATGGCAGCATGAAGTCTCCCTCAGCCTACCCCTCTCAAGCGCTCGGGGTCGTAACGACCCACGATTTGCCGACATTGAGCGGTTACTGGGAAGGCACCGATATCGAAACGCGCGTCAGTCTTGGGCTCTGTCCGACCGAGGAAGCCCGTCAGCACGCGCTCGCTGAACGGCACGTCGACAAGGCGCGTCTGTTGGCAGCGCTCAGCTCCGAGGGGTTGCTGCCGAACGGCATGTCGGCCGATCCGGCACAGAGTCCGGTGATGACCACAGAGCTGATGGTGGCGCTGCATCTCTATCTCGCCCGCACGCCGGCATGGGTCGTTCTTGCCAATGTGGAAGATGTGCTCGGGCAACGGGCGCAGATCAATGTGCCTGGGACCGTCGATCAGCATCCCAACTGGTCGAGGAAGTTGACCGCTACCATCGAACAGATGATGCAGGATTCCCGCTTCGCCTCGCTCGCCGCGCAGTTGCGTTCAGCCCGTCCACCCGTGTAAGAACGACGCGCCTGCGCCATCGTTCCTCTGCCCCGTCCACCGGAGTGAGTGCTGCACGATGAAGACCCGCAATTGGCTGGTGCTGAGTATCGCCGGCGCCTGTTTTCTCACCATCGTCATTATCGAAAAGCTCGCCCCGGCGAACGTGGTCGGCGCCTACGGCTATGTGCTGCCGATTCTCCTTGTGGCGATCTTGCGCAATCGTACGCTGATGCTGGTAACGGTGTTGGCCTGCGTGGTGGCGACCTATGCCGGGCTCCTCCAACCGACGAAGCCGGGACGGTTCCAATCCGCTGTGATCAATCGCACCGTTGTCGTCGGCGTGTTGCTGATCGTGGCCTATATCGGCATGAGCTGGGAGGAACGGAAGGCCCGGGAAGAAGCGGCTCGCGCTGCGCTGGCTCGTCAAACGGAAAATCTGTTGCGCGCCAATGCGCAGTTGGTCGATGTGAAGGATCAGCTCAACCGGTCTGAACGGCTCGCGGCCGTCGGGCAATTGGTGGCGTCGGTCGCGCATGAGGTGGGCACGCCGTTGCATTCGATCGCTTGGCATGTCCAGGCGCTGGCTGAAGAGCCGACGGTCACGCCGGATATGAAAAAGCGGATCGACGTGATCGATGGGCAGCTGACGCGCGTGGTCGGCATTATTCAAGATCTCTTGTCCTCGACCCGGCAGCGGAAGCCCGATCCCACCTGGCTGCCGGTCGAGCATGTCGTGAGTCCCGTGGCGGCGTTAATGGAGCCCGCGTTCCAAGCGAAGGGGGTGGCGCTCCGGGTTGAGCTCGGGGGCGCGTTGCCGCTGGTCTGGGCCGATGCCGAAAAGCTGCACCAAGTGCTGGTTAATCTATTTGCCAATGCGCTCGCGGCGACGTCGGAAAGTGGGACTGTGACGATCACTGCCGGCAGCCGCCCGGCCACCCCGGAAGAAATCGAGGTCGGCTTGCGCGTGGGAAATGCGATGTTCATCACGATGGTCACGATCGTCGTCAGGGATACGGGATCGGGGATGCCGGAGGAGGATCTTCAGAAAGCGTTCACGCCGTTTTTTACGACGAAGGCGATCGGGAAGGGAACCGGACTGGGGTTGTTCATTAGTCGGGAAACCGTACAGGCGCATGGCGGGACGCTGACGCTGGAGAGCGTAGTAGGGAAAGGGACGACGGTTGTGATATCGTTGCCCGGACAAAGCGCAGCAGCCACATTACTGATCTAGGGGGCGGAATGCCGGCAGCAAAGATTCTCGTGATTGATGACGACGCCGTGGCCCGCGAACTGCTGGCCGATGCCTTGAAGAAAGACGGGCATGAGGTGGAGTCTTTTTCCAACGGGACGGATGCGCTGGTCCGCGGGCAACAGACGGTATTCGACCTGGTGCTCACAGATATTCGCATGGGAACCGTGGATGGGCTGACCGTGTTGCGGGAGTTCAAGCGGTTTAGTCCGGATACCTCCATCGTTCTCCTCACGGCGTTTGGGTCATTGGAGGGGGCGATCGAGGGAATTAAACAGGGGGCGTTCGATTATCTGGCTAAGCCGTTCCGGAAGGAAGAGGTCAAGCTGGTTGTGCAGCGCGCGCTTGATCATTGTAAATTAGTGAGAGAAAACAAGCGCTTCAGGGTTGAACTGAAAGAAAAGGAAGAATGGTCTCCGTTGGTCGGGAGCAGCCCGGCGATGCTGGATGTGTACAAGCTAGTCGCGCGAGTGTCGGAGAGCCGGAGTACGGTGCTGTTGCAGGGGGAGAGCGGGACAGGGAAAGAGCTGATCGCCCGGGCGATTCATGCCAATAGTCCGCGTCGCGACAAGCCGTTTATTCCGGTGAATTGCGGCGCCTTGCCCGATACGCTGCTGGAGTCCGAGATGTTTGGCCATGAGAAGGGAGCCTTCACCGGCGCAGTGGGGTTGAAGGCCGGATTGTTCGAGGCGGCAACGGGGGGGACACTGTTTCTCGACGAGATCGGCGAACTGGGCCCGGCGCTTCAGGTAAAGCTGCTGCGGGTGATGCAGGATCAGGAAGTTCGGCGCGTGGGAGGGACCGCATCCGTCAAAGTCGATGTGCGCATCATTGCCGCGACGAATCGCGACCTGGAACAGTTGGTCAAGGAAGATAAGTTTCGGGACGATCTCTTCTACCGCTTGAACGTGGTGCGGATTACGCTGCCCTCGCTGGTGGATCGCAAGGAAGACATTCCGATGCTGGTCCATCATTTTCTCCAGAAGTATGTCGGCGGGACGCCGTCTGGGGTGCGCGGATTTCTTCCGGAAACAATGGCGCGGCTCAAGGAGTATCGGTGGCCGGGCAACGTACGAGAGTTGGAGAATGCGGTAGAGCGTGCGGTGTCGTTGAGCCATGGTCCATTAGTCACACCGGACGATTTGCCGGAAAGTATCCGGACTGCCGCACCGCTGGATGCGAAAGCCGCTTTGCTGTCTGAAGAGGATGAGGTTTGTCTGACGCTCGAAGAAGTGGAGAAACGGCATCTGATCCGCGTGCTGAAGGAAATGAAGGGGAACAAGGTAAAAGCGGCGAAGATCTTGGGCATTGACCGTCGGACCCTGTATCGGATGGCCGAGCGGTTCGGACTTGATTTGGGAGACGATCCTGAAGCCGGGGACAAAGAGCCGGCAGAGAAGTTATAGCAGTTGCAGGGCGTTCTTGATGAGCCGCAATTGATTGTCGGCGGCTTGCGGCAACGCGCTGGGAACCTGCTCCCAGCTGGTAAAGATCCCATCCTTTCCTTCTGATCTCACTTCCAGTTTGAGCGCGGTATTTTGCTCATCAGCCGCTATTACGGTTGCATTCACCTGGCTCTTGATCGTGCCGAAGCGCCAGCGATAGAGCCAGTTCCAGGGGCCATGCATTTCTTCCCGATAGCCGGTCTCCAGCGTGGAGGTATTCTTCCAGTCGACTTCGTAGCCGCCATCGGTGAGGACCTGTGTGAGCGCGGCTTTGACGCTGTCGAGCGGAGCGGCTAAGCGCGTTTCGATCAGATCGGCAGGAAGAGGGCGGGGCGTTCCGCTGCAACCGATCAGCAGGGTCGTGGCTGCGAGGAGAAGGCCGGTGCGGAGATTCATTTTGCGTTGCTTTCCGGTGTGCGGTAGACGAGATGGGTATCGGTTTGCGTCACGCCTTCAATGCCATGAATCTTGCTTAGAACCAGTTGCGTCAGCGCATCCTGATCAGCCACATCGGCGACGACAATGATGTCCGGCTTGCCCCAACAGGGGTCAATCGTCCTGATTGCTTTGATCTGCCCAAGTGCTTTGACGACACTGGAGGTCAGGCCGGGATTCACATTGATCATGATGTAAGCCCGGTCGGACATCAAGGGCGCTCCCGCACTCGGCGCGTGAATCGTAAAGGGGATAGCCGGTGGACCTGGCTGCGGCTCACCGTAGCGAACTCCCTGCGGCGGTGTCAATACGGACGTCGCGCGGGTGGATGAAGCGGCGGTGGATTTGGGTTTTCGTGGCATAGTTGTTCAGGTCTCACTTCGGTGCGATGAGGACATCCACAGTGAAGGAGTCGCTCACGCTGGTTAGGTCCGTTTCGAGCCGCGTCGGACTGCCGATACGCCCCTCCGGATCGTAAATAAAGCAGAACAAGTGGGCACAGGGTTTACGCGAGGCGTAGTGGGCCGTGTCGGCGGCAACCTGCTCAGCCAGCTCTTTGGTGGTGAGACCTGAGCGGGTTTTCTTGGCGACGACGACCAGACGGTCCTGATTCAAGAGTAAGGTCGTGCGCGTAGAGCCGCCCGTGTAGGGAGGCGTCCATTCATCAGTGCCCACTTCATCGAATTCCACCTTTAATAGCGCGCATAGCAAATCTTGCAGATCGTAGTCATCTTCGACTTCCAGCGTCGCGCGATAATCCTTTCGCAAGCGCAGTTGTCGGGCTACGGCGTGGAAGCGCAGGCAGACCCTTCGGAGCGCATCGACCGGATCCGCCGCGGATGGGTTTTTGCTCGTCACGACGGAGGGTACGGCCGGCGTCGGATTCGGCGGTGGGACCGGTGATGCCGGCG
The DNA here is from genome assembly GCF_900403705.1 of Nitrospira lenta. Taxonomy (NCBI): domain Bacteria; kingdom Pseudomonadati; phylum Nitrospirota; class Nitrospiria; order Nitrospirales; family Nitrospiraceae; genus Nitrospira; species Nitrospira lenta. Next base: position 91,986 of record NZ_OUNR01000001.1, on the reverse strand, counting down.
GCGCTGCGATAGCTACGTCCGGAGCGCTGGGTTGACCGGGCGACGTCTGGCTACTCTCGTGCGTAGGGATCGAAGTCGCCGGGGGCGAGGCTGCTACGGATGAGGCGAAGACATCTGCCTGCGGTTGAGGAGGTGCGATCACGTGATGCTGGGCAGTCAGTGGTGAAGCGATGGCGATGACGGGTTCCTGCCGGGGGGCCGGCATTGGTGGCAGTACTTCTAGCGCTGGCGTCTGTGGAGTCGGTACGGGTGGTTGGCTCAAATTGGCTGTGCTGGCGACTGGCATTATCACCGGTGGCGTACTCCCTTGAGTGGATTCATGGGCCATCGCTATCTGGTCCGATGGCGGCGAGGGAGGCACTATGGTCATCTGTGGTGGGCTGGAGGGTGTCGGACGTTGTCCAGCCGCGGGAGTCGGAGTCGCAGGAGCAAGACCTTGCAACTCCAGTTTCTTGTGCTCCAACGCCGCGATGAATGATTTGACCAGGTGCACACTCTGTGTTGTTTCAGCCGAAGTGGAGATCTTGAGCTTATGCGCGCGGTGCGCCTGATATTCCGGAGAGCGCTCGCCGAATAGCCGGCGAACCGTCTCACGGATCTGCAGTTCGGTTTTGGCCCGTGCGCCGTCGCGATAGGGAAAGCCTTCGCGGCTGAAGTCTTCAATCGAAGTCAGAATATTCTGAAAGGTAGCAAGACCCTGCGCGATCTCGTCGATCGCGGCGGCCTTCGAACGTGTGCGGGGAGACTCTGCGGAGCGTGCGCGTGCCATACGATTGACAGAAGCTTAGCCCAGGGTCCAGACCCTGGCAAGAAAACGAGGGATTCTCGCGGCGATGTCCGCACTAGGCTGACGTGACTGAGGGGGAATGGGAAGGTCGAGAGAACGGATACGGGCGTCGAGGTCATTGACCGAAGCTTGATGAACGCCTGGGACGACACGGCCTTTCGCGCTGCCGTTGAGAAGGCCGGCAAAAAACGGCTGATCGGCGGCGCACTCTATACCGAGATCTATCTGGCGTTCCCGGTCGTCGACGCGATGCGTGATGGGTATGACTCCATGTTCGTCATCGAACGGTCGGCGGTATGCCGCAATTGGCGAACCGGACCGCGATCGAACGTCTGACGGCGGCCGGTGCGGTCCCGAACACATCGCTCGCACTGGTCACCGAACTGTCCTATGACTGGAAGTCGGCCCTTGCCGATCCGGCCCGGGAAATCATAAAGTGGTATCAGCCCGAGGCTAGAAAACTCGCGGCGGCAAAGCGCGTGATCAAAATTGCCGAGCAAGTCCCCGCGCCGAGCCCCGGTGGGTGAAGACGCCGACGCCATGCTATGCGCCGCCCGCGAGAAGTCCGATGCCGAACTAGATGCGCTCAGGCTTTACATCGCCGGCTTTTCAGCTTTACCGGATTGAAGACGGGCGTCTCGCCGAGCATTGGGATGTCGCAGATTTCGCGACGCTGATGCGGCAACTCCAGGAGTGATGGGACTATGATCCGTTTCAGGGATCGCGGCGCGCGCGGTCGGCACCAGAGCGGGCCAATCGATGCCCAGCACAGCTTTTCGTTCGCCGACTATCATGATCCCAAGCATATGGGATTTCGCGACCTCAGGGTGCTCAACGAGGACCGCATCGTCCCCGGCGCGGGCCTGGCCGAACATGCCCATCACGATATGGAGATCGTGACCATCGTCCTGAAAGGCGCGGTCGAGCATCGTGACGACCTTGGCAACACCGCGGTGATCCGTGCGGGCGAGGTGCAGTGCATGAGCGCCGGCACGGGCATTCGCCATAGCGAACGCAATCCAAGCCCCATCGAGCCGACCCACGTGCTCCAGATATGGATCATTCCCGCCGAGACGGGCGGCGCGCCGTCCTATGCGCAGAAATCCTTCGCCTCTGACGAGACGCGCAACCGCTGGATTACCATCGTGAGCAGCGACGGGCAAGACGGGTCGTTAACGCTGCGGCAAAATGCGTCGATGGAGATGGTGCGGCTTGACGAGGGCGTTGTTCTTGAGCGCGAGCTTGACCCGGGCCGCGGCTATTGGGTCCAGATCGTTGCGGGGATCATCGGTCTCAACGGAACCGAAATGCGCGAAGGCGATGGCGCCGCAATCACGTTGGAGAAAATGCTTTCAATCGAGGCAGACACCGGTGCGGAGATACTGTTGATCGACTTGCCCTGACGAGTCGCGCGTCGTCAAAAACGCATCGGCGGTGAAGATCCTGCTCAAATATGCCTTGCGTGCTCAACCTCGTTCCGCATTCGGCGACAGTGTTTCCCGCATCTGCGGCTATCACGATCTGCTCCCCAACCATACTGTCGAGCAAGCCACGACGTCTTTGACGGAATGGAGGACCGCAGTATGAGGATCGGCTCGCGCGATCGGCAGGAGGGCCACAATGGAACCGTCGCGCTCGCGAGGGTGTGCGGACTCTATGGTGCCCCCGATACGAATTGAACGTACGACCTTCGGTTTAGGAAACCGCTGCTCTATCCAACTGAGCTACGGGGGCATTCAATACGTGTCAATACCTTACACCACTGCATTGGGCGCCTCAAGCGCCGAATGCGGCTCGCCGTACCAAAGTCGCGACAGCCACCCTGCCCCTCTGCATCTGAAGCCGCGACGGGGAAGGCGTATCCCCTCCATGTGTCGTCGGCCTGTGATGGGGCGGAGGGCGCGTGGGCCAAAATCTTGACGAAAAGTTAATCGAGTCAAGATCCAAAGTTTACGCAAGTCTCACTATTGGCTTCTACAATGGGTTTGCGGGGATGCTTCTGTTCGAGGCTCGTTCCCAAAGGGGACGTATGACGAACTAATTGACGCGTATCGGGTTGTCTTCACATTTACACCGGGGCGAACTCACGGAGTTTGTCTCACAACAAAAGGAGTTCGCGATGAAGGGTTTACTTGTACTGGCAGCGGTGGCCGCAACGGTGATGATGTCGCTCGTGGGACTGGAGGGGCGTGCCCATGCAATCTCGATCGGTCAATTGGAATTTACCTCGGGCGCTGTGAATTGGGGCGGCGAGCATGGCCGTACGCTCGATCGGCTGTTCGACCGTGACGGGATCATTAAGCTAGGCTCGTTTCAGTCGATGACGGAGATCGTGGATCCGATCAACAAGCAATGCACTACGTATTCGCTCTTTACCAGCGGTATGACCGGCGCTCCGGCGCCCTCCGCCACGATCACTGGGGCGTCACTGAGCGTTGATCTCTCATCATTGTTCTTTGGCTGGTCGCGCGGGAGCGAGGTGCATGCCTGGAACATCGGCGGTCTTGCCAAGGGTTTATTCAATCAGGAGACCTCGGAATTCAGCCTGTCTTGGACGCATGCGTTTGAGCGTGGTGGATTCAAGGGCGAGCACGAGTGGTCCCGCAAGGGTGAGCACGACCGGAATGCCACGTTCTTCCTGCAAGGCAAGGCGGTCGGATTAACCCCGGCGCCAGTGCCGGTTCCTGCTGCGTTCCTGTTGTTTGCCAGCGGGGCGATGGGCGTCGGCGGATTCGCCTGGAAGAAACGCCGTGAGCTGGCGGCCTAGCCTGGCGATGAAAAAAGTCCGGCAGCGGCGTTCTCGGAAGATGTGATGCGTGAGTCTGCTAGTCGTGGTTTGGTCGAATAGACGTACCGCTGTCCACTATCGGGAGGAGCGGAAAGCGCTCCTCCCGGCCCGTTCGGAGTGGCCACGCAGATGGCTTATCGGCTGGGAATGGCGGGGATGGGAGAATACGGCTTGAAGCAGATTTGTCGATCATTCGGGCCCCCCGCCACAGCCCACAGAGAGACGGCACGCCCTACTTCCGCCCTGACTCTGAGGCACACCCATTCGGCATCGAGTGCGCGATAGTAACGGAATTCATTGGCGCCGGGCGGTAACAACGCCAGAGGTGTCCAGCGAAGATCGAGCGACCCGCTGACTTCAATCCTATAAGAGGGACCAGTAAGAGCATCGGGATGTCCCCACGAGAGGGTGAAGCCGTGATGGAATGCGGTCAGTCGAGCCGATTCCGGTTCGTCTAGGATCGTCGGCGCAAGGATCGGCTGCTCAATGGTTGTGAGCGGCGTCGGTTGTGCGCAGAATTGCTTGTCGTCCGGCCCGCCGGCCTTCGCCCAATCAGAGACGAGCGCTCCTCGTTCCCCCCGGACCCGGTAACAGACCCATTCTGCGTCGGTCATCTGAAAATAGGAAAACGTCGGGACTCCAGGAGGTTGCACGATGGCAGTGGTCCACGTTGGAGTCAGCGAGCTGGCTATTTCAACTCGGTGAGACACCAGCGGCGCATTGAGATCGTCCCAGACGAGGAGCGCTCCCAGTGGTGTATTCACAAACCGCGTCGACGACGGTTCAAGAATCTCCGTCGAAAGCGCCGGGTCCGGCCATCCGGCGATCTCAAACGGGACCGCTTGCGCCGGCGCGCTTTCGTTTCCGTTGTGATCGTAGGCGGTCACCGTGCCGAACCATTGCCCGTTGGCCGCCGCGCCGACATCCGAGCATCGGATGCTGGTGCGTAGGCCAATGTCCATCATCCGGTCGAGGCGGTTTGCGCTGCGTCCCAGATACAGACGGTAGCCGGCCAGATCGGATTCGGCATTTGGATTCCACGATAGCGAGCAGTCCCGATAGGCCACCGGGCCGACGGCATCGGCCTGCTCGACGGAAGTCACGGAGCACGAGAGCAGGGTGCAGAGGAGAATGCTGAGCCGCACTGTCACGGAGGGGCCAGTATGCATGTGTTCACCAGTATCCATGGGTAAAGCCGTCGCTCTATGAGGCTTCTGTCTATCACAACGAGCTGCGAGGGTCTGTAAACAGTTGGTTAAAAATGACGCAGAGGAATTGTCCTGGGACTTGCCGAGTGAGGCCGTTCTGAATGCGTATCGTCATCCTATCTGGATGCCGCAAGGTGTCTTCCTCAGCCATTTGCTTCTCAAGCCGGGTGTTTTTAATTCCGCATCCCGCCCAGGCTTTTCGAACGATACGGGTTCCATGCTGGTCTTGGCGTATCCTGTTCCGTACCGACCCTAGAGGTGATCGTTCATCAGGGTGAGGGAGATTTCGACTGTCGGTAAGCAGGGCTTAACGAATTTGTAACAGCGAAGGAGTAGGGTTCTGAGGGGACGCCCCCTCGACTGGTCTTGCCGGTGGCTTGTCTGGTGGGGCCGGTGAAGGGATAGGTTCCATGCTCATCGCGTTTGCGCTACTGATTGTGGCTCTGTTGGCAAAGGATGCCACGCCGCTTGGAGACCGATTCGTGCTCCGCGCCTTGTCCGAAGGGACGGCGTTAGTTGTCGGCGGAGGATGGCTTGCTTTATCCGGCGGCCGTATCTTCAACCGGTGGCATCTGGTGCTGGGGCTGTATTTCGCCGCCTTGGTATTTGCCATTCCCCAAGTCGCGAGTCCGTGGTTTGTCTCCTTGCAAGTGCTGGCGTTGGCCGCGATTCTTCTGTTCGCATTGGCCTTTCTGGATGCGGCAAAACTGGATGTTCGGCAACCCCTCTTAGTGGCCCGGACCATGCTCATTGCCCTGACCGTGGTGTGTCTTGTCAGCCTGTTGTTGCGGGTGTGGTATCCGGCTTTTACGTTTGAACAGACGTTCGAAGGGCCTCGCTTTCGGGGCGTGTTTAGCAAGCCGGCGATGATGGGCGCCGCCTCCGGACTCCTGCTCGGACTCTGCCTGTTTGTCCCGTGGCATTGGAGCATACGAGCGGTCGGCATCGCAGCAAGTCTTCCCTGTCTCTTTCTGACCGGCTCGCGAACCTTCTGGGTCGCGGCCGTCGTCAGTATGGGTGCGATGGGAATTCGGTATGTGCGCTGGAGCCGGACATTCGTGCCGATGGTTGCCGCGCTGATTGTGGCGGTCCTCTGCCTGGGGATCGTCGTCGGCACGCAGGTGACGTCGGAGCAGCGGGCCAAGATATTCAGGCAGGGTTCGCTTGAAAATCTCTCGGGCCGTACTGCGATGTGGACTCAGGCGCTTGAACGGTACTGGGAGCATCCATGGCTGGGCTACGGGTTCACGGCCGGCGGGGTGGTGCTCAGTGAAAGCGGATGGAGGGGGACGGGGAGCGCATCGTCCAACTCACCGTCCCAGGGCGCGGTCACTCTTCACAATGGATACGTACAGGCCCTCTTGGACTCAGGAGGAATTGGCGCGGCGTTGTATGTGGCGGTGATTGTCTCTGCGCTGCTGTGTTTTCTCCGGTACGACGGCGCGAAACAATATGCCGCTGAGTTCTATTGCCTCCTGTTTCTGGCCATCGCCAACCTCGGCGAAACCGTGATCTTTGGCGCGGCGGTGCTGCACGGAGTGTGGTTTTGGTATGTCACGGTGCTAGCGCTCACGCTTCCTTCCCTGGCATCGCCAGTCTCTTCGCCAGTACAAGCAGACTCTCTCAACAGAGAGACCCCACTGGAAGTGGAGACGGAGCGGGTCTCTTCGCCAGCGACTCCGGAGCCCAGACGCTTTCCGCTGGTGCAGTCGAGAGAGGCGTGGCGGTGACCAGGTTACTCCTCGCATGCGCCATCGGGTGTGTGATCGCAGCGGGTCCGTTGAGTGCAGGCGCGCAACCTTCACAAGGGAGCGTCGTGGCCCCAATGGCCGGAAAGCGCGCGATCCTGGATGAAACGTTTCAATTCTGGACGACCCGCGAAGCCGCCGATCGCACCTTGAGTCGCATCAAAGAGGCCGGATTCAATGTGTATATTCCGGTCGTGTGGTATGGCGCAGGCACGACGTGGCCCTCCCGATTGGCTCCATGGGATCGCGCGCTGACGGCGCAGGCGGCGACGGGCTTCGATCCGCTTCGCTATGTGATCGAGAAAGCGCATGCACTGGGGATCGAAGTGCATCCGTGGTTCACCGTCGTCCTCCGCCGGTCCGACCTGTTCCCGGAGTTTGCGCTGCAGGGGGTGCTGGAGGGTGGCAAGCTCGGCATCTTCGATATTCATAATCCCCGGTTCCGCGCGTGGATCACAGATCTGATCGTCGAGGTCGTGAACAACTACGATGTCGACGGCGTCAACCTCGACTATATCCGTGCCATGGGCATGTGTCGTACGGCGACATGTGGGGACGAATATCACGCCCGGTATCAGCGGGATCTCGAAAAGGACGCGCTATTGTTTCGAGTGGCGCCTCGAATGGTTCCATCGCTGATCGAATATCAAGAATCGGCCGTCACCGGCCTGGTTCGGAAGATCGGCGAGGCGGTGCGGGCCGTCAAGCCGCGCGTGCTCATCAGCGCCGATGCCTATCCGGATCTGACGGATTATCTCAACGGACAGAACAGTGTGGAGTGGGTGAATCGCGGGTATATCGACGTCCTGTTCCGCATGGACTACGACAAATCCATCAACGGTCCCGGCACGGAGGCGGTCCGGTCGCGCCTCAAGAATCCGGACCGGTTGACGATTATTGCCGGCAACTACGATCTCGTTCAAGACGGCGCGTTGCCGCGGTCCGGACGATGGCTCCTAGACACCTTCCATGGGATTGCGTCCCGTTGGCCTCAATCCGGTGTGGCGTTGTATCTCTACAATCAACTGTCCGACGAGCAGGTCGAGGCCTTGAAGTTATTCGATCGGCGCAGGCCGGCCGATGATCTGGGCGCGCCGAGGGATGTCCCAATCCGCTGAGCCCGTGGCGAAGGGGAGTCGAGATGCTGACGATGCTGCACATAGTGGAAGTCATGACGCCCTTCGGCGGTGTGCCGGTCAAGCTGCTCCGTCTTGCGGAAGCGGTTGACCCGGAGCGGGGCCGGTTGGTCTTCATCGTGTTTCAGCCGGCGGCGTTGGACGAGGTCGTCAGTCGATTGGGTTCGCCTGTCCGTCAAGTCGGCTCGGTTTCGCCGGTGCGCATTGTCCGGGCGCTCGACCGGGCCATCGAAGAGGAGCGGCCGGATGTGGTGTGTTCGCATCATACCCGCGGATTGATTACGGGCTATCTCGCGGCCAAACGGCACGGCCTTCCGCTCATTCATCATGAACACAGCAGCGCGCACTATCGCCAGGGCATCGGGCGGCTTGCGGCCCAGGCTATCATGCCCCGGGTCGACCGGGTCATTTGTAATTCACTCTATACACTGCGCACGATTCAAGCGGCCTATCCCGGCATTGCCGGCCGGCTCTGCCATCTCCATGACCCTGTGGTAGAACGCCTGGCAACCACGCCTGCGCACGCGATTCGAACAGAACTCGGCCTCAGCGAGACCGATCTGGTCATCGGACATATCGGCGGGCTGATTCCGGAGCGCGATCAGTCGTCGTTGATTCTGGCGATCGACCTCCTGAGACGATCCAACCCTCACGTCAAATTGGTGCTGGTCGGCGACGGGCCTGAGCGCGCACGGCTGGAGGCGCTCGTGCGAACGCGGCATCTGGAGGCGCTGGTGCGATTCGCCGGGTATCGGGATCCTGGGGATTTGCTTGGAGTGATGGATCTCTATGTCAATCCCTGCGTCGACGAAGGATTCGGCATCGCGGTCGTCGAGGCGATGCTCGCGGGGCTTCCGGTCGTGATCGCCGAGGCCGGCTCCCATCCCGAATTGATCGTCGACGGAGAGTGCGGATTATTATATGAGCCGGGCAACGCCGTGGATCTTGCCGCACGGCTGCAATGGCTGATCGACCGGCCAGCCGATGCACGCGGTATGGGTGCGCGCGCGCGGCTGCATGCGCAACGGGAGTTTGCGACGGGCCGGTTCATGACCGGCTATCTGAACCTCATGCAGCCGGTTGCCTGCGACCTCGAACCTAGACTTCAATGAATGTATCGGCCCTCCAGCAGCAGTTATTTCATGGATCGATGGCGGGCCTGTTGCGGGTCGCCCTGGCGATCCCGGTCTATCTGGTGCTCACGCCGGCGGTACTGCATGCCTTGGGTCCGGAACAGTTCGGCATCTGGACGTTCAGCACGCTGGTCATCAGTTTGATGAACATGACAGATTTCGGTCTCAAAGATAGCCTGGTCTATCACGTCGCGACGCATCGTGAGCAGCCGGACGAGGTTCGGCGGTGCTTCTCCGTCACGCTCTGGGGCTATGTTGCCATCGCGTTGTTGCTGGTGATGGGAACGGCGGCATGGGGGGCGACGGCGTTTCCGGCCCTGCTCAACGTCCCGGCGTCTCTCCAGGAGGCCGCCGTCTTCGTCTTGTGGGTGACGATCGCCGGATTGGTCTGGCGCCTCCTTGCGTTGCCGTATCAGGCGGTCGTCGAAGGGTATCAGGAGCTCTTCCGATCCCAACTGATTTTTTTGGCGTGGTTGGGCGTGCATTTCGCCACGACGCTGATTGCGCTCGCTGTCGATCCGACGGTGTACGGGCTTGGATGGGCTGGCCTCTGTGGGAATGTGTTTATTTTTGGAGCGTTCTTCTGGACGGTCCGACGACGGTTTCCGCATATCACCCTCCGCTGGTACGGATTGTTCAACGAGTCTGTGCGTTCCATGGCGGGATTCGGTCTGGGCATACAGGTCGCCGCAATCTGTATCGCGCTGCGCGAGCCGATGTACAAAGTCCTGATCGCGCGATCCTCCGACTTGGCATCAGTGGCGAGCTTCGATATTGCGTACAAGATATGTACGCAACTGATGTCGGTTGTGACGATGCCGCTCCTCGGTCTTTTCGGCGCGGCAGCTTTGCTGGCGGGACGGCATCAGGATCTCGCCGACCTGCTGCGTCCGCTGATCGGCTGGACCCTCGGGGCGTTGTTGCCCGGCGCGATCGGAGTCGCATTATTCGCCGAGCCGGTGATGCAGCGCTGGTTGGGCAGGAGCGACCTTGCTTCCGGGTTGGTGCTTCCGGTGATGTGTGCCGGGTTCGCCGTGTACTACGCGACGGAGGCGCTCTATAAAACAATCGAAGGATCCGGGCGGTCGTGGTATAGCGCCGCCGTCCAGGTCGCAGTCTTGCTCGTCCAGGGCGGCGTGTTCTGGCTGCTGGCCCCCGGCCAGCCTCAAGCAGCTGCCTGGTCGCTGGCGGCAGGCTATGGGCTCTTCTCTCTCTCTAACCTCTTCATGTTTCGATTCCTGTTCCCGGAGATTCGGGTGCTCAGTGGTCGGCAATGGGCGGCGTTGTTCGCACCCTCCTGTATGTACGTGATCGGCATCAGAATGTTTCCGCTGAGCGACGATCCATGGCTGTTCGGCAGCTATGTTCTGGTGCATCTGGCGGTGTTGGTCACGGCCGGGATTATCGACGTTGACGCAATCCGGAGACGGCTGGCGGTAGCCGGAACCGGCGCGCGATGGGCGTTCCAGGCCGTGAATAGGGGGGCGAAATGAAGCTCGCAATCGTCACGAATATTCTGACCCCCTATCGTATCCCGCTGTTTGCGGCGATGGCCGGGCAGGTGGACCGGCTGACGGTTCTCTTGATGGCTGAGCGGGAAGAAAATCGTCAATGGGAGCTGGGGGCGATCCCGTTCGAGGTGCAGGTGCTGCCTGGATTTCACCTTCGACCGCGCCGGGCCGATGTCTCGATTCATCTCAATTATGGAGTGATTCGGGCACTGCGGCGGCTGAATCCAGACGTGGTGCTGAGCGGAGGATTTGCCGCGGCGAATGTGGCGGCGTTCGTCTACTGCCGGCTGTTTGGAAAGAAGTATGTGGCCTGGACGCATCTGACGTTGCAGGATGGCGCCGAGTCGTCTCGCCTCCGGCGGTGGATCAGGCATTTCGTGATCGGGTCGGCTCACGGATCGATTGCGGAATCTTCGGTAGCGCGCGAGGCGTTTGTGCATTACGGGGCGCCGCCGCGCCGGGTCTTGCGGGCGGTCATGCCATTTGATGTGTCGAGGATTCATGAACAAACGGACGCCGTCAGGCGGAGTTCCGGCTATCAGGCCTTCCGGAGCCGCTATCCCGGCGTGGTTCTGCTGTCCATCGGCCAGCTCATTGCCCGGAAGGGCTGCCGGGAAATGCTGGAGATCTATCGCCGGACTGCACAGGTTCGTCCGGACGTCAGTCTGGTGATGCTCGGCGATGGGCCGGAACGGGCTTCGTTGGAACGGATGGTTGATGAACAGCGCATTCCCCATGTGTTTTTTGAAGGGTACGTGCAGTCCGAAGACCTCCCGCAGTATCTCGCCTGTGCGGATCTGTTCGTGTTTCATACCTTGTACGATGCGTTCGGACTGGTACTCAGCGAAGCCATGGCCGCAAGCCTGCCGGTCGTATCGTCCGTGCATGCCGCCGCCACGCGCGATCTGATCAAGGAGGGAGTGACGGGGGTGTCGATTGATCCGCATGCCGCAGCCGCGTCGGCGGAGACCATCGTCAAACTGCTCGATCTTCCTCGCCGCGATCTCGTCGGCATGGGCCGCGCCGGATACGAACATGTGCGGGCCTTCGATGCGGTGCCGTCCGCCGCTCGTATCGTGGAGTTCATGCGAAGCCTCATGGGTCGATCCGATTGGCTTCCGATGGTAGAAGGCCAGGAGGGAAATCCGTGAGGGGACTAAGGGCGACATGTCTGACAAGCCGAAGCTGCTGATCATCGGTCCGACCCCGCCGCCGTTTCATGGCGTGTCGGTCGCCGTGCAGACGCTCCTACAGTCGAAGCTCATGGAGGCGTACGATGTGACCCACCTGGAGCTTGCCGACCGCCGGGGGATCGGCCATGTGAATCAACCGGATCTCCAGGATGTCTGGTTGTTTCTTGGGCAATGGGCGCGGCTCCTTCGTCTCCTGATGCGCACCCGGCCGCAGGTCGTCTATCTCGTCCTCTCTCAAACGACAGTGGGGTTTTTGCGGGACAGTTTCTTTCTCTGGCCGGCGTGGTTGTTCGGGGCTCGCGTGGTCGTCCATTTGCACAGCGGCGCATTGCAGGCGTGGTATCGAAGCCGGTCGCTTCCGATGCGAGGCTACGCGCGAGTGGTGCTGGCGCGAGTGACGAAGGCGATTGTCCTGGGAGACCAGCTGCGATCAGAATTCGACGGGCTGCTGCCTGCGGACCGGATTGCCGTCGTTCCCAACGGTGTGGAGTGCGTCGATGAGTGGATCGACCGGGCGCCGCCGGTGTCTTCTCAGCCATGGCGTATTCTGCACCTCAACACCCTGAATCGCATGAAAGGCACGCTGGTACTGCTGGCCGCGATTCCCGCCGTTCTGCGTTCCCGCCAGGATGTGGAATTCATATTGGCCGGTCCCTGGTCACACGAAGACCATCGCGCAGAAGCTGAACGATATATCGCGCAGCACGGGTTGGGGCGGTATGTCACCTTCACCGGACAAGTGTCCGGTGATGAGAAGCGGAGCCTGTTGCGGTCCGCCGATCTCTTCGTCTTTCCCGGCATTCAGCGAGAGGGGCAGCCGTTCGTGGTATTGGAAGCCATGGCCGCCGGACTTCCTATCATCTTCACGAATCAGGGCTGTTTGCGGGAGACGGTGGTGCATGGAGACAGCGGTCTCGAAGTTCAGTGTAACGATCCCGACGATCTCGCCCGGCAATTGCTCTGGCTCATGGAACGCCCGGACGAATGTCTCCGACTCGGAAAGGCCGCCCGGCGCCGCTGTCAGGCTGTCTTTTCAAGAGATGGGCACATCGAACAGATGCTCCACCTGTTTCAAGATGTTTTGACCGACGCGTCGACGCATCGGCGACCCTCAATCAGCGCTTCTCAACCCCGCTAGCCGACAGTCTTTCTGTCTTCCGACCGGTCTTCACTCGCTCAGATTCGTGTGCGCCGCCTTGTCACAGTTTAACGATCCGTTAACACAAACTTGAGGTTGGCGTGGCCTGTCGAAGGGACAGACTCGCTAGACTTGCTCACCCATGGATCGGGCGTTGTGAGTCACACAAGGAGGTCAGGGATGGCTTCAGCGGCGGTTGAGCAAGAGCAAGCGAGTCGATTCTGCCAAGTGCCGATTCTCGGACTTCCCGTGCATATGATTCAACTTCCCGACGTCGTGTCGGTGATGACGCATTGGGTCATGCATGAGCGCTTCCGCCCCCATTGGGTCGTGGTGGCCGACATGCACGCGGTCGTCGAGGCGCACAATCGGGCCGACTTTCGGCGCATGGTTCGGCAGGCGGATCTGACTGTTCCTGACGGCATCTCGCTAGTGAAGGTGGCGCAGTGGAAGGGTGGAGCCGTGCGCTCCCGCGTTGCAGGCACCGACCTGATGAAGGCTTTCTTCTTCGGCACCCAGGGCCTCGGATTCCGACATTATTTTTACGGCGATACCGATCGGACGCTTGAGCGTCTGACGGCCAATCTGACGCAGCAGTATCCAGGGCTCACGGTGGCAGGAGCCTATTCGCCGCCGTTTCGCCCGATGACGGAGGAAGAAGATGAGGCTGCGATCCAGCGGATCAACGACGCGAAGCCGGATGTGTTGTGGGTGGGACTCGGGCTCCCCAAGCAAGAGCAGTGGATCTATACCCATCGCCATCGGCTGAACGTGCCGTTGGTGCTCGGCGTCGGCGCCGCGTTCAAGTTTCTGGCTGGCACTGTGCAGCGCGCGCCCGAGTGGGTCGGTGACATGGGATTTGAGTGGCTCTGGCGGTTTGCCTGCGAGCCGCGCCGATTGTGGAAGCGAGTCATGATCGGAGGGACGCAATTCGTGGGGCTTGTCCTGTTGGAACTGGCCGGCTGGCGAGACTTTTCTTGAGGAGCGATGGGGCAGCGGCACGAAATGGAATTGTCCGGAGCGACGGCCATGCAGACTAGCGGGGTGGCGCTGTCCGATGTCTCCGGCCGGGAAATACCGCGCCAGCGGCCGCTCCTGCTCTGGGGCGCGGCGGCACTCATCCTGGTGCTGTTCGGCGTCGCCTATGCCGAGAGTCTGAAGTATTTGGTGACGCAGTGGATGGAGGACGACAACTACAGCCACGGATTCTTCGTCCCCGTCATCACGGCCACCCTCATTTGGTGGCGGCGCGAACGGATTGCGGCAGCCGGTATTGCGTCGTCCTGGTGGGGCCTCCTTCCTGCCGCGCTCGGTCTTGCGCTCTATGTCTTCGGTGGTTTCTCCACGATGTATTCGTTGCAGCAACTCTCCTTGTGGTTAGTGATCGTCGGATTAGTGTTAGCGGTCACCGGTCCTCGCGCGACGCGGGAGATGGCGTTTCCCCTCGGGTATCTCCTTACCATGATCCCCTTGCCGCAGATGCTGCAAACCAATGTCTCGTCTTCGCTCCAACTCATGTCCTCTTCTTTAGGTATCGGCGTGTTGCAAGCGATCGGGGTTACGGCCTTCCGCGAGGGCAATGTCATCGACCTCGGCCCGATCCAGCTGCAAGTGGTCGAAGCCTGTAGCGGCCTGCGGTATCTCATTCCATTGATCGCGCTCACTTTGCTGAGCGCCTATCTGTTCCAAAAGCGTTTATGGAAGCGGGTCGTCTTGGTCGCCTCGGCGATTCCTCTCGCCGTACTTTTAAACGGTCTCCGGATCGGATTGATCGGGGTCCTCGTCGATCGATTCGGTCAGGGCGCGGCCGAAGGGTTCATGCACCTGTTTGAAGGCTGGCTTCTCTTCGTCTTGAGTCTGGCGATACTCAGTGCGGAAATGTGGTTGCTGGGGAAGATCGGCGACGGATCGGCGCCGGATAGTGATCGGCCTGGCGCACGCCCGGCGGCGGCGGTGTCTTCCGGTCACGCCGTAGGTCTCATGAGCGGCCCGGCTGTCGCCTGCATCGGACTTCTGGCCGTGACGATGGCCATGTCGATATCGTTTCGTGCTGACGGACAGGGCCACACGGCGCCCTCGCGCCAGAAGTTTGTCGATTTTCCCATGCAATTGGCCGGACGGCAGGGTGAATCGGTCGTGATGGAGCGCATGTATGTGGATGTGCTGCGGTTCGACGACTATTTGCTCGCCAACTATCAAGGAGCCGGCGGCCCGATCAATGTGTATGCCGCCTATTACCGCTCGCAGGAAAAAGGGTGGGCCGTGCATTCCCCGAAGGCCTGTATTCCCGGTGATGGCTGGGAAATTACGTCGCTCAATGAGGTGGCTGTGCCCGGTGACGTGAAGGCTGGGATCCCATTTCGAGCGAACCGAGTTCTGATCCAGAAGGGTGGGCAAAAACAAGTGGTGCTCTATTGGTTCAAGCAACGGCACCGATTGGTGGCGAGTGAGTATTTAGTAAAGTTTTTCCTATTTGTGGATGCTCTGACGATGAAACGGACAGATGGAGCCCTGGTCCGGTTAGTGGCTCCGGTGCAGCCCGGCGAATCGGAAGGCGCGGCGGATCAGCGGGTGCTACAGATGGCGGCGGCCGTCCAGCCGCTGCTGCCGGCCTATGTGCCCGATTAAGAAAAGGCATATGAGTCTGTGGTGATGTCGACCGTATTATTCTTCAGTTTCATCGGTTCGCTGTTGATCTGCATGGCGCTGATCCCGGCCCTGACGGCCTCGGCCTGGCGCTTTCAGTTCATCGATGTGCCGCGCGACCGCCGGATGCATGCGGAGCCGATCGCCAAGGTGGGCGGGATTGCTCTGGGGGCCGGCACGATCGCGGCGGTCTTGCTGTGGGCGCCACAGGACCGGATGATCCTTGCCAGCCTTCTGGGCGGCGTGGTGATTTTGCTGTTCGGTATATGGGACGACCGGGTCGGTCTCGACCATCGGATGAAATTTGCCGGACAGATTCTGGCGGCGGCGATTGTCGTGGCCTATGCCGGTGTGCGAGTGACCGCGATCCCCTTCGTCGACGATCAGGCGCTCCCGCTCTGGGCCGCGGCGACAATCACCATGGTCATCATCGTGGGGATGACGAACGCCGTGAATCTTGCCGACGGCCTCGACGGGCTGGCCGGCGGATTGTCGTTGATCAGTTTCACCGGGATCACGTATCTGGCCTACCAGGCGAACGACCAAATGCTGATGGTGCTGATGGTGTCGGTGCTGGGCAGTCTTCTGGGATTTCTTCGGTTCAACACCTATCCGGCTCGCGTGTTTATGGGTGATGCCGGGAGTCAGTTTCTCGGGCACTATCTCGCCGTGGCCGCGATTTTATTGATCGATCCGGCCCGCGCGCCCTACAGCCCGCTGCTGGTGCTGTTTCTCTGGGGCATTCCTCTGCTCGATACCGTCGGCGTGATGGGGCAGCGTCTCTGGCAAGGCCGGTCGCCATTTGTCGGAGACCGCAACCATCTGCATCACAAACTCTTGGCCATGGGTCTGTCTCACCGGCAGGCTGTGACGGTCATCTATCTGGCCCAGGGGTTGTCGGTCTTGTGCGCCGTTGTGCTGCGCTGGCAAAGCGACGCGATGCTCCTGGGAGTCTATGCGGTCTTTGCGACGGCGGTGCTGTCCGTATTTGTCTGGTCTTCTTGGCGGTCGGCGAGTCCGACCCCCGCAGCCGTTCCGTCCGGGGAGGCTCCGGCAGCCGGAGTTGCTCCCGACGCCATGCGTGCATGGCCGCTGCAAGGGCTCACGCTGTTCGTGCCCCTGTATCTTCTCGCCTGTCTGGCGACGCCGGGAAAGATTCCCGCGGAAGTTGGGCTGATCGCTGCCGGACTCGCCGCTGTTGTGTTGGGGAGTCTGGTGATTGCGCGCGGCACGGCATTCGCCGTGCGGGTCGGTCTCTATATCGGAAGCACCTGCGCGGTGTACTACGCGCAGATGTCGTCACGCCAGTCGCCGGCCGAGTGGCTGTCGCCGTTGACGCTGGGGGGCGCCGCCCTGGCGGTGCTCGTGGTCCTCACGATTCGATGGATGGGCGATGCGCGATTCCAGACGACGCCGTTGGATTATCTGATCGTCTTTCTGGCGGTGGTGATGCCGTTTCTCTCGGACCTGACGGTCGGCGCCGTCCAGTTGAGCGTGGTGACCGCGACGCTGATCGTGTTGTTTTTCGCGTTTGAGCTCCTGCTCCAGATGCACCAGGCCATGGTGACTCGGCTTGGGTGGCTGACGGCCGCGATGCTGGGCGGTCTGGCGGTTCGGGTGTGGTGGGCATGACGGGAACGGAGAGGTGAGGAGGGAATGGTCATGAATCGATATCTGATGGGCGTCGTGACGGCGATTACGGCGGTCAGCCTGGTGGCCTGCGGCGGTCCGGAAGAACGCAAGGCGAAATACCGGCTGCGCGCGCAAGAATATTTTCAAGAAGGGAACTATCCCAAGGCCCGGGTGGCCTTGCGGAATGTCCTCAAGATCGATCCGAAAGATGCGGAGGCCTACTTTCTCTATGCGCAGGTGGAGGAAAAGGAAAAGAACTGGCGCAATGCGGTGACGGGATATCAGCAGGTGGTGGAGTTGAATCCCGCGCATGATCGCGCCTGGATCAAACTGGGGAAGTATTTTCTCGAAGCGCGGGCGTTGGAGCGGGTGGATCAGGCGGCGGATCGCGTGCTGGCTCTGCAGCCCGACCATGTGGGAGCGCGCTCGCTCAAAATCGCTGCGGTGGCCGTGGGTGGACAAGTGGAAGAGGCGACGACGCAGGCGGAACAGCTGCGGGCGGCCGCGCCGGCCGATATCGATGCTGCGCAGTTGCTGGCCTCGTTGTACGCGTCACGCAAGCGGACGGCGGACGCGGTGGCGGTGCTTCGGCAGGTATTGGACGCGCACCCCGACAACGTCGAATTGCTAGGCGCGCTGGTGTTGGTCTACGTGCGGGCCGGCAATCCGGCCGAGGCGGATCTAGCGTTGCAGCGTGTCATTGCGCTCGAACCGAAGGTGCTCGATCACCGGCTTCGTCGCGTCGCCATTTTCGACCAACAGCAACAGTATGCGCAGGCCGAGGCCGTCATGCGCGAGGCGGCGCAGCTCGATCCGGACAGCGATGTCCGGCGCCTGGCCCTCGCGGAGTATTTGGCGCAACGGCGTGGATCCGCCGAAGCGGAAACCGAATTGCGGAAGGCCCAGGAAGATCTGCCCCGTTCCGCGAAGATCCGGTTTGCGCTGGGCACGCTCTATGAGCGGACGCAACAGCCGGAAAAAGCGCAATCGGTCTATGAGGCTATCCGTAAAGAATTTTCGGGAAAACCGGAAGGCTTGGATGCGCAAGTGAAACTGGCTGGCCTGGAACTGGCAGCGGGACGGCAGGACAAAGCTGAGCAGGCGCTGGAGCAGATTCTCAAAGACAATCCTCTTTCATCGGATGCCTTGTTGCTGCGCGGGAAGATCGCGTTGCAGCGCGGGAACGGGAAGGCGGCGGCTCAGGATTTTCGATCGGTCTTGAAGGATGCGGCTGAAGCGGCGGAAGTGCACGTCCTGCTGGGGCGCGCGCAATTATTGAGCGGCGACCTCGCGCTGGCGCGTGAAAGCTTGGAGAAGGCCGTCGCCCTGTCGCCGGCCCTGTCCGAGGCCCAGATGATGCTGGTGGGACTGGACGTCACCGGCGGCCAGTTGAAGGAGGCGCGGAAGCGGCTCGACCCATTGTTGGCCCGCGATCCGGGCAACCTCACGTTCTTGGGCCTCCTCTTCCAGATTCAAATGCAGGAGAAGGATTGGGACCGTTCGCAGGACACGCTGACCCGTCTCCGTTCCGCTGGAGCCGATCGCGCCAAGGTCGATTTGGCGGAAGGCCAGATGGCCGCGGCGCAACAGCAATGGGATCAAGCGGAGGCTGCGTTCAACCGGGCGTTGACAGAACAGCCGCTCGCGGCTGAACCGCTTCTCGCGCTGGTCCGTCTCGGGGTCCAGCGCGGAGCCCTGCAACACACGCAAGCCCGGCTCGAAACGATGGTCGCCGAACAGCCGAAACATCCGTTTGCAGCGGGGTTTCTCGGTGAAATGTTGTTGATGAAGGGGGAGGCCGAGCCTGCCATGGCGCGGTTCGAAGCGGCCACGCAGATCAATCCGTCGTGGACGACCCCCTGGGTGCATCTCGCGCAGTTCCGCTACGCCAAGCAGGATATGGCTGCCGGGGATGCGGCGCTCAAAAAGGCGTTGGAGGCGAGTCCGGATAATGAACAGCTGCGGGTGATGCTGGCGACCAGTCTGGAGGGGCGAGGCCTCATCGACGAGGCGATGGCGCAGTACGACCTGGTGCTCAAATCCCACCCGAAGTCGCTGCTGGCCGCCAACAATCTGGCCTCGCTTCTGGTCGATCGGAAGGGGGATGCGGACAGTTTGCAGCGGGCGCTTCTGTTGAGCCGGGATTTCGAAACCCAGACCTCGAATGCCTATCTCCTCGATACGCTCGGGTGGGTGCATCTCAAGCTGGGGCATCAGCCGGATGCGCTCCGGCTGCTCAAACAAGCGCTCGCCAAGGCGCCGAGCCATCCGGTGCTCAGCTATCACCTGGGGGTGGCCTATGTGCAGTCGGGTGAGAAGGCCGAGGCGCGGCAGCTGTTGAGTCAGGCGCTTGAATCTAAACAGTCCTATCCCTGGTTTGAAGAGGCCAAATCTATGCTGGCAAAGATCGATGGATAAGAGGACACAGTTGTCACTCATTGCGCGGGCGCTGTTCCGGATGTTGCTCGGAGGGCTGCTGTTTTGGAGCGCCGGGTGCGGCACGGTCGAGTCTCCGAATATGTCAGGGACGACACCCGTATCCGGGGCCGGTGCCGAGTATCTCCTGGGGGCGGAAGACGTGCTGGCGATTGCCGTCTGGAGAGATGAACACCTGACCAAAGAAGTCGTCGTCAGGCCTGACGGGTTTGTATCGTTTCCCCTCGTGGGTGAAGTGCAGGCGGCGGGGCGGACGGTTGAAGAGGTGCGCGCGGACATCGCCAAGCGGCTGGCGAAGTTTATTCCCAACCCGAATGTCTCGGTCGCGGCGACCAAAGTGTTGAGCTATCGGATCTATGTGTTGGGCCGCGTCAATAAGCCCGGCGAGTTCATGATCGGTCACACGACGGATGTCTTACAGGCATTGAGCCTCGCCGGCGGTCTGACGCCGTTTGCGTCTGAAAACGATATTCGCATCATCCGGCGGATCAACGGGGAGCAACGGTCGATTCCCGTTCCCTATGGGGACCTGAAGCAGGGAAAGAACTTGGAGCGTAATGCGCTGTTGCAGCGCGGTGATGTGGTCATGGTTCCTTGAGGGATCACCCTCCATCGCAACGATGTAGATCTATGATGTGGCGATGGCTTGTGACGGCGGCGTTGGTGGGAGGCAGTTGCTGCGCGGGCGGGCTTGTCCTGAACGGGGACGCGGCAGAGTGGTCGGCCGAACCGTCGCTGGGCGTGAAAGGTGAGTACAACAGCAATCTTCTGCTGGTGGCCGGTTCGCAAAAGCCGGTCTACGGGCACTGGGTCTCGCCGGGTATCCGGTTCGCCGGGTCGACGGAAAATCTGGAGGTCAGCGGGAAGGCGGCGGCCGATGTGGTGCGCTACTACGGCGGCCGGAATCAGGACCTGCTCAATCTCTATTTTCCGCTCTCCGTGAAGTATGGGCTGGCCCGGGAAACGTTCGGGTTCGACGGCGGGTTTACGAGAGACAATACGTTGATGGGGGAACTCTTGCGGACCGGTGTCGTGCTCAGCTTCACCCAGCGCAATGTGTGGAACTTGGCGCCGTCGTGGTCGCATGCGTTCACGGAACGGCTGTCTCTCCAAGCCTCCTACCAGTATTCCAAAGCCACGTACGAGGACGGTGCGCGGTTGGGGTTGGTGGATTATCAGGTGCAGACCGGATCCGCGGGACTGGCGTACCAACCGACCGAAAACGATCGCGTGCAAGTGACGGGGGTGTACACGAACTTCAGCGTGTCCACGGCCAGCGCGCTGCGATCGCATATCGTCGGCGCGCAAGTCTCATGGTCGCATGCGTTTACTGAAACGCTGACGGCAACGGTGACCGGAGGGCCGCAGTTGGTGTCCTCCAGCATCTCAGCCGGACCGGAGCGGCTTACGGATACGCAAACGTTGTGGGTGGCCAACGCCAATGTCCGGAAGCAATGGGATGCCGGATTTGCGGAAGTCGTCGTAAGCCGTGAAATCAATCCGAGCGGATTCGGCCTGCTGCTGAAAACCGAGCGGGTCGGGCTGAATGTGTCGCATAGCCTGACGGACCGGTTGACCGCGTCGGTGAATGCGCAGGTGGTGCTGGCGTCTTCCATTGCGTCGAAAGCGGTCCCGTTCACGTTTCCTGAAAACCGCTATATCAATGTGACGCCTCGGTTGACCTGGAAATTCAATCAGTGGTGGTCGGTGGATGCCGCCTATACGTATGGGCAGCGCGAGGTGGAGAGCTTCGGCGAACGGGCGTTTGGAAGCGCGACGACGGTGATGTTGACGTACTATCCGCCCAAGTTGTCGGTCGGGCGTTAAGGAGAGGTTGTTATGGCGATGGCGCAGTTCCTCGGAGCAGATCGGTCGATCGACGCAGGTCACAGTGTGAAACATTTCTGGCAGATGGTGCGCCGCCGCCGGGCGGTCATTGTGTCCGCCGTGTCGATTATCGCGGTCATCGGCCTGGCCACGGCGTTTCTGTGGCCTCCGGTGTACCGGTCGAAGGCGACGATCCTCATTGAGGAGCAGGAGATTCCCGCCGATCTGGTTCGTTCGACGATCACCAGTTACGCCGATCAGCGGATTGAAACGATCAAGCAGCAAGTCATGAGCCGGGCCAGTTTGTGGAGAATTGTAGAGCAGTACGGGCTGTACCAACGGCTCAGGAAGGGAAGTCCGACCGAGGAGGTTTTGCAGCAGTTCATTAAGGATATTCAGATCGAAGTGATCAACGTCAAAGTGGTCGATAAGCGCACCCAGACTCCGACCCAGGCGACGATCGCGTTCACGCTGGCCTATGACGGAGAAACCCCGGCCCTGGCCCAGAAGGTGACGAACGAGCTGACGGATTTATTCTTGGGGGAAAACCTGAAGTCGCGGGAGCGCCACGCGCAGCAGACGACGGCGTTCTTGAAGCAGGAAGCCGAAAATCTTGCCCGTCACATCGAAGTGCTCGAAGGGAAGATTGCGGTGGTGAAGCAGAAGGCCGATGGAGCCTTGCCCGAACTCACTCAGCTCAATATGCAATTGCTGAATCAAGCGGACCGGGAACTGATCGATGTCGATCGGGACATTCGGAGTCTCGAAGAGCGCAAGCGGTTTCTGGAAGGCGAGTTGGCGACGCTGAAACCCAACACGCCCATGATTGCCGCTAGCGGCGAGCGGATCTTCGATTCGGGGGAGCGGCTCAAGGCGTTGCGCGCGCAATATGCCAGCGCGAGCGGGTACTTGTCCGAGGACCATCCGGACATCATCAAGATGAAGCAAGAGCTTGCGGCTCTGGAGCGGGAAACGGGGGGCGATGCGCCGGGAGAGGATGTCCCGAAGCGATTGGAGGGAGAGCGGTCCCGATTGGCGACGCTGATGGAGCGCTATGGCGCGGATCATCCGGACGTCACCCGTACGCAACAGGTGGTGGCGGGTCTGGAGCGAGACTTGGCGCAGATGGCGCAACGCCCGCCCAGGACGGCGCAGTTCAAACCGGAGAATCCGGCGTATATCAACATCCAGTCTCAACTCGCGTCCACGTCGGCCTCGCTCCAGGCGCTTCAAAAGTCCAAGGTCTCGCTGAAGAAGCGCGCCGGGGAGATGGCCAGACGGGTCGAGCGCCTGCCGGAAGTGGAACCGGAATACCAGGACTTGATGCGCGATCGAGAGGGCACGGCGCACAAGTATCAGGAAATTCGCTCCCGCCTGATGGAGGCCCAGGTTTCGGAAGGGCTCGAAATCCAGCGCAAGGGAGAACGATTCTCCCTGATCGATCCCGCCGACCTTCCTGAGCGCACGGAGCGTCCGAACCGGCCGGTTATTTTGATTCTTACGGGGTTGCTCGCGGTGGCCGGCGGGGTAGGAGCCGGGGCGGCGGCCGAACAGTTGGACGAAACCATTCGCACGCCCCATCAGTTGGGTCTTGCGGCAGGAACGGCCCCGCTGGCGGTCATTCGTTATTTGCCGATGGAAGAGGAGGTCTTGGGTGTGATACGCCGCCGCCGCTATTGGCAGTGGGCGGGAGCCGGAGCGGTGGTGATCGCCGCGGTCGTGGCGCACTATCTCTGGCTGCCTCTCGATATCGCCTGGTTTGCCGCGCTCAGAAAACTCGGTCTGTCCTGATTGGGATAAGGAGAAGACGCATGGAAGAACTCTCGCACGCCATCGAACAGTATAAGCAGGAATCCCGGCAGGGAGCCGGAGGGCGCTCCGAACCCTATCCGTCTTCCCGGCAGATTCCGCCGCCGATCGTGTACTCCAAGACGCGCGTGGTGGAGTGCCGGGAAGAGGTGTTGCGGCGTCACCGCGTTGTAGCGGCGTACGATCGGGGGGAATTTGCCGAAGGGTATCAGTTGTTGCGCACGCAGGTGCTGCATCGCTTACGGGAGAATCACTGGAATGTCCTCGGGGTGACGAGCCCGCGAGTGCAGGAAGGGAAGTCGCTGACGGCGTTGAACCTCGCCATTACCCTGGCGATGGAAACGACGCAGACCGTGCTGTTGATCGATGCCGACTTGAAACGCCCCGTCATCCATACTTTGCTGGGATTCGGGAATTGCCAGGGGCTGGCGGACTATGTGTTGGAAGATTGTCCGTTGGAAGAGATTCTGATCCATCCGGGGTTGGGGCGGTTGGTCGTGCTCCCCGGCGGTCGTCCGATCAAACGGTCCGCCGAGGTGCTGACGTCCACGCGGATGTCGGCGCTGATCACGGATGTGAAGCATCGCTATCCGGCCCGGGTCATCGTGGTGGACCTGCCGCCATTGCTGGTCAGTTCGGATGTGCTGGCCTTCGCGCCTTCGCTGGATGCGCTCTTGCTGGTGGCCGGAGAGGGGATGACCACCCGGCACGATATTAAAGAGTCGCTGGCCCTGGTGCGCGGGGCGGTGCCGGTGCTCGGGACGGTCTTGAATCAATCGGGGAAAGACCAACGGAACGTCGATGCCATGCGCGCGCTGGCCGCAAATTAACCGACTGCCTGCGAGGCTTGTATGTACGAATCGTTTTACGGATTTCGAACCAATCCCTTTACGCTGGTGCCGGATCCTCGCTTTCTCTATCTGGGAAAGCAGCACAAGACGGCGCTGAATTTGCTGGAGTATGGCCTATTCAACCGGGCCATCTTCACGGTCATCACTGGCGATCCGGGAACCGGCAAGACAACTCTGCTGAACACGATTCTGGAGCAGTCTCAGCACGAAGTGACGCTGGGGGTGCTCTCGCACACGCACGCCGGTCTGGGAAGTCTGATGCCGTGGGTGCTGATGGCGTTCAATCTCGACGGGAAGGGCATGGACAGCGTCGAGTTGTTCAAGACGTTTGCGGCCTTCATCGGCCGTGAGCATCAGCGCCAGCGGCGGGTCGTTCTCGTGGTGGATGAAGCGCAGAATCTCGGTCCGGCCATGCTGGAAGAATTGCGCCTCCTGTCGAACGTGAACAACGGGCGGAATCAGCCGTTGCAGATCGTGCTGTCGGGCCAGCCGGGTCTCCGGGGTTTGCTCCAACGCGACGATCTCGTCCAATTCGCTCAGCGTATTTCCGTCGACTATCATTTGCAGGCGCTCGGTGAGGATGAAACGCCGTCCTATATTCGGCACCGCATGGCGATGGCGGGCGGCGCCCGATCGGTCATGACGACCCAGGCCTCGGTCATGGTGCATCGCCTGACCGGCGGCAATGCCCGTTTGATCAATCAAGTGTGCGATGTGTCTCTTGCCTATGGCTATGCGGAACGAGCGGCGCTCGTGACCGCCCACATCGTTTGGCGCGCGACCAACGACCGGCGGGCGGGCGGGATTCTGCCGGTCGCGCCGCATCCGTTGAGCGATCTGCTGAGTCCGGAGGATGCGGTCGCCGAGGAGTTGGAGGTTGCGGCAGTGGCTTCGGTGGCTCCGACGCCCGGACAGACAGAGGCGCCATCCCAGCCGTCGACTGAGCCGCCTGCCCCGTCGCAGCAGTCGTATTACGAGCAGGGGCTTGCGTTCAAACAAGCTGGATCGTACAAGCAGGCGATTGATGCGTTTGAACGAGCGGCGACGGATGTGCCGCAGCAGGTTCGGGCGATGTCTCAAGTTGCGGTGTGCCTCAGTGAGGTTGGCCGGCACGAGGATGCGGCTAAGGAACTTGTGGCCCTCTTGAAAAGCGGCCAGGGAACCGAGAGCGAGCGGCTCAATCTTCGCTATTTCCTCGCCCGCACCTTGGAGATCCTCCAGCGGCCTCAGGCCGCGCTCGAACTGTACACGACCATTCATAAGAAAGATCCAGAATTTCGGGATGTCGAGAGCCGTCTTCGCCGCCTCAGTCCGGGATGGGGCATGGGTTCCTTCAGCTCGCCGGGATGGATCAAAGGCGTGGCGAAGTATTATAGTCAGCGCCTACGGGCCTGCTTGTAGATTGTGTTTGGGGCGTTCTCTTGATGGTTCGTTCGGCACGGCCGCGCTCCG
Source organism: Nitrospira lenta (assembly GCF_900403705.1). Taxonomy (NCBI): domain Bacteria; kingdom Pseudomonadati; phylum Nitrospirota; class Nitrospiria; order Nitrospirales; family Nitrospiraceae; genus Nitrospira; species Nitrospira lenta. The sequence continues at coordinate 66,691 of NZ_OUNR01000001.1, read as the reverse complement.
GATACTCCCTTTCTTCTGAGCTACCCGGGACCCGATCCACGTCTCACTTGGCCGGAATCATCCTGTCCTACTCTGCCGGTGTGGTGCGTGGCGATGAAGGAAGGACTGCGCATGAAGACGGCGGCAGCGGCGATTTCTATATCCGCTTCGATTCGTGTCATCGGCCTGTTGGCCATTCTTGTCAGCCTAGTCTTCGTGTTTGATGATCCGCTGGCCCGCGCGGAACTCTCAGCGCATCAGGTGATGCTCGTCGCCAACGCCAATAGCCCGGACAGCCTCATGGTGGCCGAGCATTATGCCTTGCGCCGGGGAATCTCTCCGCAGAGTATCGCCAAATTGGATCTCCCGCTCGCCGACACTATGAGTCGGGAGGACTATGAGCGCCGGCTAGTGGCGCCCCTGCGGCAGGCGATTATCGCGCAGGGCTTGCACAAATCGATTCGTGTGATTGTGACGGTCTATGGCGTCCCTCTCCGGGTCGCCGCCCCAAGACTCACGGACGACGAAGAACGCTGGCGTCGTGATGCGGCCGACCGGCTTGGCGCCGCGCGGGTGCGACTGGAGGCGCTTGAGCGTCGAGCCGGAGCCATTGCCAGGAACTCCGCCACCGCTCCCGCCGTAGCGCAGGCGGAGAATCCTATCGCCTATGAACGCAACATCGCCTTCTTGCTGCGCATCGACGAAGCCGTTCGAGATTCCGCCAAGCGGGTCGGGCAGCTCAAGCCGCCGGCCGATGCGCCGTGGTCCGCACGGTTGGAGGCGGTTGTTCGGGATCATCAGGGGGTGGCCGGGCTCTCGCAACTGCGGCATGAATTTCCACGGAAGGGGCAGGAGTCCGAGAGCGATGCCGCCACGCAGATGCGCGCGCAACAAGCGGAGGGATTGCAGCTGCTATTGGGATCGGTGGCTCTTCCCATTCGCGACCGGCGGGCGGAGTTGTATCGCCAGGTTGAGCAGATCTACGGAGTCTATGGTGTGTTCGGTCTGGCGGCTATGGAATTGAATCAGTTGTCTGACGAGTATGCCGACGCGAGCGTCGACAGCGAATTGAGCTTGTTGTGGTGGGATCGGTCGCTGTACGCCACGGGGTGGCGTCGGGAAAATCCGCTGCATCATGCGGCCAAGAAGTCCGGGGGAAGCCGTCGGGAGATTCCTGTTCTCATGGTAAGCCGGCTCGATGCCGCGACCGCCGATCTGGCGAGCCGGCTGGTGGATCGCGCGATGGAGGCGGAGCGGCAGGGGGTGGCCGGAACCGTCTATCTGGATGCGCGAGGGTTGCCGGTCAAGGGGCCGTCCGATACCTATGGGCGGTATGATCAAAGCCTGCGGGACTTGCATCAGTTTGTCACGCAGCGCACTACCTACCGCTCGCAACTCGACAACACTGAGGCGCGGTTTCAGCGACCCGGCGATGCGCCGGATGTGGCGCTGTATGCGGGTTGGTATCGGCTGAGGCAGTATGAGGATGCGTTTACCTTCCAGCCCGGGGCGATCGGTTATCACATGGCTTCCGCTGAAGCGGTCAGTCTGCATGGCTCTGAGGAGACAGGCTGGTGTAAGAATGCGTTGGATCGCGGAATTACCGCGACGCTCGGCTCTGTCGGGGAACCTTATCTGGATGCGTTCCCAGAGCCGCTCGAATTCGCCGCGCTGCTGCTGACCGGTCAGTATTCATTGGTCGAGTCCTACTATCTGACCAGTCGCTGGGTGAGTTGGCGCATGGTGCTGGTCGGTGACCCGCTCTATAACCCTTGGAAGAACAACGCCGCGGCCAAGCGCTCCGCCTTGACCATGTTTCCGCTGGCCCCCGTTGCCCCGTCCGACCAGGCATTTGCCGATCCGCTTCTTGCCAAAGATGATGTGAAGCGTGTGCAGAGCCAATCCCGCATTAGGCTCGATGCGATTCTTCGAAATCAGACTCGAACGGGAGAAGCTTCTTGAGACGACGAATCGGAAGGGGCAGAGGTTCGCTCGATTTCTAGATACGGATATAGCGTCGAAAGAGATTAGTGCCTGGGGAGTGGTTCAATGAGTTTGTATCCGAGCGACTTCACGCCCACGATCGCCTCATTCAGCAGAGGCAGTTTCTGTTTCAGGCGCCGGATGTGTACGTCGACGGTTCTTGTGGTGCCGAAATAGTCGTATCCCCACACGGCATTCAACAGAACGTCGCGGGTGAGTATCCGACCTGGGTTTTGCAGGAGGTGTTCCAGAAGGCCAAACTCTTTCGCCGTCAGGGTGATTTCTTGCCCGTCGTTGATGACTTCGTGGCGTGAACGATCCAGGACTAATGGCCCGAAGCTGTACGCCGCTTGCGGCGCGCCGGTGGTGCGATCGAGGCGGCGGAATAGGGCGTTGACTCTTGCCGCCAGACTCTTGGGGGTGAAGGGTTTGGTGACGTAGTCGTCGGCGCCGAGTGCGAGCCCGATGATCGTGTCTGGCTCTTCAGTCTTCGTGGTCAGGAGAATGACGGGGAGGGAGGCGGTCTCTCGCAAGCTCCGGATCTTCTTGCAGAGCTCTAGTCCGTCCATCTCAGGGGGCATCAGATCCAGAAGAATCATGTCTGGACGCTCGCTCCTGGTGAGCTGGAATCCTTCCTCTCCGGTTTTCGCGTAGACGGTTCGAAACCCCTCTTTCTCCAAGTAGATCGTCGCCAGCCGTGCAACGTCAGGTTCGTCTTCGACGATGAGAATGGTCTTTGGCGCGATCGTGGTCATGGTGTGCGATCCGGTGAATGTGAGCTCTGACCGGTTTCCCATGCACGATCAGTCTTTCTAGGATAGCGCGCCAGTGTTACGGCTGTATCAAGCCTTGTGAAACCGGTGCACCGCGGATCCGCCGATCCGGTGTGCATGCATGAATCTTCGTGGGCACGCGTGGCGGGGCAGGCAGTCGCGCTGAGTTGGCCTGGGATCCGAGAACGTTCAGGCTGAGATGGCGTTTGAATACTTGACATAGTGTAAAGTATGCGTGTACTTGTATGGGATGGGTGAACGGCATCGAGCTGAGCCAGTCAGCAATATCGACAATCGGCTGAAGGCCCTTCGGGTCGCAAAGGGCTTGTCCCAAGGGGATTTGGCGAAGTCTGCCCATATCACCCGTCAGGCGGTGTCTTCCATTGAAAGCAGCCAGTATCTTCCCACCACGGCCGTAGCATTGCGCTTGGCGGGGGTCATCGGCTGCCGGGTGGAAGACCTCTTCAGTCTGCGGGCAACGGGAGAAATTGTCATCGGTGAACTGGTTGGGGAGCAGGATCGGTGGGACGATAATCAGATGCCGCTGCGAGTCAAGGTGGCTAGAGTCGAGGACCGGTATGTGATTCGACCGGTCACGGCCCTAGGCGAGCTGCTCGCCTATACGGTTCCGGCCGACGGTCTGCTGGTAGCCAATGACGTGTCTGCGAAGGCTCGCGGAAAGGCGGCGAAGCGCGCACGGGTCCAGCTTCTCAGAGATCGTCGTATCATCGAGCAAGAAATTGCCATTGCCGGCTGTGATCCCGCGATCTTCCTCGCCGGAGAATATTTGCGCCGGTATAAAGAAACGGCCACGGTAACCGGCTGGACCATGGGGAGCAGCGCCGCGCTCGAGGCGTTGAAGCGTCGAGAAGTGCATGTGGCCGGCTTGCATATCGTGGATGGGAAAACCGGCGAGTCCAACCTGCCGTATCTGCGCCAGCACTTGCGGGGCGATGACTATCTGATTGTGACGTTTGCCGCCTGGGAGGAAGGATTGATCGTGCGGCAGGGAAACCCCAAAGGCATTCGCAAGATCGAAGATCTCTCCAGGAGCGATGTGACGCTCATCAATCGCGAAGAGGGCGCCGGGGCGCGCCACTTATTGGACCAACGGCTCGAAAAAGAAGGGATGCGGAATCGGGATGTGCGAGGCTACAACTTGATTGCGGATTCACACTTTCAAGTCGCGCGGCGCATTGCGGAAGGGCAGGCCGACGTCGGAGTCGGTGTCCGGTCGGCCAGCAATATGTTTGGATTGGATTTTATCCCCTTGCAGCAGTCCCGCTACGATCTCGTCGTGCCCAAGCCGTATTTAACGGCCCATCCCAGTATCGGCAATCTTCTTGAGGCGATCGTCAGCCGCCAGTTCCGCACGGAGATTGAAGCACTTGGGGGCTACGATACCACGGAGACGGGAAAGATCCGGCAATTGCGGCCGGAGTAAATCAGCCGCTTCACTCGGTCTTCCACATGAACAGGGTTACAGGTTAGCGTTGGCAGGCAGGCAGCCGCGCCGGCGGTCTGATCCGCCAGCACGGCCGTGTGTGTGAAGAGTTTGGATTCTCTGTTTCCTCCATCGTCACGATCCGGTCCATATCCGTCTATTGTTCATCGCGCGTTTGAGCAGGCTTGATGCGATATCGCGCGGAAAGAGCTTCGGCCGGGGTGTGTCTCCACGGAGCCCCTCCCGCTGCCGCGCTCTTCATGGCGCGCGCGCGTGGTTGGCGTACGCTGACGGGTTGGGGTGTAAAGGCCTGAGCCACGAGAGGGGATGACTGATCGACCGGGGTCTTGCTGCGGGCAGAGGCCGATCGCAGTTTGAATCCGAGTCCCCTGACGGTTGACACGAAATCCGACGATACGCCATAGGGGACAAGTTGCTGCCGGATTGAGGAGATGTGAACATCGAGCGTGTGCGGGCAGAGGGCGTAATCTTCACCCCAGACGCGATCAATCAAGGCATTGCGGGACAGGAAGTGTCCGGGCGCAATCGCGAGGCTTTTCAAAATGCGAAATTCAGTCGGCTTCACATTGACCGGTGTCCCGGCAACGCTGACCGTATAGTTCTGCAAGTCGATAGTGACGCCGTCAAACCGGTAGAGGTCTGAAACCGAGCGATCCCATCGCTGGCGGCGAAGGATGGCTCCCGTCAGGGCGACGACCATTGCGCTGCTTGCGTTGCACACGGCTCTGGCCGCGCCATTCTCGAGATCTTGGATGCAATGTTGTTCATCGCAGCCTTCGGCGTGATGGGCGATGGTCACGATGGGAATGCGGAAGGGCGTTTCGTGATGCAGGCGCAAGAACCCGGATTCGTGACGGTCCACGACGATGATCGACAAGTCGGAGGTTCGCAGCTTCCGGAGTGCTTCATCCTGATTCCGAACCGCCATAAACATATAGCCGGCCTGCAGCATCGCCGTCCGGAGGTTGTTCCTGAGGCGCTCATTGAGGGTGACGAGGAGCACAGTGCCCTTGAACATCTTGATGCGCATGGTGGTACCTCTTTTCCGGTGTGACAAAATAATGGGACTGAAATAGTCGCGTCATGACATCGAGGCCGCCGCTCGCGAGCGGTCGTGCTGCTGAACGAATCCCAGAGATCGCGCTTCGTCGAACTCGCTGGAGAGTACGATGCAGCACGGCACGATAGGGCCTTGAGCCTGTTGTCGCACCCATGCGTCGCCGTGGCCGATGTTGACTTCGAGCGAATCGCCGACCTGCCAGGCGGCTGCCGAGGCCGTGCCGACCTCAATCAGAACGGAAAGCGTCACGTCGCCTGCGCTTAGTGTCAGATGAAGCGCGGTAGGCATGGCGCGTACGGCGCGGACGACGGTTCGCAGCCACACCGAGGTCGGCGTCCCAGCGGTATTCGCCGGCAGGCGAGACGGCGGCGTGTGGACGGAAGCCCGGGTGCAATGGCAGACCTGTATGCGCTGGGGATCGATCACGACGTTGACCGTATCCCAGGTCGTCAGCGGCACGCGCGCGCCGATCACGGGAGCGGAACTTTTCAGCGTAATGGGATCCTGATGGATCTTGACGGTCGTCGAGCCGGCTTTGCCATGTGGGCTCGCCAGGACAACACGTCCGACCCACCGATTCCACCGTTGCTTGCCGCGGCGAAATCCGCCGGCCTCCAACTGAACGGCTTCCTGCGGGATTGTGAGGTGCACGGGTTGACCGGCCTCAAGCGTTCGACGCGCCGGAGCGGCGAGCGGCCAGCGTACATGAAGGTCGGTACGTTCTCCGATGCGGATGCGATACGTCGTCTTGGTGAGTCCGGCCGCACCGGAGATCACCACGCCGGTCAAGACATTGGGACGCAGCGCTGCTGCGGCCGCGTCATCTCCGCAGGGAGGCGACGTGTGACTGTGAGGTTCGCTCCATTCTGACGGCTGACGGTTAAGATGCGGCATGATGATCCTCCCTTGATGAAGCCTGGGACGCTTAAAAAAACAATCGGTACTGAATTCTGATCGCGTTCTCGACCAATGTGCCGCCGACGGCATCGACTGGAATAGAGGCGTTGGGAAACGTTGCCTGGGAAGAATTGATGACCGGTAATGGGTTGCTGCGTCCAATGGCAAAGCCACCGGTGCCCATGGCAACATTCGAGTAGGTAATTTGGACCGCATGGTCGTAGGTGCCGTTGATAAACCAGTTCAGCGACACGTCCGCCTGCTTGATCAAGTCGGCTGCGGCGTTGGTATCGGGGTCCCAGTAGGAATAGCGTGCGGCCAATTCCAGATAGCGGGGGATGAGGTAATAACCGCTTTGGGCATACCAGCCATAGGCATTTCCCAATTCGCCCGGTGCCTGGCGTGTGCAGGTGAACGGAGTGCCTGCAATGAATCCTCCAACCCCTAGTTGCTGGGAGTATTCTACGCAAGGCGGGCCCTTCTCGCGGCGGATGACATTCTTGTAATAAAACTCTCCTTGTAGGGAGAATCCGCGGTACTTGAACACGCTGTCTACCGCCCACGTGGCATAGTCCACGACGCCCCAACCCAACTGACGGCCGTTGCCGCCCGCCGCGATCTGGCGCCGCACGTTTAAATTCGCCAGATCGACTCCGATGAAGGCATTGTTCGTGCTGGTGTTGACGCGCGGGTTGTAGGCATAGCCGCCGCCGATGGCGAACTGCGGAGATTTCGAGTAGGCCATATCTCCTTCGCCGTATCCCGGTCGGCCCAGCACGTTCCAATTAAGCCGGGCTGAAAACATGAGCCGGTCGAGGCTCCGGCGGGTATCGGCATTCAGGTTGCGTTGCAGGGGGCTCACCTGAAGGGTGGTGTTCGTAATATCGCTGCAAGTGACCGCACCAGGTGGGAACGGCACTGTCTGTTGTCCCCCTGGGCAGCCCTGCTGAATCTGTTCACTGTCGAAATTCCCCAGCCGCGTAAAGTTGGGGCCCGCGCCGCCGAACACGCCGAGGTAGTAATTGACCGGATGGCGTTCCTCGTCGTTCATGATTGTGAGGCCGATGTCGCGGCGGTCCAGGCCGCTGGCGGTGAAGGCGTCCTGCACGAGGGCGCGCTCAGCGAATTGCATTGAGGCGGTCGAGTTGATTTGCGCGCGATTGAAATAGACTTTGTACTGGCCGATTTGAGCGTTCGCCCAGTCCAGCTTGGTGTTGAGGATGTAGTAGTCGTACAGTTGGACGGCGCTCTGCGTCTGCGAGCTATCGCCGGCGGAGTCCATGCGGATCTGAACAAAGAACTTCATGTCCGGGTCGAACACATGCCCCATGAAGTATAGGCGGGCGCGACGAAGGCTCATCGTCGAGGCGTCCTTCTCCGACCGATTGACCCGGTAGTCTCCGAATACACCGACGAGATCCGGGAAGTTTTTTCCGTCGCCCGGGTCCCTCCATGCCTCGTTGCGCGCGCGCTGTACGAACTGCGCGTCAAGGCGCCCGCGAATGCGTAAGAGAAACGCATTGTCGGTCGTGCCCAAATTGAACCCCCGGTCGTACCAAAACTTGAAGGCCGGTTGGCGGAGATAAGCCTGCTCCTCGTAATCCCGCATCAGGGCTGCGTACCGCTGCTTTGTGACGCGGCCTTGGGCCAGCGCGTCGTCTAGTAGAAACTTTGTCACCGGGTCGATTCCGTCCGCGGCGGCGGCTGGAGGATCCTTGATGAATGGACCGTTGGTTTCGCCGGCGATGGCACCGCCTCGAGAGTCGATGCCGCTCGCAACGCCGATGCACAGCATGAGCATTAGTCCGATCGTGCGCCGCCGACGGGCGGTTGCCGCCGGCGTCACCGGTGTTATCTTGTTCCGCATGACCAATTCCATGATGCAATCCATGATGACTGTGCGTTCATGGGACCTTTCGCGGGGCCCGATGCGCGTGTCACGCCGACGATTGTGTTGTCCTTACGGCGACGTGGCGCCGGTCAATAAGTTCAGATCCACGGCGGAATCGTTCAACAGCGGGTCGATTCTGTAGAAACGACCGGGTTCGAAATACACCGAGTACGTTTTCTCGGGAGTCCATGGACTGGGATAGTTCCGATCGTAGGCGTCCGCCTTACGGATCGGCTGTTCCGCATGAAAGTAATCGATGTGCAGGTGCAGATAGTGATCCCGCACCTTGATCCATCCGCCGGTGACATCGCGCCAATACCGGGGGTTCCGTCCCGGCGAGACCACTTCAAAGCGGACCCGCTCTCGAAATCCCACTGTCTGCAAGGCCTCGCGAAGGACCGGGGCCAGCGCCGTGAGTTCCATCTCTCGAAACAGCTTTCTGGGCGGGGTGTCGTCGACCAGCAGGCGGACCGGTGCGCGCGATTCGACGCGAACGGAATAGCCGCGCAAGAGCGTGAGGATGTGCTCCTGCGAGAGCTCGGTTGGGCTGGTGTACGCCTTGAGGGGGGCATCAAGGTCGGTTTCGAGCCGTACCGCGACGCGATCGTCTTCGTGCAGCACGCGTGTCGTCTCGGGGAGTCTGGCGCAACCGGCGAACGTGAGGCCGAGCGACAAGAAGAGGAGCGTTGACTGTAACCCGATCGTAAGCGATGCCCGCATGGCGATTCCTGGTTGCACTTCGATGATTCGTAGAAATACAGAATACATTACATCATTGTCAACTATACGATAGGGCTAAAAGTCAGTGCGTGGTCGGGTAGATGTGGTCGTGAACGCGAGGGTTGTGATCTGAATGGCATAGATGGGGCGGATATTCGGGAGCGGTGGAGTCATGTTACGAGCCGATCAAATCTAGTCCATCAATATTGACAGTATGACAACTATACGCCTATAGGTCACTGGTGGGACGGAGGAGCGTGCGGCGCGCACGCCGTCGTTGTTCGGTATGCGTGCTCAGCGGATTCACGATGACATTGCTTATGGAACAGCAGGCTGATCGGGCAAGTGACACCTTCGCGTCGCTTCGCGCTGTCGCGGAGAGCACGCGCACGGCGCTGGTCATGCTGTGCGTGGCGTTGGGGCTGGCGAGTCCTGCGCGGGCGGGATCGACGGATGCCGCCAACCCGGCGTTCCACATCGGCGCCGGGACCGTGACCGGGCTTGGAACGGCCAATGTGACGGTGAACCAGGCGTCGCAATTGGCCAAAATACACTGGGACAGTCTCGGTAACAAAGCAGGCGAAGTCCTCCGGTATAACCAACCGTCGACGGGCTCCGTTGCTTTGAATGTCATCGGCGGCGCCGATCCGAGTCAGTTTCTGGGATCGGTGTTCGCCAATGGCTCGGTCATCTTCATCAATCCGAACGGGGTGTTCTTCGGCCCGCAGTCGCAAGTGAACGTCGGCGGGCTCATCGCATCTTCCCTGAATCTCACCGATACCAACTTCGTGAACGGTCACTATGCATTCGACGGATCCGCCTCTGCCGGGATGGTGCGCAATGAAGGATTGATCACCGCCGGGCCGTTCGGCGTGTATCTCTTGGCGCCCAATGTGACCAACAGCGGCATCATCACGACGCCGGGAGGCCAGATCGCGTTGGGGGCGGGAACGACGGCCTATCTGTCGAACCGGGCCGATGGGCGCGGCTTCCTGACCGAAGTGACTGCTCCGGCCGGTGATGCGTTGAACGTCGGGCGCATGATTGCCGACGGCGGACAAGTCAGCATGATCGGACGGTTGGTGACCCAGAGCGGCCTCGTCCAGGCGAACACGGTCCGGCAACAGAACGGCAAAATCGAACTCGTGGCGAGCGATCGAATCGCGCTCACGGCGGGAAGCGTAACAAAAGCTCAAGGTGACGATCAGGTGTCGTCGGACGGGGGCACGATTCTCGTGAAGTCGAACCTCACGACCGGTCAGACAGAGTTTTCCCACGGCGCCGTGATCGATGTCTCCGGCGGTGTACAGGGGGGGAACGGCGGGTTTGCCGAGGTAAGCGGTTCAAGTGTTTCCCTCGGGGGGCGATTTTTAGCCGGCGTGGCGCAGGGGTATCGCGGGGGGCGCTTTCTCATCGATCCGACCGTTGGTACACAGACCGTCTCTACGTCTGATTTGGAAAGTTTCTCCGGCAGCGGCGCCTCGGATGTGGAATTCAGGTCTCCCGCCGGAACAGACCTGACGGTAAGCGTTAGCTACTACAACCTTGCACCGGTCTTTGATCCGGATAGCGGCGCGCTTCTTTCCGGCTGGGCGCTACCGGCTGGCCAAACAGGGTTTCTCAGGTTTACCGCAGGAAACAATCTGATCTTCTCACCGAACACGATCATTCAGAACGGCGCGTCGTCCGGGGCAAGCGCCGGCCTCTCGACCGCAAAATGGAGCTACGTGCTCAAGGCCGACAACGATATCTTGTTCAATAGCACGAAACTGTTTACCGGCGGCGGTGGCAGCCTTTCCTTGGATGCCGTACGAGACATCAAATTGGTTCCCGACGCTGGGGGCGGCCATACGATTCTCCAAACCTTCACCGGCGGCAACCTGTCGATTATCGCTGGCCGCAATCTGATCGCGCCCAGTGCATTCCAAGGGGGAATACCTGGTCCCAGCAATCAATACTCCGGCATTCGATTGGAAGGTATCGGCAATCTCGATATTACGACCAGGACCGGAGATTTTTTGGGCGGTATTGTCAATGGCCAGAAAGCCGGCCCGGGATTCGTACTCTCATCAGGAACCGCGACGCTCGATATCGGCGGCAGTCTCGGTTCATCGGACAACTATGCCAATGTTACGGTGGGGACTCGTTTCGCTGACGGCACCAGCGGAAAGACCACCGTCGATGTGACGGCCCAGAACAATATCTATCTCGGCCTCGTGCAGGATCGGGGCGTGGCAGATCGAATTCCTGGCCAGACGCCGACGTTATCCGTGACCGCCCATCCCGAAAGCTCCGTGAGCCTGTTCTCACGCCAAGGCGACATTCACTTAAGTCCGCCGAGTCCCGGTCCGGGCATCTTTGGCGACGTGCGGCGGAGAATCTATCCTGCGTCCCTGATTGCGCGCGCGCCGGGCGGAAACATTTTCTTCGAGAGCCTGCTCCAGTTCTGGCCTTCGCCGGTTGGGACGCTGCAATTTTCCGCCGGTCAATCGATTCTGGGTAGCCAGGACGCGGGCATCGCGCTGGATTGCCCATCGACCTGTAATCCCATTACCAATCCGGCTTCTCAGACCGTCTCACCGATTACCCTCAGCGCCGGCGGCGACATCAGTGGGTTGAGTCTTCACCTGATCGATTCCTATCGCAAACGGGTGACGATCTCAGCCGGAGGCGATATCACCCGCGTCTCCGGAAGATTCGCGGTGCCTGATTATGGCCGAGACCAGGCCGGCCAGCTCATCCCGGCCGTCTCGATCTCGGCGAGGCGTATCGATTTCTCCGGACAAATTCAGGGTGATACGAATTCTGGATTTACCTTCGGCGGTAACGGCCTGGCTCGTGTGACGGTCAGAGAAGATTTAAATCTTGGGCAGAGTCAAGGTCTGCGTTTTGTCTTTGACGCGAAGACACTCACGACCGAGGGCAATCAGGGCGGGCTGTTGGACGTGGCGGTCGGCGGCAACCTCCTCATGACGCAGTCGAGCATCCGAAGCGATCATGGCGCGAGTGTGTTCATTCACGGATTGAATGCGGGCGCACCGATCGCCGGTTCGAGCGCCTTGGCGACCAGCGCGACGCTTGGTGTCACGACGGTGAATGGGCAGCGTGTGCTGGCGGTCGGCGGTGTCCCGATTGTAGGGCAGGATGGCCGCACGCTCATTCCGGTGAACGACGACAATCAGGTGCTCCTTGGAAATGTCATCTACATGGCCGGCGGAAAGGCCGTGCTGGATATCGCGGGATTGCCGGTGGCTGTCGGGGCGAGAGATTCCGTCGTGGGGCAAAGGGTTCTGTTGGTGAACGGGCAGGTGGCGTTGGGCTCGAACGGCAAGCCGGTCTCAGTGGAAACCGCCACGTCCAGCGTCATCACGTCCGGCGATCTCGTGCATAACACGGCGGTACTTGATCGGCCATTGGTGCAACTGGCCGATGGCACGGTCGTGGCGGTCATCAACGGGAAAACCGTCTTGGGGACGCTCTCTGGAACCGCCGCGATCGATGGCCGTCCAAGCGTGGGAAACGGGGGCGTCACGCTGTCGGTCGATGGACGTGCTGTCCAGGTTGTCGTGCCGGTCGGAGGAGCGGTCAATGTCGGGAGCAAAGGCAACGCTCCGAACGTGGAAACGGGAATTCTCACGGTGCGCGGTGGAGCCATCGATCTGAAGGCCACCGGGAATGTGGATGTGAATCTGTCCCGGATTGCCACGCTGGGCGGGGGGAATATCACGGTGACGTCGACAACCGGCGACATCAACGCGGGAAGCGGCGCCCGCGGCGATGTCACGCAGTTTCCAATTTCAGAAGTGGGACCGAACGGGACAATCGTGAGAACGTTCTTCCAGGTTCCGGGAAGCGGGATTTTTACGATCCATCCGCAGGACGGCAATTTACCGAATATCCCGGCGTTCAACCCGATCTCGCCGTTTGAAGCGGAGGTCCTCATGCATCAATTGTTCGGACATGATGTGTCGTCGCTGGAACCCTTGATTCCAGCGGCCCGGGAGGCCTGGAAGAATCAATACGACCAGAGTGTCCGGCAGCTCTTTGCGGGATTTCGTCTCGGAGACATCAGGCTGACGGCGGGGCACGATGTCATTGTGCCGCCGGCCGGTATCCGTGGCCGCAACATCACGATCGAAGCCGGGCACAATCTCGAACTGCAAGGAGGGGAGATCCGGGGGATTCTCAATGCCCAGCTCGGCGGCGTACTCAAAGGACCGCTGTCGAGCATCACCGGTGCCTTCGTCATCCAGCAAGGATTTGGTTCCAACGGCACACCCGGCCAGTCACTCGGTCTCGGCAACATCACCGGCAATGTCGGCAACGTCACGACGACATCGTCGGTCACGGCGAGCGCGTCGACGACCTCGCTGACCCTTTCAAAAGCCGCAGCGGAGGCCACGTCATCTCAGCGGGACGGCGAATCGAAGACCGTTTCAGATCGCGGGAAAAAGAAAGGCGACGGACAGCTCGCCGCCGGCTCGCTCCGTGTCAGGGACAAAGTCAAAATCAAAGTCGAGACCAAGCAGGAACCGGCGATGTGACCAATGGACAGGCCGTCAATGACCGTCGTTTCACGAGTTGCACAGGATGTTTGGGCGAACATCCGGAGAGGAGGTGAGCGCCCAATCGATACACGCGAGTGAGCCAATGCAATGCGATCGCCGGTCCGCGTGATGTGGAATGGCGGTCGAGTGACTGTGGGTAAGAGATGCGATGGAGTGTGTTCAGAACAAGGAAGGTGAATGATGAACAACAGGACAACAAAGAGAGTCCGCAGGGCCGCAGCCGTAGCGCTATCGGCCGTCTTGGGGTTGGCTGGACTGCCTCAAGCCGCCTCAGCCTTTCAATTCAATAACGGAGACTTAGTTCTTGCCATTTTCGGCAATAGCACGGAGCTCTACTACGATATCGGCAACTTTGCGCCGCTTCTGACAGTAGGAGCGCAGGCGTCGTTCGACATCGCCGCGCTTCCCGGATCGCCGTTCGCACCGGGAACGGGCGTTGTGGCCGGCCCGGAGACGCAATGGACCATCGTCGGGCGGAATCCGGTCACTGCGACTCCAGCGGCAAACGGGATCTATACCTTTTCGGCATCGCAAAATCCGGCGGAGAATATTTCGATTGTCCCTGCGATCGCTCCTCAAAATTCGCGCATCCAGGGATGGAATTCTGGCCTCAATACGCAGACGGGCCCGACTCCCGCGGGGCCGGGGGCGTCCGTGCTGCTGCCTTCCAGCAATCCCGCTGCCTTCACGAACCCCGATAATTTCAACCTGAGCGGAACCTATGGTGGGTCGTGGAATGACGGGGGCATGCAGGGATCTATCGGAGACGTCCTGCATCTCATACAGGGACGCGTGCGCAATGAATCCGGTGTCTTCAATACCATCTCGAATGTCGGCCGGGCCACTCTTTCCGCAAGCGGGATGTTGACCGTCTGCGGCGGCGCCGATTGCAGCGTGGCACCCATCCCGGTTCCCGCAGCGGCCGTGCTGTTCGGCAGCGGTTTGGTCGGCTTGGTCGGCATTGCCCGGCGCAAGCTGGCAGCCTTAGCGGTCTAGGATGCGTGCCAAGAATTACCAGACAATTACGCGACAGAAAAGGAGTGCGATATGTCACCTAAGTTGATTACCGGCAGGGGGCGCGTGGCCGCCGCTGCTGCGATTGCGGTTGGTCTCCTGACGCCCTATGCGGCACAGGCTGACCTGAATATCGTCGGGTCCACCCACGGGCAAAATTACCAGGGCGTCGCCAACCCGGTAGCGGGTCAAGCGGCGGCATCGATTCCGCTGAGTCTCTGCGACGCCGGCGGGCCGATGCCGGAGCGCTATCAGAATCAGGGGAATATCACGGATCTTACCGATGCCAACATTCTGATTCCAGCCGGCAATATCGTCGTGTGGCGGTGCACCGTCGGCGGAGTGCCGAATTTCGCCTTCCGTTACACCGGCGGATTTTCGGCCAAGGGATACGGCAACATCAAGGCGCCCTATGTGCTCCCTCCGGGGACTCCCAACGCGGCCGCGCTCTTTACGACCATCGTGCCGGGCGGAACGGGATGTACGGCGGCCACGGGCGGCAATCCCAAGACAGACCCGGGCACCGGCCGTCAGTACAACAGCTTCCAAAGCTGCTCGCAGAAAGAGCTGGTGCAGGCTGATTTTGCGACGTCGGACACCAAGGGCACGGCATTTACGAATACGATGTGCGATCCGCAGACCGTGCCGTCTTGCGCGTCGCCGATTTCTGATACCGGGATCGTCTCCTTTCCCATCACGGCGACTCCGTTTGCCATGATCGTCGGGAACGGCGTGCAGAAGTGCGATCCCGTCACCCAAGCGGCGGCCGGGAAGATTACGCTGACTCGGCTGCAAGTGGAAGCGATCTTCAGCGGACAGGTCTCGAGTTGGAATCAACTCGGTTACTGCGTGTATCCCGTCCAGGCGCTCTCGCCTCCGGACGGTGCATTGGGTGCGGGCGCCGGAGATATGTCTCCGATCGGCACGCCGTTCAATGGCAGCATCGATCAATCCATCGTGACCTGCTCGCGGCCGGTGACGGCCGGAACTCGCATCGCGTTCGATGCGACGATGATGAAAGATGCCGCGGAAGTGAGCTACGGCACGTACACCTTTCCGTTCAACACCGACATCAACTATCTCGCGCCGACGGTGGCTGACGGATTAGCCTGTGTGCAAGGACGGGCGGCAGCACCGACGACTCCGGCGAACAATAACGCCATTACCTACAATCGGGCAGATGAATCTGCCAGCCCGTTGGTCTTCGGCACCGGCAACGTCGGGCGGATGCGCGGCGGGTATCCGGTTCCGGTAGATGGGGCCTTGCCCAGCAACTACCTCGCACCGGCGGTTCTCGCGAACCCCACCAGTGCAGAACGAGCGGTCTCGCAGAAGGAGTTCCGCTGCGGCCGGTATCCGTTCTGGTCCGACTGGGTCGGCATTCAACGGACGTCGGGTCCGGCGAATCCGAACCAGGCGCTGTGGAATCAATACGTCGCGGCGATCGGCACCCTGCTGCCGAAGACGACGACGGGGTATTTCTGGGCGCGGAACGTCCGCCAGCCCGGTCAACCCGTGAACACGGAGATGTCGGTGACCAAGGGTGAAACCAAGGGCCCGATCAACTTCGAACCGGGCGATCATCCAGCCTGCCGGTAAGGCCGGATGTGCGGTGAGATCCCGGGAGGCAGCGCGTACCCGCGCTGCCTCCCGGGGACCTGCGGGAATTGGTTGGGCAGGAGGTTGTTTCACGAGCAAGCGGTACCCGAGTAATCAGCTGACCGATCCTTCCCGCTTCCGGGGGGAGCGCGACATACATGCTGTTAGAAAGTGTGACGAGTTTTGGCACCAATGGGCGTTGGGGGCAAAACATGGGCCTGGAAGGAGTGTCTGGTTTTTGTGACCTGCGCTGTTCTCATCGTGCCCGCCTTCGATTGCGCGCTCGCTGCGCCATCGAAGGCGCAACCGGCTCGGCAGGATGCCGCGCCGGCGGGTGCCGATGATCCTACGTTTGCCATTCGGGATTTTTTTGTTGAAGGGAACAGTCTCCTGTCGCTGGAGCGCGTCGAGTCTATTCTTCTGCCCTATACCGGTACGGCACGGCGATTCAGCGATATCGAGCAAGCCCGCGCCGCCCTTGAGCAGGCGTATCGCGAGCTGGGCTATCCCACCGTCGCCGTTACGGTGCCGGAGCAGACCGTGGAGTTCGGCATCATCACGCTGACGGTCCTCGAAGGCCGGATCAAATCCATCGAGGTCACGGATACCTGGTTCTTCTCTCATGGGTATGTGCGGGACAAGCTCCCGTCGATCAGGATCGGCGCGCTCTTGCATGAGCCGACCGTCTTGAAGCAGCTGGATGCGCTGAATACCAATCCGGATCTGAAAGTCGTTCCGATTCTCAAACCGTCCGACGAGCCCGGCTTGCTGGATCTTGAATTGAAAGCCAAGGAGCGTCCGCCGGTGCATGGGAAAGTCGAACTGAACAATCGCGGCGTCCCGACCACGCCGAGGCTTCGGCTGAACGCCGCCCTGCAATACACTAATTTGTTCGATGCGGATCAGACGCTCACGGTGCAGACTAGCCAGACACCCCAGGATTGGGGAGCGGTGGAAGTGTATAGCGGCAACTACGTCATTCCGCTCGGAGCGCCGGATCATCAAGTGATGTTCTATGGCGCGACCGCGCGCAGCCGCGCCAAGCTCGGGGAAAGTCCCATTCCGGTCGGCGGCGGGCTCGACATCATCGGCAACTCGGTCATGGCCGGCACGCGCTATCTGGTTCCGTTCGCCGAAGGCGGAGCCATGAAGCATCAACTGTCGTTGGGGATCGATTACAAACATCTCGGACGGAGTACGGCGGAAATTGTCGGCGGCTTCGGCTCCATTACGGTCAGTAATCCCATCACCTATACGCCGGCGTCAATCGGGTATATCGGGGTGCGCCAGGACCAATGGGGTTTGACGAAGATCACGCTGACCACACGTGGGTATGTTGCCGGACTGGTGCACCAAGGCGCGAAGGAAGATTTTCAAGGCGATCCGAACGATCCTTTAGAACGGCCGGGACTGCGGCGCGGTTCGAGCGGGACCTTCGCCGTGGTGCAAGGCGGGATCGATCGGTATCAGAGCCTGCCGCAAGACTTTGCGCTCTCGGCGCGAGTCGACGGTCAGTGGGCCAGTGAAGCGTTGATCCCGACCGAGCAGTACTTTGCCGGCGGACTGGAATCCGTGCGCGGTTATCGCGAGTACGAAGCGGTCGGCGATCATGCGATGCATGCGACGGTGGAGCTGACGAGCGCGCCGCTTCCGCAATGGCCGTTGGAAAACGTGCGCCGCTCGATTCGCGTGGCCGCGTTCTACGATGTTGCGCATCTCTGGGTGAAGAACCCGTTGCCGGGGCAGACGGCCCGATGGAATCTGCAAGGCGCCGGCGTGGGGGTGCGGTTCGCGCTGAACGAGCACTTGCGCGTTCGCTACGATGCGGCTTGGGCGTTGACACATGGGCCGTTCACGCAGGCCGGCGGATTCTACGGGCATTTTTCTGTGGAAGCGGTGTTTTAAGCGGCGCAGCCGGTTCGAACGATTGAAAGGCGAGGGGGCGTGTCATGGAGATGGTGTCCGGCGGAGTCGGGTTTGCGCTCAGTCACGCGACGCTCGAAGGGAAAATCACGATTGCCGTCTTGCTCGTGTTCTCACTCGTGAGCTGGACGGTCATCCTCAATAAGTTCCGCATGCTGTCGAAAGCGAAGACACGAAACCGGCTGTTCCTGGATTTCTATTCCCGATCCAAAGGGCCGCTGGTGATTTTTTCCAAAGGGTTGCTGCCGCAGTTGCAGGGATCGCCGATGTATGAGCTCTATTGGGGAGGCTGTGAGGAGTTGGCCGCGCAGCGGGAGAAATACAGCACCGAGAAGATTCCGCGTCACGGGATGAGCGCGGTGCGGATTGCCTTGGAGCGGGTGCTGGGCGAGGCGGCGGTGGGGCTGGAGTCGGGGATGATCGTGCTGGCGACGGCCATCAGCGGCGGACCCTTTATCGGGTTGCTCGGCACCGTGTGGGGCGTGATGGATACCTTCGCCGGCATCGGCAAGGCCCAGTCGGCCACGCTCGCGACGATGGCGCCGGGTGTGGCGTCGGCGCTGATAGCGACGGTCGCCGGGCTGATGGTCGCCATCCCATCGCTCTTTTGCTACAACGTGCTCGTTACGAAAATCAAAACGCTCATGATGGAATTAGACAATTTCGCCGCCCATCTCGAAACCGTGTTCATGACGGAGTTTCTCCGCGAGACGAACGGGACCGCCTTCGCCCAGGACGACATCGAAGAGTACCGTCCGCGCGGGCAGGACCAGGATGCGGAGCCCTCCTCGGCAGCGACGGGGCATTGATGCGGGACTTGCGAGAGGGGCATCGGGAGGTTGGGAACGGTTCCGACGCACCGTACTGTGCTTGCGGATTCCGGTGTGACGGAGCATGACGCGCGCATGAGACGATTCTCCAGAAAGAGTCATAGCGCAGTCGCGGATATCAACATGACTCCGCTCCTCGATCTGGCGTGGGTCCTGCTCGTGATTTTCATCATCACGACGACGGCGATGGTGCAGGGTATCGAACTCAAATTGCCGGAGTCGACGCCGCATGAAACGGATATGGAGAGCAATACGCCGACGCTCTCGGTGAAGAAGAACGGCGATATCTATATGGACGAAGAGCCGGTGAAGCTGAGCGAGTTGGAGCGGCTTATCCGGGATTTGAAAGCAGCGAAAGGCGGCAAGCTTCCGCTGGTGCTGCGGGGCGATGCCGCAGTCGAGTACAAGCACGTCGTGGCGGTGCTGGACATTCTTCAACGGATTCCGGTCGAAGATCTGGCGATTGCAACGAAACCGATCGAAGAAGGGCTGTAATGCGCATGCGATGGGGGCGACCGATCGATCCCGTGCTGCGCCGAAACGATTTCGTGACGTATGCCTGGTTATACCGGTTATCACAGGAACAAGCGGAACGGGTGGAGTACCACGACCATCGCCGCTGTGCTGGCGGTGCATGGTGTGCTTGCCGTGGGCGCGTACCGGATCGCTCAGACGGACTATTTCCAACATCTGATCAAGGTGTCGAAGCTGGTGACGGTTCCAGAACCGGTGAAGCCGAAGGATCCGCCGCCTCAGGACAAGGACGAGCCGGCACCGGAGTCGCCGCCGGAGATTCCGCCTGAGTCTCCGCCCATGGTGAAGGACCTGCCGCCGGAACCGGCGCCTCTAGAACCGGCGGACGAGCCGTCTCCCGCACTGCCTTCGGCCGGAGAAGACGCGGACTCTGCGCCGGTGGATGCGGGACCGATGGTGATCGGCAAGGGGCGAGGCCGGTTCGCGGGGTACGAGGATGCGCTGATGGCCTCCATTCACGCGGTGTATCAACAACCGCCGGAGCTGCCGGACGCGCTGGAGTATGCGGTGTTGTGCCAGTTGGTGCTGGATGAGGAGGGGCATGTCCTCACGTATCAACTGTTGAATTCGTCGGGGAGTCCGCTCTTCGACCGTTCGGCTCAGTTGGCGCTGTCGCGGTTGCGGCAAGTTCGGCCTCCGCCTCCCGGGATGTCCCGGACAGTCGTGGTGAAGTTTTATCCTCCGTAGTCGGGAGCGCGTGCCGGTATTCGCAGAGGGGTTGTCTCAGGATGTTCAAGATGTCCTTGCCGCAAATGGATCGTCATCAACTGGCTGCCTGGCTCCTTCCGGCGCTATTCTTGGGCGCCGGCGCGCTGGTGTTGGCCCATGGTGTCAATGCGGTGGTGGCGGACTCCCTCTCGCTTCCCGTTATCCAAGCGGAGGCACAGGGCCTGGGTGTGTCGCGAGAGCCGGATGTTCCTGCGGCGCAGGTGAACAGTCAGCAGTTGGTTCACGATATTTTGTCCAGCGGATTGTTTGTGCTTCCGCCGCCGCCCGCGGCTGTAACGGCGCAAGGCGTCACCGCCGTTTCCGTCGGTCCTCCGCTGGATGCGGGGAGGAAGGTTGCGTTGCTCGGTATTGTGATGGGCGCATCGGGGGCGCAGGCGATTCTTGAGGAGCTGCCCGGCAGGAAACAAGTGCTCTATAAGGTGGCGCAACGGATTCCCGACGTGGGTGAATTAGCGGCGATTGAGAAAGATCGCGTGTTATTTCGTGAGGGCGCGCAAGAGGAATGGCTGGATCTTGCGATTGTGAAACAGCGGGCCGAGATGAAGCCGTTCCCGCGGCCGTTCCAACCGGCGATGGAGGGATCGCCGTCGATTCCGGCACCGGCGGCTCCGCCCGGCCGGCGCATCGTCGATCGCGCTCAGTTCGTTCAGCTGGCGGCCTCTCCCCAGGCGTATCTCAATGAGGCGCGGTTTCAGCCGCATTTTTCCGGGAACGGCCAGCTGGATGGGTTTCGCGTGGACGGCCTTCGGCAAGTCGGGGCGCTGGAGAGCGCCGGTTTAAAGAATGAGGATGTGCTCGCAGGCATCAATGGAGTCGAGCTGCGCGATCCGGGGCGGCTCTGGGAGATATTTAAGCAGCTTCAGCATGAACGGACTGTCCGGCTCAATGTCGTCAGACAGAGTCAGCCGATGACCCTTGCCGTGGAGATACGGTGAGGGCACGCACACGGGAAGGTTTGGTGACCGGCACGCCCACCGGTCACTAGGTCTTCGCATTCGGAGGCATACGGGGTTGCTCCCGGGCCCTCTGATTGTGGACGGGCTGCCGTGAATAACGGCAGCCCGCTCCCCCGTCCCCCACGCTGGCCGACGCGGACAGTATCACGGGTCCTTGGTTGAGGAACGCCCGTGGTGGCTGTCTGGAATCAGATGAAGGAAGGAGGTGGGGCGATCTTCTCGGGTGCCTGGTATTGAACGATCCGGCGGGGCCCGCATCGGCGAGGTTGTCCGGAGAGCGATCAAGTTATCCGACCATAGATTCATCATGAGGGATTGCATGAGACTTCATTGGTGTCCCAACTGCCGGCAGCGGAAGATGTTTGAGACGGGCGCGTTTTGGAGGTGCGGGGCTTGTGCCTTTGCCGTCACAGAAACCGCGCTCTGCGCAGACGAACAACGCGAACCAGATCGGCGTTTTGGGAAAGGATTTGCCGGGTCCTATAAGTGTGTCACTGAATTGAACGGGGATGATGTCTCCGACGTTCAGTGCCGCGGAGCGGGCTCGATCCATCAATGGACAGCAGCCAGGTTCAGAGTACGGAGTCAGAGGTGAATCCATGAATCGTCGTCGGTGTGTCGTGTTAGGGATGGTGGTCGCCCTGTCGGTTCCGGTGAGCGGATATTCCGCCGATGGGGCTGGTTCGCCGCACGAGGGACATTCCCAGATGTCGCCTGTGTCGTCCGCCTGTCTATCCGGGGCCGGGGTCGAAAGCGTTCAGATTGAAACGTCGGATCTGGCCCCCTATGAACAGTTCTTCGACATCGTAAAGGCGCCGGTGATCGAGCAACGCGAACATCCTGGCCGGGATCGTCTCAAGGGCTACTGTTATCGCGGGCTCTCGATTGTTGTGCGGCAGGACTTACAACAGCCGCGCCCGACCGGATGGGTACAGATCAATTTCTCCGTGCCGGACGCGGCGGCCGTTCAGCAGGAGCTGGAACGATTCTATCAAGCGTCCCCAGTCGCGAAGCTGGGGGAGTCAGAGCGGAATGCGATCATCCGGTTTCGGCTGAAGCCGGAGGTGAAGCGCGGCGACCGCCAGGCCGTTCGCTTGGAGGTGTTCGGCCCGGAGGGTTTTATGATCGGATTCAATCAATACAAATAGAGGAGTCTCATGAACAGTCAGTCAAGGCTGCTGTCGTGTCTTACGGGTCTCTGTGCCTGGTTGCTCATCGCGCCGGGTGCGCAGGCGGAACAAGTGCAAGTGGCGGTCGCTGCCAATTTCGTTCCGCCTTTTAAGGAAATTGCGGCAGAGTTCGAGAAAGCCTCCGCGCACAGTGTCCAGATCAGCGCCGGGTCGAGCGGAAAGTTTTATGCGCAGATCAAGAACGGCGCGCCGTTCGAGGTGTTCTTATCCGCCGACGACGAGCGGCCCAAACTGCTTGAAGACGAAGGACTGGGCGTAAAAGGAAGCCGGTTTACGTATGCGATCGGACGGCTTGTGTTGTGGGGCCAGGACCCTGCCTTGGTGACGGGGGCGGACACGTTGCGAACCGGCACGTTCAAGCATTTGGCCATCGCCAATCCTAAGACTGCGCCGTATGGGACGGCGGCCATGCAGGCCATGATGAAATTGGGTGTATGGGAGAGTCTCCAGCCCAAGATCGTGATGGGAGAAAATCAGGGGCAGACCAGCGGCTTTCTGGAGTCGGGCAACGCGGAGCTTGGATTTCTCGCTCTCTCGCAGGTGCTCGATGAGAGGCTGCGAGGAAAGGGAAGCCGGTGGGAGGTGCCTGAAGATCTCCACGAACCGATCAA
The DNA here is from genome assembly GCF_900403705.1 of Nitrospira lenta. Classification (NCBI taxonomy): domain Bacteria; kingdom Pseudomonadati; phylum Nitrospirota; class Nitrospiria; order Nitrospirales; family Nitrospiraceae; genus Nitrospira; species Nitrospira lenta. The sequence continues at coordinate 43,969 of NZ_OUNR01000001.1, read as the reverse complement.
ACAGGATGCGGTGTTGTTAACCAAGGGCCAGAACAGCCTCGCGGCCAAGGCGCTGATGGAATTCTTGCAGAGTCAGCGGGCGCGCGCCGTGATCGAGCGGTACGGCTATCACGTGAACTAAGTGGTGAGCAACGTATGGAATTGAGCGAACTCGATTGGAGCGCCCTCTGGGTCACCTTACGTCTCGCCTGCATGACGGTGATCGTGCTCTTGATCGTGGGCACGCCGATCGCGTGGTGGCTGGCCCATACCCGCTCGCGGTTTCGGGCGGTCGTCGAAGCCGTGGTGGCGCTGCCGATCGTGCTCCCGCCGACGGTGCTCGGGTTTTATATTCTCGTCGCATTGGGGCCGTTCGGTCCCATCGGCCGGCTGACCGGCATGACGTTCGCATTTACGTTTTGGGGCTTGGTCATCGCGTCGGCGTTTTATTCCATGCCGTTTGTGATTCAGCCGCTGCACGCGGCCTTTGAGGCCGTCGGCAAAGCGCCGTTGGAAGCCGCGTGGTCTCTGCGCGCCTCTCCGCTCGACGCCTTTTTGACGGTGGCGTCTCCCTTGGCGATCCGCGGGTATATTTCAGGGATCGTGCTCGGCTTCGCCCATACGATGGGGGAGTTCGGCGTGGTCTTGATGGTCGGCGGTTCGATCCCAGGGCAAACGCGCGTGCTCTCGACGACGGTGTTCGATCACGTGGAAGTCATGGAGTATACGCAGGCGCATATCATTTCCGCCGGGATGCTCGCCTTTTCCTTTCTGGTGCTGCTGGGCGTGTATGCGTTCAACCGTAAATTTCCCATCCACGTATCATGACCCGCCTGATTGCGCGGTTTGACGTCGCGTATCCAGACTTTCGGTTGCAGGCTGAATTGGACATGCCGGCGGCGGGAATTCTGGCGCTGTTCGGTCCTTCCGGGTCCGGGAAAACGACGCTGGTCCGTTGTCTTGCCGGGTTGGAGCGCGCGCCGAGCGGATATCTGCGCCTCGGCGACGACGTGTGGCAAGACGAGTCCCGCGATCTGTATGTGCCGATCTCCCGGCGTTCAATCGGCTATGTGTTCCAAGACGCGCGGTTGTTTCCGCATCTGAGCGTTCGTTCGAACCTGATGTATGGATTTCATCGCACGCCGAGCCAACTGCGGAGAGTGTCCGTCGAGCAGGTAGTGGAGATGCTCGGCATCGAGTCGCTGTTGGACCGCCGAACCCACAAACTGTCGGGTGGTGAGCAGCAACGCATCGCGATCGGCCGGGCCTTGTTGACCAGTCCCCGGTTATTGCTGCTGGATGAGCCGCTGTCGTCGCTGGACGGCGAGCGCAAGCGGGAGATTCTTCCGTTCATTCAGCGGTTGTATCGTGAAATGCAGATTCCGATTGTGTATGTGAGCCATTCGCTCAACGAAATTCTGCAACTGGCTCATCACATTGCGTTTCTCCGGCAGGGCAAGATTGTCGCGGTTGGGCCGTTGAGCGAAGTATTTGCCCGGCTCGATCTGCATCAAGCCTTGGGGCCCAACCCGATCGGCGGGGTCATCGACGTCACGGTGGCGGCGCACGAACCGGAGTTCGGCCTGACACGCCTCCAGTTCAATGGGCAGTCGCTGTATGTGCCGTTTCGACCGTTCGATATCGGCGAGCCCTTGCGCGCGCATATTTTGTCCAGCGATGTCAGTCTGATGCTCGGCCCGCCTTCCGTCGACACCAGTATCTTGAACCGGCTGGAGGCCACGGTCGTCGACATCAAAGAGGCGGATCAATCGACCATGGATGTTTTGCTCGATGTGGGCTGTCCGCTCGTGGCCAGGATCACTCGGAAATCATTCGTGCATCTCCATCTCAAGCCGGGGCTGAAGCTTACCGCGCATATCAAGGCCGCGGCGCTCGTCGAGGGACTGACCGAGTGAGATGAAGGCTTTTCTGTATGGAGCGCCCATTGGGTTGTTGGGTGGGTTGATCGGTCTGGGTGGAGCGGGATGCCATTGGCCCATGCGGACGAGGATATTCAGCGGTAAATTCATCGCGGCGGTTTCAGGCGGCTCTTGTCGGCAGCCGTTGATCGGCACTCTGGGAAAATCCTAACAACTCTCGCAGGGCCTGTGTTGGCAGGATCGGGATACTCCGGTCCGCGCGGGACTCGCGTAAAACACACGGTGCGCGAATGCGTGTATATATTCCATATTGACAAGTATTACGATCTTTCTCAGAATGATTCTGCGGTGTAGGGCATAGGGCATCGAGAGATGTTGGGTCGGAAGGTCGCTCGTGACTGCGCCGATGTTCATCCAGTGGTGTCCTTCAGCTGTCCGGTGAAAGGAGAGCGAAAATGGCCATGCTCGTTAGGGATTCTGAAATCGATCTCACGCTTTCATCTCATAGCGGGACGCCCCGCCGGGTTATCAATCGGATCATGGGCACCATTCTGGCCGTCGCCGTACAATCACAGCAGACGCTGTATGTGCGCACAGATGACGGTGGAGTACTGGATTTGGAAATAGATGACACCGTGTGCGCGCCGGAGGTGCAACGGTTCTTTGAGGCCGGCCATCGCGTGCTATTGGCCATTGATGCGGCAGATGTAAAAGTGAGGGTCTTGCCATCTGCTGTTTCTGCGGGATGCAACGAATGGGTGGGCCGGGTCGTGCTGGTTGAGCGCGACCGAGGCCTCGTGACCGTCAAGATTCGCGGGCAGCAGGTGACGCTTAAGAGTCTGAGTATGGACATTGGGCAGGGGAGAGCGTTGCAGGTCTGGGATTGCGTCACGCTGAGTATCGCTCCCGGTGCCATGCGCGTCGTCCCGCTGGGGACCTGCGCCCGGCTTCAGCGGCGACTGTTGGTGTCACGCGTGGCGGATGAGTCGTCGTCCGGCATTGCTCAAGTCTGACAGGAATCATGAAAGGAGGCGCCGTGCATATTCGATTGAGGCATTGTCTTTTCGCTATGACCGCCGTGATGTTCGGATGCGCCACGTCTCAAGATCTGGCAGGCGTACGGCAAAACGTTCAGAAAGAGATGCAGGAGATGCGCGCGCAGAGCGAGGCCAAGCAGAAAGCCGCTGAAGAGCTGCAGGTGCATATCGTCAAGGCTTTCGAGGCGCAGGCGCATACTCTCGCAAGTCTGTCTGACAAGGTGCGGGAGCTACAGGTGTTACAAGACGCGCTGCAGAAGGAGCGGGTCGCGTCTCAAGGGGCCAATGCGACGCTCCGCGACGCGATCGTGCGCTCCTTGAAGGCAGAGCAATCCGATCTACAGCAGCGATTGAGAGCAACGACGGACTACCTTAAGGAGATTGAGCAGGCAGGTTCGGTTGGGTCGGCCGTACCGCCGCCACCCGTTTCCACCCAGTCGGAAAAGAATCAGGCGGAAGGGCCTCCGGCCAAAGGGCTCAATGAACCTCCATTGGGAAAATAAGATGTGTCACGGATTGCCGAGGTGATCCGTGATCGCGGCGCAGAGGCCTCCACTGCCTCTGCTTGTTCTGGCAGGGAGGCAGTTCCGTACGCTCCCTGTCTTGCCGTCTCTGCTTTCTCTTGATCAACTTTCTTCATTCCTCTCTGAGTTCGTGGCGTAGTTCAGGCACCGGTCCTCCTGGCGCCGCGGAACTTGCTCGCCGAAGCGTTCCCGTGAAGCGGGGGTAGGCTCAATTGGTTCTGAAGGTGGCTCGCCATCCAGGCATTGTGAGTGAGAAAGGTTCCGATCCCCCAAAGACCGCCGGCGATCCTTCGATGGACGCAGTGATGCGTGTTAATTAATTGTCAAATGTGGTCAATAACAATTGACGAAGTGACAAGTATTAAACTATAAGCGTGCCGTTACTTGCAGCGTAGGGCACATTGCTTCGATGGGGCGATCGCAGGCAATGGGGCGGGTCCAACGTTGAAAGAGAACCGGCGGTTCCATGGCACCCGGAGAGACCGGGCCATGGCCGTCAGTTTTTTGATCGGCACGCGGGTGCTGTCACACTTTCATCGAGGAGGGACCCATGCTTCGCCCAGCCCGTTCCAGTACCGCCGTGTTGCGGTCTGCCTTTGCCGCCGTGGCCTGTGCGGCTATTCTTAGCGGCCAGGCCCACGCGCTTCCGACGACCGATTCGTTCGCGCTCTCCGGTATCGTCAATAACCCCGGCACCTACAATCTCAGTAACTTGCAGGCCTTCGTGCCCATTACCCAGACGACGACGTATCTGGCGGGCTCGACCTCGGTCACGCAGGACTTCACGGGCGCGTCGCTGTACAACTTTTTGAACGATCCGGGGGTGAACGGCGGTGGCGGAATTGTCCTGACTCCAGGCGTCGGTAACGATGCGCTCCGCGATTATGTCGTGGTGACGGGAAGCGACGGATATCGAGCGGTGACCTCTGTCGGGGAAATTCATCCCAATTTCGGCCAGACGCAGTCCGTGATCGCCTACCAACAGGCCAACCCATCCGGGTCGGCGCCGACCGGCCTTGGAAACGACGGATTTGCCAGAACCACGGCCCCCACCGATGCCCGCGGCGGACGCTATGTCTCGAACATCAGTCGAATCGATGTGTTCAGCGCCACTGATTCGTCGCAGATTCAGGGAACCGGCGGCGGGCTGTCTCAGTCCTTTGCCTTGGCGGGCCAGATTGTGAACCCGCGCGCGTTTAACCTGGCCGATCTGCAAGCGCTGCCGTCAATCACGAAGACGGTGTCTGTCTTGTCGGGCGGAAATCCGACTCCGCAAGTCAGAACCTTTACCGGGGTCTCGCTCTGGACACTGTTGACGAGCGCGGCGGCCGGTGGCGGCATCGTCACTGACCCCAGCGTGAAGAACGATATTCTTGGAAAGTATGTGGTCGCGACCGGCAGCGACGGATACAAGGCGGTTGTGTCGCTGGGCGAGTTCAATCCGAACTTCGGCGCCGACGACATCCTGGTGGCATACGACGAAAGCGGCGCGGGATTGGGGACGGCTGGTTTCGCCAGACTGATTGTTCCCGGAGATGTCCGGGCGGGCCGCTTTGTGTCCAATCTTGTGGGGCTGGAAGTACTCGGGGCGCCGTTGACTCCGGTTCCCGTGCCGGCGGCGGTGTGGTTGTTCGGAAGCGGGATTGTCGGGATCGTCGGAATCGCGCGGCGGAAGATGAATCGGACGGCCGCATAACACAGATGGAATGAGGGGACCGGCACCGGCCCAAGGCCGGAGCCGGTCCCGTTGAGCGTCAGCGGCATCGGCACGTGGAGCGTGGCACCCGTGCCCGCCTCCGTCTGGCTCTTTGGAAGCGGAGTTGCCGCGATGGCGGGGATTGCGAGACGCAACGCCGGCGGCGCGGTTGTCTGAAGCGCGAAGGCGCGTGGCCGTCACTCTCATCACTGATTCATTTAACGAAGGAGTGTGTAATGAAATCTTCTCTCCGTGTAGCGACTGTGCTGGCCTGCGGTCTGTTGTTGCAGCCGGGCGTCAGCCGGGCGGACTCCATTTTTACAGTGAACACTTCCACGGCCGACGCCTTTCTGGCGGCCGGTTCGGCAAATAATCCGGGGTGTGGCACGGGCTGCGGTAGTTTGAATTTCGGCGGCGCAGGGACACTGGCCATTGCTCCCGCCTCTTCGACGAAAGGGCAATTCGACAGTGTGGTGCAGTGGAATACGGCCGGGGCGGCGGCACAATTCAATGCCGCGTTCGGCGCGGGCAATTGGCAGATCACCAGCATCGCGTTGAACTTGGCGAGCAACTTCGGCGATCAGGGCGAGCAGCCGAACAACGCGAACTTCAACGCCATCAATGCGGGGCAGTTCAACGTCCAATGGATTTCGAATAACAGCTGGATTGAGGGCACGGGCAGCGGCATGGGAACCGCTCCGGGGAATCCTCCAAGCGTTACGTTCGGAAACAAAGCGACGACCTTGCTGTCGGGCACCAGCGCGGCGCTGGGCACGTTCCTCTATACCCCGCCTGGCGACAACACGTATCGCTCCTACAACCTGGCGCTGGATCCCAATCTGGTGAATGACGTCGTGACCAGCGGGTTGACGTCACTCTACTTCAGCGCGGCGGACGAGAATGTCGGCTTCTTGTTCAATGCCAAATCGTACTCGACGAACCATCCGCAGTTCATTGTGACCGCGGATCTGGCGCCGGTCCCCGTGCCGGCGGCGCTGTGGTTGTTTGGGAGTGGGATCGTCGGATTGGTCGGCTTCGCGCGCCGCAAGGCGAGCGGCGCAGTGGCATAGATTCATGGGAGTGTATTCATCGGGAGGGGACGAATGTTGAAACAAATTATGTTGGGCAGTGTTGCGCTCGTCGCACTGGCGTTCGTGCAGCCCATAGGGGCGAGCGCCGATCTGATGACGCTGACGGCCAGTCACGATGCCACGATTTTTGAAAATGCGTTCCAGTCCGGGGGCAACGGCGCCACACAAAGCAACGGCGCCGGACCCGGGATGTTTGCCGGGTCAAACAGTAATCAGTCGCCGCGGCGCGGTCTGTTGGCCTTCGATATCGCCGGGGCGCTGCCGGTCGGCGCGATCATCAATAGCGCGCAAGTGCAATTGACGGTCGGTCAGGTGGCCGGCTCGGGAGGATCCGGAAGTGGAGGAGATCAGATCACGCGGACCATCGAACTCTATCGGATGAACACGGAGTGGGGCGAAGGGACGACGGGAAGCACCGCTACGATGATCGGCGGGACGGGGCAAGGATTTGCGGCGAACCCGGGCGATGCAACCTGGACGCAAAACAAATTCAACCAGTCGTCATGGACCACGCCGGGCGGGTTGGGCAATGCCAATGCTACGGCCAGTGCCAGCGTGCAGATCCAAGGAGGCCTTGCCGTAGGTGGGGCTCAGAACCAGACCTTTACCTGGGGTTCGACCGCTCAATTGGTGGCCGATGTGCAGGCCATGTTGAACACCCCGTCGACGAATTATGGCTGGCTCTTGCGGAATGTGGATGAAGTCGACAATCCCAGCACGCCGACAGTCAACGAAGGGTTTCAATCGTTCCGTGCCTTCTATACCAAAGAAGGAGAGGCGCTCGGGTTGGGGACGGGTCCGCGGCTGTTGATCGACTACACCGTGGCCCCGATTCCGGTTCCCGCAGCCGTCTGGCTGTTCGGGAGCGGCCTAGCCGCAGTTGCCGGAATTGCGCGCCGCAAGGCCGTGGGCGTTCGCGTGTGAGACACCTGGGCACGGTCGTCCTTGAGAGGGACGATCGTGCCATGTCTCTCATGCGGATTCGAATGGTCTCGAAAGGAGCGCGTCACGGCTAAGCCCGTATCGGTGTGCTGTTGCCTCTGTGGGGGCAGTCAATTCACTCAAGCGTCTGTGAGTCTTTTCGTTCAAGGGAATGCAGCCGAGTCATCCGTCACGACCAGATAAGTGCTGGTAGAGACCGACTCGCCGTTGGTGGTTCGCAACGGCATGTCTACGCATGCTGCTCTGGCGTCGTTATTGTGTAAGGCAACGGAATCATCTTTGCGGCGGCGAGTACCTGGCCTGTGGGCCTCTCGGTTTCGATCGGGCGGTCAAGGCGGCGGGGTGGGTTCGCCGCTGAAGAGAAACCGGCGGTCAACGGTATCTGCCTGGCAGACATGTGGACTGTATGGGTTGGACCGGTACACAGGTACCGCCACTTCAGTGAGGACAGATCGATGTGCCACGTTCGCCCACAGACGAAAGTCCTTCCTGTTCGCTTTCTGAAGCTGGTTTCGGCGGTCTTTTTGAAAGACCCGGAACAGGTATCGTTGCGTTCAGGTCGTGGTGCTTTCCTTCCCCTCAAAAACGAGACGGGTTTGGTACTCAGGCGGTCGTCCGTATTCGGCGGTGATCGAGCGTATTCTTCCAAAACTTATTTATATAGATGGAGGTGTGTAATGAAGCGGTGGGCATCCTTCGCAATCATCGCAGTCGGACTCATGGTGTCGTGGATCGATGTCACACCGGGGCATGCGGATTTGATCGGGTTGCAGCAGGGTAATAATACCTTTCTCGCAGGGGTCTATCGCATCGATACGATCACGGGGGCTCAGACCCTCCTCGGTAATTCCGGATTCTCCGCATTGCAAGACCTCGCTCTCGCACCGGACGGCACGTACTACGCGATTGCGGGTTCCAATACGACCAGCCGGCTCATCACCATCGATCCAACTACCGGCGCTGGCACGCTCGTCGCGCCGTTGACCACCACCGATGCCGGGGGGATCAGTTTCATGACGGGCTTGGCGGTAGGTAGTGACGGAACGTTATATGGCTCGGGGCTGCCGGTCGGCGGGACCATCAACAATTTGTACAGTATCAATCGCACGACCGGCGTTGCCACGCTCATTGGCTCGACTAATGCCGCGGCGTTGAGTGCCTTGACCGCGAATATCGCGACCGGGATCATGTATGGCGTCAATCAATCGGGTGATGCGAGCACGCGCGGTCTGCGGACCGTCGATCCCATTACGGGAAATTCAACCTACATTGGACCGCAAGGCGATGGCCCAGGCGCAGGAGTGCAGGACATTGCCTTTACCCCCGACGGCACGCTCTGGGGCGTGACCCAGCAAGGCGCCCTCTATTCGATTACGTCGAGCGGATTTTCCTTACAGGCCAGCGGGCTAGTCGGTTTCCGCGGGCTTGAAACCCTCACCCCCGTGCCGGTTCCCGCAGCGGTCTGGTTGTTTGGGAGCGGTCTCGCGGCGATGGCGGGAGTGACGAAGCGAGAGAGAAATCATACGGCGGCATAGGTCGATAAAGAGTCACGTATCAGCTGATGTGCGAACGGCAGCTGGCATGATCGATTCATCAGGAGGTTCTTTTATGCGGCGAGTCAACGTATCGACACTCATGTTAAGCGGTGCATTTGCCCTGCCGGCGGCGATGGTAGGGCTGGTCGCTGGGCTGGCGCAAGCGGCTCTTCTCACAACCGGAGATGTCAATCCCGTCAACTCAGCAAACTGGACCAATGGTTCAACCGTCTCGATCGGAACCACCTCCAATGGTGCGGTCGTGCTCGATTCGGGCAGCACTGTCAATCTAGGAAGCGTGACGGCGAATCTAGGCAATGCGGCAGGTGTCACCGGTACGATCTCGGTCGATGGGGCCGGGTCGGCCTGGCAAGGGTTCGGCGCCTCCCGCATTACTGCCGGCAACGGTGCCGGCGGCATTGGGGTCATTAATCTGACCAATGGCGGATTGATGAGCGGCCTCAGTCTGCGCGTCGGTTTTGCGAACAACTCGACGGGCATCCTGAACATCTCGAACGGCGGAATCTTGGCCAATGGGGCCGCGCTTGGTGATGCCGTTGGCTCGACGGGGATTGCCACGGTCGATGGCGCCGGCTCGCAGTTAAACAACGCGCTGGCAGTGGGCGATCGTGGAACGGGATTGTTGACGATCAAGAATGGCGCGTCCGCCACAACCTATTACGGCACGGTTGGACGGTACAGCACGGGCACCGGCATTGTGGTGGTTGACGGGCCGGGCTCCTCCTGGAACGTCGGCACTTCTGGGTTGCAAGTGGGTATTGGGATTGATGGAGGTGGCGGAGTAGGCCGTCTGACTGTGACCAACGGGGCGGTCTTGGCCGTTGATGGTTCAGTGCAGGATTCCGGTCTCGGCATCTTCAACGGTTCCAAGGGCACGGTGATGGTGAATGGGGCGAGCTCGCAATGGACCAATCTCCACGGGGTCCACGTCGGCCAATCCGGCACCGGACAGCTCAGCTTGAGTGATGGCGCGGCGTTTACGGCCTCTGCGCTCACCATCAATAGCGCGTCGGTCGTGACAATGGATGTTGGAACTGGCAGCACCGTGACGAGCACAGGCGCTCTCATCAACGACGGGACGATCCGCATGGCGGCGAAGGCCACGGCGGCGAACGGGACCTATACGCCGATCAGCGCGGGCAGTTGGAGCGGCAGTGGGCAGGTGCAGGCTCTTGGCGGTGTCTACGATCAGACCAACCATAGTGTGACGGTGTCGACGGCCGCAACGGGCCAAGCCGGAGTGGCCACGACGATTGATCGCGCGGTGACGCAGCGGATGTTGATCACGGATAGCGCGACGGGCAAGCTAGTCGGCGCGAGCTTTCAAGCGGCGACCGCCCCTTCGAGCCTGAGCCTCACAGCGGCGTTGATGAACCCCAGCCAGGTCAGTGTGCTACAGGGCCTGCTCACGCCCGGCCAGGCGGTGCTCGGGGCCTGGGATTTTTCCGCCACCGGCTATACGACCGGCGATCCGGTGTACCTGTCGCTGCAAGTCGACGGTGGGCAAAAGTTTTACGATCTCAATCTCTGGCACTACAACGGATTGAGCTGGGATCGGTATCTGAATACGGATCTCGCCTACGACGGCACCTTTGCCAGCTTCGTCGCCACGAGTTTCAGTGGCTATGCCGTGAGTGGCGTGGCTCCTGTGCCGGTTCCGGCGGCGGTGTGGCTTTTTGGCAGTGGATTGGCCGCGATCGTTGAGATGAGGCGAAGAAACAAGATCAAGACTCCCGAGTCGCAGGGAATTCATTTTTGATGAAAGGTCTTTTCTGATGTCGTTCGCACGGGCTTCGCAAGTGGCAGTCGCCGGGTTCCTGTTGGCCATTCTTTTTCCGTGGATGGAAGCCGGCTCTCAGATCGCGCCGCCGTTCAAGGCGCACGATCCTGGCGCACGGAAGACGCCGAGTCGAAGCGGCACCGCGTTCAAAGAGTTGCCTCACGTTGAGCATCAGCTATTCATCGATGGGCATCGGGTATTCAATGAGGCGGCGTCTGTTCAGGGAACAGCGCCGGCGACACGTTCTGGATTAGGGCCGCGGTTCAATCTGGACAGTTGCGGCGGATGTCATGCGCATCCGCATCTCGGCGGCACGAGCCCGCTCGTCAATCCTCAAGTGGAATTGGCCACGCGAGAAGGAGCGACCAATGAGATTCCGCCGTTTATCGCAGTGGACGGACCTGTCCGCGTCGCGCGGTTCAAGTTTCCCCAAGACGGCAAGCAGGAGGACGGGGTGCAAGCGTTGTTTACGATCAGTGGACGTTCGGATGCGCCGGGCTGCTTTTTGCAGCAACCAAATTTCAGGCGGGCAGCGGCGTTGAATAATCTGAGTTTCCGCATTCCGACTCCCATGTTCGGCGCGGGGCTGATCGAAGCGATCGATGACGCGGCGATTCTCGCCAATATGCGGGCCGACAGCGCGAGAAAGTTTGCGTCAGGCATTCGCGGCCGCGCCAATGGGGCCGGGCGTCCGAACACCAACGAACACGATCATACGGTCTCGCGATTCGGATGGAAGGCGCAGGTCAAGTCGATCGAACTCTTCGTCGCGCAGGCGTTCAACGTCGAGCAGGGCATTACGACGGATCTCTTCCCTCAGGAGGTCGAAGAGGCGGCGGCCTGCCGGTTCACCATGACGCCGGAAAGCACCGTCCACATGGATGCGGGTACGCCCCTCGATGCGCTCAGCGATGTGGTGAAAGCGTCGCTGTTTGTCCGGTTCCTAGCGCCGCCTGAACCGTTGCCGGAGACTGACTCGATCGTTCGTGGGCGAGGGCTGTTCGGCGAGGTCGGTTGTGCGATGTGTCACACGCCGATGCTGCGGACCGGCAACGTCGCCCATCCATTCCTGCGCGATCAAGAAGTGAGGCTCTACTCCGATCTGCTGCTCCACAATATGGGGCCCGGTTTGGCCGACGACATCACTCAGGGGGATGCGCGGGGCGATGAATTCCGCACGGCGCCGCTTTGGGGGTTGAGCGACCGGTTTTTTCTGCTGCACGACGGGCGCACGAAGGATTTAGTGGAGGCCATTACCGCGCACGCAGGCCGGGGCGACTGGCGCTATCCGGCATCGGAGGCCAACGAGTCCGTGGCCCGGTTCAATCGATTGACTGAAATCGACAAACAGCACGTGCTGAATTTCCTGCGCGGGTTGTAGGGCGGGTGTAATGAAGGGAGAGGCGATGTTTAGGAGGTTGTCATCTATTACGCTCCTGATCTTGATCGTGATCGGCGTCTGTCCGGTGAACGCCTCGGCGGTCACCGTGACGCTGGGGGTAGGCAAGGTCTCGACGATTTTTGAAAATCAGCCGGAGAACAGCATCGGCCGCGGCCCGGCCGTCTTCGTCGGAGGCGACAGCAGCGGCTCGCCGCGACGGGGGCTGATGGATTTCAATGTCGCGGCCAATATTCCCGCCGGGGCTACGATCGTCAGCGCGGATTTGACCATGTATGTGGGAATGGTCGCTGGAGCGGACACCGGTACGCCCGATGCGACGCCGCGGACGATTGAGCTGCATCGAATCATCGGCGATTGGGCCCACGGTCCGACGGGATACGGCGTGCAGGTAATCAGTGGAACGGATCAGGGCTTTCCCGCCATTCCTCCGAGCCCGACATGGAACGACCGGCGGTACCTACAGAGTCAACCCTGGACCACGCCGGGAGGCGATTTCAGTCCGACTGTCAGCGCGAGCACCGTGGTGGGATCGACCGTGAACGGCGCGTATACCTGGGCCTCAACGCCGGCGTTGGTCGCGGATGTGCAATTCATGCTCGATTCGCCCTCGCTCGGCTATGGATGGATGCTGCTCAATCCGGATGAGCGCACCGCCGGAACGTATCGGGCGTTGTATACCAAAGATTGGATGGATCCATTGCTTCGCCCACAATTGGTGATCACCTATGACGTCGCTACGGTGCCGGTGCCGGCGGCGGCCTGGTTGTTCGGCAGTGGGATTTTGGCGTTGACCGGAGCGATGCACCGGAAGATAAATCAGTCCCAACATGCCATCAGCGTTCATCCAAGCAGGAGACAACATGACGACGTATAAACAGTTTGTCCGGATATTGCCGATTTTGCTCGTGTTGACGGATGTGTCGTTTGCGCGGGGTGAAACGGTGATGCTTGGGGCGAGTAAGGATGCCACGATTTTCGGAGCGAGCAGCAATCAAGGGATCCCCAATACCGACGGCCAGGACCTGTTCAATCGAAGTAACGGAGCGGGGCCCGGCCTATTTTCGGGAGGCAACGGCGCGTTGGCGGCTCATCGTGGGCTGATCGCCTTCGACATTGCGGGCACTGTTCCAGCCGGTTCGATTATTACCGATGTCTCAATGACGCTGGCTATTGGCATCGTGGCTGGATCCGGCGGTGCGCCGGGGTTGGGCGATCAAACGTCTCGCACCATCAGCCTGTTCCATGTGACGGCCGACTGGGGGGAAGGGAGCACGGGGTCAAATTCCACGACGATCGGAGGGACGGGCCAGGGCTTTCCTGCCAACCCCGGCGACGCAACCTGGAATGCGCGGCACTTCGGCAGCACGGACTGGACGACCCCCGGTGGTGATTTTCGAGCGACGCCCAGTGGGAGCTTGGCCGTCGGGAGCCAGTTTTTTTCTTCCCAGACTTGGCAGTCCACGCCCGGTATGGTGGCTGATGTCCAAGAGTGGTTGGACTCGCCATCGTCAAACTTCGGCTGGATGCTGATCAATGCCGACGAGAATGCGCGGCAAACCCATCGCGCGTTTTTCACCAAAGAATCGCTCGACCCCGCCATGCGGCCGCAGTTGTCGGTCGGCTACATCGCGCCGGTGCCCGTTCCGGCCGCGTTCTGGTTATTCGGGACCGGGCTGATGGGAGCGGCAAGCTTGATGTGGCGCAAGGCGTGGGTCGCGTAGCCCCGGTCGCTTCAGCATCATCTGAGCGTGCCGGTATTCGATGTAATTAAGAATCAGTTCGCTGCGGCATCGGCCGCAGTCAGCGGGATTTTAGTCGTGGTTGGAGCTCTCACTCGCAGGCGCCGGACTGGTTGAATGATCTGACTGAAGCGGGGATTGCGATTCCCGGACAACCATTATCATCGCTGCGATGCCAATTCCGACCGCATTCACCAAGAGATCGCCGGAGGAAGAATGCCGCCCGGGGACCGAGCCTTGGAGAAATTCGGTGAAGAGCCCAAATGTAAAGGCTGCCGACCCTGCCAGCGCCAGCGCATAACCCAGCGGCCAGCCGCGACGCTGCAGGCCGAGCGTCAACAGAATCGCCAAGACTCCATAGCCGGGCGCGTGAGCCCAATCCAACAGCCAGACGGGCAGCTCTGTCAGGAGATGTCCGGAAAGACCCACGCCAGGCGCGATGACGGAGCCGAAGTAGAGCAGCGCTATATAGCCGAAGAGAATTCCAGTTGCCACAATCACCTCGCGGAAATCTATCAGTTAGGATGATACGAAAAGCGTAGGGGGGAAGCTAGAGGTCACTTCGTTCGATTCTTCCTCTCAACGTCTGCATGAAGAGCCGCCGATCTTCTCTTGTCGCGGGTATCTATCGCCAGGCTTTTGCCGCTTGCTCGACGAGGTCGAGCCGCTCTTTCAATGGATCGGGGATGATGACCGGTCCATTGTCCATCGTGAACATCATCAAGTCGGATCGCCCCGGATCGAAGGTGGGCCAGGTCGGCAAGCCGGCTCCATTCGGATCGCCATGCTTCGCGAAGTTGGCGAAGTAGGCGTTCACGGACGATTCCGTCCTCCGATCTCTTTCCGTGACGGCCTCGCCGTACCGGGCTAGGAGCGTGCCGAAGACGAAGGGTAGTTCGCTGGCATGCGCCGCTCCGCGAATCTTCGGGCGCAATGAATCGGCTACGTAGCTGAAGCGGTAGAGCCAGACCGGCATTCCCGCTTGCGTCATTTGGTGTGCGACAAAGCGCGCGGGCTCGTGCATCGTCATGTCGGCGCCTGCGGCTGCGTACATGTCGTTCGGCATGAGCAGGCCGTCTGCTTTGTAGAGTGCGCGCGCCTGTTTGGTGTTCAGGCCGAAGTACGCCAGCGGGTCTTTCGCGGAAGGAGGAACTGCCGGGGAAAGGTCTTGGCTGGTGGTTCCGATCATCAGCGGTACCTTGTTCGCTTTCTTGCGGCGCAGCATTTCCTCTGGGGAGGTGATGACGATTGATCCATCGACGATGGCGCCCTTGGCATAGGTCGGCGGGCCCAGGGTGGATCTCAGTAGCCAAGAGGTGCTGAGATCGCCGCATATTTTGTCTGCCGGGAGATCGCGCAACGCGCTCAGTGCGCGAGGTCCGGTATCGATGATCCCCAAGCTCTTCGCGAAATTGACACCGATCTGGTCGGCGGACGGCTTCTGCGGGGTCCCTCCGCTCAGCGTGTATCCCCCGAGCGCATGCATACGCCCATGCCCAGACATCACAATGGCTCTCTGAAATAGGCCCGTTGTTTGTGGTGAGGTGAGCAGATGCATCACCGAATCGCCGCCTGCGGATTCACCGATGAGCGTCACTTGGTGTGAGTCTCCGGCGAACGCCGCGATGTTGCGCTGTACCCATCGCAAGGCCGCAATCTGATCCATATACCCAAAGTTCCCGATGGGACCCTCGTTCGCGCTGATCAGAGCTGGATGCGCGAAGAACCCGAACCGTCCGAGCCGATAGTTGATACTGACCACGATGAGGCCCTGTCGTGCGAACGCGCTCCCGTCATACAGCGGTGTCGAAGTGCCCCCGTTCACATAGGCGCCTCCATGGATCCAGACGAGGACCGGCAGCCGCTCGCCCGGCTCCTGGTGTGCCGGGCGCCACACGTTCAGTACCAGACAATCCTCTGACGGGGAGGAGTTCGGCGTGGTGGCGGCGCTGGTTTCTATCGCTTGCATACAGTCATGTCCGAACATCGCGGCCTTGCGCACTCCCGTCCAGGGTATGACCGGTTGCGGCGCGCGCCAGCGGTAAGGTCCTGTCGGCGGCGCGGCGAAGGGCACGCCTTTAAATGACAGGACCTTGCGGGAGACCGTGCCCTCGATCGTTCCCCCTTCGATCCGTACGACCGTATTGTCCGGCTGAATGGAGGGGGCGCCAAGGCCGGGGGGAATATTGTGTGACGGCGATTGGGTGCAGGCGGCAACGATGAGGAGCAACAGAATGAGACCTACGAGATGTGCGACAGTAAGCCGCCGCTCGGTTTTTTCAGCGCGAATCATGATCTCCTCTGAATCCCAGTGGCCCAAAATATATTTTCGGGTATTGAAGGCGTTGAGACGCTTTCCCATGAGATGGACCGGTATCGATTCACTTCCGCCGCCCGGTCCCGCCGGACCCTGTCCGATGACAGCGTGCTAGGGGAATGAACGGTTCGAGAAGAACCGGCTGCCCCAATTTATCTGCGACATATATACGACCCCGCGCTGATCGGTGTGTTAACCCTTCCTCAAAGTCGTATTACGAGAGCGGTAAAAATGGCAGGGAGCAGTGGGTCGTCCTGCTCCGCTATGGATTGTGCGTGCTTCCAACGGGGGGATCCCTATCGTGAGGTGTGGCCGTGGCGCTCGACTTCCAGAGTATTTGGAGAGGCCCGTCTCTTTGGATCGGGATTGTGGAGGATCGTGGCTCGGCAGCGCCGGCGCCGGCGCCGGTCTTGATTATTTGGTGCGAATATCTGAATCTGCATCAGGTCACGCGGGACGTTCGACTAGCGACAAATTCTCATGTGACTCGTCTCCAATTCTCACGGCCTCATGCTACGGTGACTGCAGATACGGATCGGGCAGTCTCCGCAGGCGACACCGGGATGAAAGGAGGTCAATCGAACAATCCTGCTGCGGAAGACATCTTCGGTGCCGCAGCCGGGGAAAGGGTGTTGCTGATGGCAGGGAGATCCCGAGACGGAGCAGGTGACGTCCTGACCGCGAAAGAAGCCGCCAAGTACGTGCGTCTGACGTTGCCGACCTTCTACCGGTACATCTGGGAGGGGAAGCTGCACGCGCCAAAGATCGGCGGCCGGTACCGGTTCAGTAAATCGCTCCTTGACCGATCGATGGGAAAGCAAAAAGCCGGCGGCGAAGACGTCAGCGGGCGCAACAAGTTGGTCGGGAAAGTGACGGCGATTAAACGGGACGCGATCATGGCGCAAGTAGACATCAATATCGGTTCACACAGAATTACGGCTGTGATTACGCGGGATGCACTTGAGGACCTTGGGCTGCGTGTCGGAGACACCGCCATCGCCCTCGTGAAAGCAACCGAAGTTATGGTCGTGAAAGACTAAGGAGAATCTCATGAAGCTCAGCGCACGGAATCAATTTCAGGGAACGGTCACAAAGATCACCGAGGGCGCCGCGATGGCTGAAGTGACGGTGAAGGTGGGAAGCCTCGAATTTGTCGCGGCGATCACGGAGGGCTCGGTCAAGAATATGGGCTTGAAGAACGGGGATACCGTGACGGTGGCCGTCAAGGCGACCGAGGTGATGATCGGGAAGTAAGTGCTCGTTCAGGAGCCGTAGTCTGGCAGCGAGTGTCATGGAATGACACTCGCTGCTGCGCGACTCTTCGCGCTTAGCCCTCGACGGCCGACCGTCGTGCGTTCTTCCCACGACGGTCTCGGTGCCCGCAGTGTTTCGAGGTCACCTATTGCCGTCAAATACTGCTGATATTTGACATTCTCCTCTCGATTCTGTTACCGAACCTGCGTATGAGTGACAAAAGCAAAGCAGAGCCGGCCAGCAATATTGAGAACCGTCTGAAGGCCCTCCGGTCAGCCACGGGGTTGTCTCAAGGCGACTTGGCTCAGATGGCGGGGCTGACGCGGCAGGCAGTCTATGCGATAGAAACGTCGCGCTATTTTCCAACGACCCCGGTTGCGCTGCGTTTAGCCAAGTCACTTCAGTGCCGGGTTGAAGATATTTTCTCGCTGATTTCCGATGGGGAAGTGATCGAGGGCGAGCTGATCGGATCGGCGCCTGTTGCGGACCGGATTCGCGTCAAGGTCGCCAAGATCGGCGATCGCACGATCGTACGGCCGGTGTCGGAATTAGGGGATGTCTTGAGTCTCACGGTGCCTGCGGATGGCTTGCTGCTTGGGGCCGCTGCGGGGTCACGGCGGGGGACCCGAAACGTCAAGGTGGAATTGCTTCGCGATCACCGGTTCATCGAGGACGAGATCATCGTGGCCGGCTGCGATCCGGCGATTTTCCTTGTCGGAGAATACGTTCGCCGGCAGAACGAAAAGACCTCCGTCGTCGGATGGACGATGGGAAGTGCTGCGGCGCTTGAAGCGGTCAAGCGCCGGGAGGTGCATGTCGCGGGACTGCACGTTCAAGATACGCAATCCGGCGAGTGGAATTTGCCTTATCTCCGGAAGCATCTCGGCGCGGGTGATGTGACCATCGTGACCTTCGCCCAATGGGAAGCGGGGCTCATGGTCAAGCGCGGGAATCCGAAGCAGATCCGAGAGGTGGCCGATCTGGACCGGAAAAACATCGCGATCATGAATCGTGAATCCGGATCCGGGGCGCGCGAGTTACTCGATCGCAGGCTACGCGGGGTCGGCCTCAAGCCGAATCACATCAAGGGGTATGATCATCTCGCTACCTCCCACATCGAAATCGCCAGGCACATCGCGGAGGAGCAGGTGGATGCGGGGATCGGCCTTCGCTCCGTGGCGAGGCTCTACAACCTCGATTTCATCCCGCTCCAGGATGAACGCTACGATTTGGTCATTCCTACTCAGCTGCTCGCCCAACATCCCACGCTGTCGATCTTCTTCAATACGATCGTCAGCCGCGTGTTTCGGTCGGAAATCGAAGCGCTCGGCGGCTACGACACACGAGAGACGGGAACCATTCGGGAAATGAAAAAGCTTCGCGTGCGAACGTAGCCTCCTCGACAGTTCTCCATACACACTGCAGCCTCTGATGCGTCCTTGATCCGTTGAAGGGGGATAGTGAAGGCCTCTGGCTATTCATCTACGGTGATGGTGGAGAGCTCGTACCAGCCGTCCGCGCGCTTGCCTTCGATCGCGAGTTCGACGAGCGCTGATCCGCCTGTTTCATGGAGCACGGCGACATCCAGCCGATAGGCTCCTGATGCAATCTGGGCGGGGATTCTCAGGGCATCCTCAATCTGATAGCGCGTGCCAGGGAGCCATTGTTTCACGTCGGCGTGGCTGGTCCACTGGGCGACGACGTCATCGGTCGCATTTCTCAGTCGGAAGGCAAGCGGCCAGGGTCGGTAGATAGGCGCTACGCCGATGTTTTCCCATTCGGTCTGAAGGGTCCAGGTCGGACCAACTGTGACTTCCGCCGGGTGGCTGACGGTCCGCAGCACTAGCCGATAACCGATCTTCTTGAGGAACTCATTGACTTTAGACCGCCAGCGAGCCGGCACCGGCGAAGACTTTGCGTTCAGGACGGAGACGTGCCAATCCAAACCCTGTTGCAGAATGCGATCGATGTCGAAGCCTTTGTCTTCCCAATCCTGCATGACGCCGCAGACTTCAAACTGCACCGGGCCGCGCCTCCATGCGGCGGCGATGACCGGATCATGGAGCACGGGTGTATAGGCCTGCTCCATATGATTCCAATCCGGGCGAAAGTATCCATAGTCGCCGAAGCAGTCGCCCCGCCAGCCGGCCCCGCGCTCGGTGGCATACCGGAGTTGCCCGCCATGCAGCATGACTAACGGGACTTGCGGAAAATATTTGAAATACCAATCGGTGATCATGAGCTGGACATCTTCGGTGGGAAAGTATTGCTGGCACTGCCGTTCCACGCCTTGGCAGCAGGCCATATTCCACTCTCCCCAGCATCCGATCGATCCGATGTCCACATGATCGATATCCGGCGATTGGCCATAGCGCGCGCCCAAGGCCGCGATGAGCTTTTCGTGATAGGCGAGAAAGATCGGGTTGTTGTAATCGGGGAAGCGCCCGCCGCCGACGGCAATCGTGGGGACGCCTTTCGCCAGCAGCCAGGCCGGAGACCCGGAACGATATTCGGACATGACGCGGAATGCCAGCCGCTCGCCTTTAGCTTTGGCCTGCTCGATGATGCGATCGATCAGATCGAAGGCGTATTGGCCTTCCGTTGGTTCGAGGTCGGCCCAGGACCAGCGGAAGTAGGCCACGGTCGAGCGCGGGTAGGTGTCGGGCGTGGGCGGGTGGCCGAATCCGAAGTGGAAATCGGCGAAGCCCATTCCCGGGTTATAGAGGATGTCTGTGATTTCCCGAGGATGGAGGGTCACCCTCTGTGTGGTCGCCGACGTGCGAGGGAGATCCGTTGCCTGTCGCGCGGAAGGCACGGCGCACGACGTGTTGGTTATCACGAGCGCTGTCAGCATGAGGGGTACTGCCAGGCGCATCTGATTCATCAGTTCACCGGTTCCTTCCCTGCAGACGAATCGTTCCTCTGGGGCCGGGTTCGACGGGGACAGTTCTATCGATACGGTACCTGAGCCTTCTGTCAGGCTCAAGTATCTTCGTGCCATGATCCGAGGTGGAGCCGGGCCTGCGGGCAGGTCCGTAGGCCAGAGTATTGGATAACCTGCTCGGACCCATTTATGAACCAGTGACCGTAGGCTCGCTTTGCTTCTTGCAAGCGCTCTCCGGCGCAGGCAATATCTGCGGGTTGCAGGGAGGGATGCGGTCCTTACCTGGCCGGGATTGTGCCGTTTTCTTGGACCACATTGACGATGCTTGAAACGATTGATCTGGCCTGCGCGCGCGGAGCGCGCGAACTATTCTCCGGTCTCAATGTCACCGTGACACCCGGTCTTCTCTTCGCGGTTGTGGGAGAGAACGGCAGTGGGAAGTCGAGCTTGCTCCGCATGTTGTGCGGGTTACTCCCGGGGGAGCAAGGAACGATCCGGTGGAATGGGACGGATATCGCCGGAATGAACGACGAGTATACGCAGCATCTGACGTATCTGGGGCATCTCAACGGCATCAAGGATGATCTGACGCCGGTGGAGAATGTGCAGATGTCCGCGCACCTGTCCGGTGATGATTCATCCGCGGGTTCCGCGCAGGAGGCGTTGCAGGCGGTCGGCCTGGGGCGGCGCGTCCAGGCGTTGCCGACAAGAGTGCTTTCGCAGGGGCAAAAACGCCGCGTGGCGCTGGCCCGGCTTTGGCTGTCGAGGCGGCCGCTGTGGATTTTGGATGAACCGTTTGCCGCGTTGGACGAGGGCGGGATCACGCTTCTGACGCAGCGGTTCAAACAGCATCTGGACGCGGGGGGGATGGCCGTCGTAGCGACGCATCAAGAGGTCGCGCTTCCTCGGGACTCTCTGCGATACCTGAGGCTTCCCGGATGAATCAGTCTGGTTGGGGCGGCGCGATGCGGGCGATCGTGAGGCGGGATCTCCTGCTGGCTTTTCGCCGGCGCGCCGACATGATGACAACGGTATTTTTCTTTGTCATGGTCGCCAGTCTGTTTCCTTTGGGAGTCGGCCCCGAGCCAGCCGTCTTGCGGATGATCGCGCCGGGGGTGTTGTGGGTAGCGGCCCTGCTGTCCTGTCTGCTCTCGCTCGGGCGAGTCTTTACAGCGGACTACCAGGATGGCGTGTTAGAACAGATGGTGTTGATTCCGCATCCGCTCACGGTGCTGGTGTTGGCCAAGGTGGTTGCTCATTGGCTGGTGTCCGGGTTGCCGGTCGTCTTGTTGTCGCTGTTGCTGGGAGTGCAGTTCGGGTTGGAAGGAGAGGCGTTGGGAGTGCTCGCGCTGTCGCTGCTGCTTGGAACGCCGACGTTGAGTTTGATCGGATCGATTGGGGCGGCGCTCACTCTGGGAGTGCGTGGCAGCGGGATGCTGGTAGCGCTGCTGGTCTTGCCGTTGTTCATTCCGGTGTTGATTTTCGGCGCGGGCGCAGTGAGCAGTACAGTGTCGGGGATCGGGGCAGAGGCCAATCTGTCGCTGCTCGGGGCCTGCTTAATGGTGGCGCTTCCGCTGGCCCCCTGGGCTGCGGCGGCAGCGGTGCGTATTGCGGTAGAGTAAACGGGAACAGTATGAGCGAATCGCGCGTCACATGGTCAAAGTATTCCTCGCCACAGGCCCTGTATCCGTTTGCCGGGAGGCTCATCCCCTGGTGTGCGGGCGTGGCGGCCCTGTTTATGGCGGCCGGACTCTATCTGGGGTTTTTCGTTGCCCCCACAGACTTTCAGCAGGGGGATGCCTATCGCATTATCTTCGTGCATGTGCCGGCGGCCTGGATGTCGATGTTTCTGTATGTGGTGATGGCCATCTGGGCGGGACTCGGTTTGGGGTTGAAGGCGCGTCCATCCTTTATGATGGCGCAAGCGATTGCTCCCACCGGCGCGATGTTCACCTTTCTGGCGCTCTTTACCGGTGCCCTGTGGGGGAAGCCGACTTGGGGGGCCTGGTGGGTCTGGGATGCGCGGCTCACCTCTGAGCTGATTTTGTTTTTCTTGTATCTGGGCGTGATGCTGTTGCATGCCTCGATCGATGATCTCCGCCGGGCGGACCGGGCGAGTGCGTTGTTCGCATTGGTCGGCGTGGTCAATGTGCCGATCATTTATTTTTCGGTGCGCTGGTGGAACACGCTGCATCAAGGCGCATCGGTCAGTATGACGGCGGCGCCGAAGATGGCCGCGACCATGTTGATGGCGATGTTGCTCATGACCGTGGGCTTTTGGATGTACAGTATCGCGGTGATTCTGGTGCGTCTGCGTTGTGTGATACTTGAGCGGAATCGTCAGATGCGGTCGAGTCAGACGGTGTTCGAGCAGAGCCTGAAGGAGGTTCGTTCATGAAGTGGGGGAGCCTCTCGGAGTTTCTGGCGATGGGCGGGTATGGTTTCTATGTGTGGCTGTCGTTTGGGATGACCGCTCTGTGCATGGTCTGGGAAGTCGTGATGGTGCGCCGCCGTCAGGCCATGGCGTTGCGGATTGAGTCTCCTGAAGAAGGAGTGAACCAGTGATGACTCCGCGACGAAAACGATTCAGCCTGATCGGTCTTGGCCTCGTGGCCTTGGGTATCGCCGCGGCGTTGGTCCTGAACGCGTTCCAAAGCAATCTGGTGTTCTTTTTCACGCCGACCCAGGTGGCGAACGGGGAAGTGCCGAAAGGCCAAAGCTTCCGCATTGGGGGCATGGTCGAAGCCGGGACGCTCACTCGGGAGAACGACGGCTTGACCGTCCATTTCGTGATGAGCGATACGGTGAAACGTGTCCCGGTGATGTACAAGGGCATCCTCCCGGATCTCTTCAAGGAGGGGAAGGGGGCGGTGGCTCAGGGGAAGCTCTCGCCCGAGGGGACCTTCGTGGCCAGCGAGGTACTGGCCAAGCACGACGAAAACTATATGCCGCCGGAAGCCGCCGAGGCGATGGCCAAGGCCAAGGCCGCCGGGAAGCAGAGCAGCAATACACTTGTCGTGACGCCGTAATAGAGAGTAGGACACCCGCATGATTCCAGAAATCGGCCAGTTTGCTTTGATCCTCGCGCTCTGTGTCGCCGCCGTCCAGGGCACCGTGCCGATTTTTGGAGCCGCGTCCGGCAACGCGTCCCTCATGGCAGTCGCGAAGCCTGCGGCGCGGGGGCAGTTTCTGCTGGTGCTCATCGCCTTCTGTTGCCTGGGCTATGCGTTTGCCGATAAAGACTTTTCGGTGCTCTATGTTGCGGCGAATGCCAATTCCAAGCTGCCACTGCAGTATCGTCTGGCCGCCATTTGGGGAGCTCATGAAGGCTCGCTCCTCTTGTGGACGTTTATTCTGACGCTCTGGATGATGGCGGTGACGCTCTTTTCGAAACATCTTCCGGAAGCTATGCGGGCGCGCATTCTTGGCGTCATGGGTTTGGTGAGTCTCGGATTTCTCCTGTTCATGTTGACGGTCTCGAACCCGTTTGAGCGGTTGATCCCTGCTGCGCTCGATGGCCGCGATCTGAATCCGTTGCTCCAGGATCCCGGGATGGTCATGCATCCGCCGATGCTCTATATGGGGTATGTGGGGTTTTCCGTCGCGTTTGCGTTTGCCATCGCTGCGTTGCTGGGTGGCAACCTGGATGCAGCCTGGGCGCGCTGGTCTCGCCCTTGGACGACGGTCGCCTGGTGCTTCTTGACGGTCGGGATCGCGTTAGGCAGCGGATGGGCCTACTACGAATTGGGGTGGGGTGGCTGGTGGTTCTGGGATCCGGTGGAGAATGCCTCCTTCATGCCCTGGCTGGCCGGGACGGCGTTGATTCACTCGCTGGCGGTGACGGATAAACGAGGCGGGTTTAAGGTCTGGACGGTGCTCCTGGCCATTATGGCGTTCTCGCTCAGTCTCCTCGGCACATTCCTGGTGCGGTCCGGTGTGTTGACCTCAGTCCATGCGTTCGCGACGGATCCTAAACGCGGGTTATTTATCCTGGTCTTTCTGGCGATCGTCATTGGCGGGTCTCTCCTGCTCTATGCCTGGCGGGCGCCGCGCGTCGGATTGGGCGGCGGATTCGATCTGGTCTCGCGTGAAGCGATGCTGCTGGCGAACAATGTGTTGCTCGTCGTCGCCATGGGATCGGTGTTGCTGGGGACGCTGTATCCGCTGTTTCTGGACGCGTTAGGACTCGGGAAAATTTCAGTCGGCCCGCCGTATTTCGATACGGTCTTCGTTCCCCTCATGACGCCCGCCATTTTTCTGATGGGTATCGGGCCGCTGGCCCAATGGAAGAAAGCGAGCCTGCCGAGTCTCGCCTTACGGCTGCGCTGGGCCTTCGGAGCCAGTGTCGTCACGGCTGTGCTGCTGCCGTTCGTGCTGGGCAAATGGACGCCGCTGCTCAGTCTGGGCCTGTTGTTGGCCTTGTGGATTGCGACGACGGCGGTAATTAATGTCCGTGAACGGCTGACCCATGGTGACGGCGCCGGTTTGGCCGCGCGTCTCGCAGCGGTGCCACGCTCCTATTGGGGCATGATCATCGCCCATTGCGGAATCGCGGTCTTCATCGTCGGAGTGACGATGGTGAAGGGGTTTGAAACCGAACAGGATTTGCGGATGAATGTCGGCGATCATGCGACCATCGGGACCTATACCTTTCAGTTCGATGGCGCGAAAGAATTTGCGGGCCCGAACTACATCGCCGCCCGCGGGACCTTCCGCGTGACGAAGGACGGTCACGATGTCACCGTGATGTATCCGGAGAAGCGTCGATATATGGTGCAGAAGCAAACGATGACCGAAGCGGCGATCGATTCGGGATTGTGGCGGGATCTCTATGTGTCGTTGGGTGAGCCGCTTGAGGCCGGAGCCTGGAGTGTGCGGCTCTATCACAAACCCTTTATCGACTGGATTTGGGGAGGCTGTCTGATCATGGCGTTAGGCGGAGTATTGGCGATCACCGATCGCCGCTATCGCCTGGCGTGGCGCCGCGAACAAACGGCGGCATCTGCCGCCCCTCAAGCGGTCGGGTCTCCGACTGTATGAAGCGCTTTTTACTTCCGCTTGCAATCTTTGTGGTGATGGTGGGATTCCTCGCGGTCGGATTGACCTTGAACCCCCGCGAGGTCCCGTCTCCGCTCGTGGGCAAAGCGGCGCCTGATTTTTCCCTGCCTCAGTTGCACGAGCCGGACAAGGTCTTTGCACCGAAGGAGTTGGCGGGGAAAGTCTGGTTGCTGAACTTCTGGGCCTCCTGGTGCAGCGGCTGTAAAGATGAACATCCGGTGTTGATGCAGATGGCGAAGTCCGGAGAAGTGCCGATCTATGGCGTGGATTATAAGGACACGAGACCGGAAGCTCTGGCCTGGCTGCAACGCTGGGGGAATCCCTATCAATTGGTCGCCGTCGATGAAGCCGGCCGGATCGGCATCAACTATGGCGTCTACGGAGTTCCGGAGACCTACGTGATCGATAAGGCGGGGACAATCAGGTACAAGCAGATCGGGCCGGTGGATCAGGATATCCTGGAGAAGAAGATTCTTCCTCTTGTACGGGAGCTGCAGAACCAATGATCCGGATCTGGGCGTTGCTGTGTGTGATGACGATCCCTGGCCTGGCGGCGGCTCAAGACGCGCGGCCGTTGGCAGAGAATCCTCAGGCCGAGGCCCGACTCAAGGCCTTAGCGGTCGAACTGCGTTGCCTGGTCTGTCAAAACCAAACGCTGGCGGATTCCAATGCGCCGCTGGCTGAGGATCTGCGCCGGGAAGTGCGCGAGATGATCGCGAAGAATATGAGCGATCAGGAGATCATCGAGTTCCTCGTCGAGCGCTACGGGGACTTTGTGTTGTACCGGCCGCCGTTGCGAGTGACGACCACGTTGCTCTGGGTCGGGCCGTTTCTTCTGCTTGCTATCGGAGGAACGGCGATGATCCTGACGGTCCGGCGAAGGCAGAAAACTCTTCCCGAAGTTGTTGTCTCCGACGCCGACCATGCGCGTGTGGAACAGTTGTTATCCGATGGAGCCAAACACCCATGATCGTGACTTTTTGGCTCGTCGTATCCGGTCTAATGCTCGCGATCCTCGGTCCGTTGCTCTGGCCCTTGCTGCGGCGTCCGGTTGCCATGGACGCGGGTGAACAGGAGAAGCGACTGTCGGTCTACCGGCAGCAGTTCGTTGAGTTGGAGCAGGATCACCGGAACGGCGTGTTGACCGACGAGCAGTATCAGATCGCTCGCCGTGAGTTGGATCGCCGTGTGCTTGAAGAGACCGGTCGTGCGGAGATTCCAGCGTCGGCATCCGGGCCTCAGTTGAGCAGCAAAGCGGTGGCTGTCGTCCTTGCCCTGGTCATTCCCACGGTCAGCGTTGTGTTGTACGCCAAGCTCGGCAGTCCGCAGGCTATTATTCATTCCGGTCTCACGGCATCGGGTGCCTCGGGGCAGGAGAGTGGAGAGCGGGCGCCTTTCACGCTGAGTGAGATGGAGGCCTTGACGGAACGGCTGAAAAACAAACTCGAACAGAATCCGACCGACGGTGTGGGGTGGTCGTTACTTGCCCGGGCTTATGTGGAGTTGGGGCGGCATCAAGAGGCGGTCCCGATCTATGAGACGGCGATGCGGCTGATTCCCAATGACGCACAAATGCTGGCGGATTATGCCGATGCGTTGGGTGTGCTGAACGGCCGGAAGTTAGACGGTCGGCCGGAGGCATTGATTCAGCAGGCTCTGAAGGCCGATCCCAAAAATATCAAAGCTCTGATGTTGGCTGGGACGGTGGCCTACAATCACAAAGAGTTCGGCCGTGCCGCCTCCTACTGGGAAGAGGCGCGTACCAATCTGCCTCCCGGGACGGATCCGGATGCGATCCAGGAAATTGTGGCCGGTATTGCCGAAGCGAGAGAACTTGCGGGTGGTCGCCAGGCGGCGCAGGTTTCAACGCCGCCGGCACCGGCGAATCCGGCCAACCAGGCTGGACCGGCGGTTACGATCAGCGGTCAGGTGACGATTGCGCCGGGTCTTGCCGAAAAAGGCTCGCCGACCGATACGCTCTTCGTCTTTGCCCGCGAGGTGAACGGTCCGCCCATGCCGGTGTCGATCGTGCGCGCCACCCGGAAAGATTTACCCTTCACCTTCCGACTCGATGATTCGACCAGCCCCATGCCATCGCGAAAGCTGTCCGATGTCGGCCCTGTTGTGATTGTGGCTCGCCTGTCGAAATCCGGCGAGGCCATGCCTAAGAGCGGTGATCTTCAAGGGATGAGTGAGCCGCTGCAATCGGGGACACACACCGTCGCCATCGTCATCGACCGGGAAATCCCCTAGCTCGAACGATCTTGCCGGATGGTTCCTGCCGTCTAGTGCGCCGACGCATTCTTGTCGGCCGGTTTGGCTACGAGCTCGGCTTTGGCCGGAATCTGATTGAGGAGATCGGGGCGGGCCTGGAAGACGCCTTGTAGGCGCTCGCCGGTCGCATAGATGAGGTTACCGGCCTGGGTGCCGAGCGTGAGGCGGCCGGCGATCTTGCCGTCTCTCCCGGTAGCGACAAACTCCGCCGTCGGGGCGACGAGTCCATAGGGGGCCAGGGCGGCCGCTTGCTTGGTGACCCGTTCTTCGGCGGGAAGATTGGCCACGCGGCTGACGAGCAGATCGGCGGCTTCCTGAACCAGTTTCTCTGTCGGTTGGTCTTCGAGGACCCACTGGCCATTCTCATTGATCAATACGTACTGTTTATCTCGCGTCTTCACGGAGAGCATCGCGATCTCCGTGTAGTCGATTCCCAACAGGCGCTTGTCCTGGAGGGTGAAGAGCTCACGCGACAGATCTTTAATGACCAGCGGGTTGATCCGGTAGAGCGGCGCATCCGGTCTGGTTTCAGCAAAGGCTTCCCCGCTCTCAGGATCGGGCTGATAGAGCTTCACCGTCTGATCCCCATCGGTGGTGTGTAGGGTGATCTTCAGCTTTGGGGTGGTCAGCGTCTTCGCAATCGCCGTCCGTTCAGGACCGGGATCGATGATGCCGAGCGCTTTCAAATCTTCCATCTTGAACAGCAGCGAGCGCACTTCCGTCTGGTCCGCCTCGGCTTCGATCGGGTAGCGGATTTTCCACGTCGGCTTGGGTTTATTCTTTGACAGATTGTAGAGCACGATTTCCGTCGTCGGGTAGGTCAGACGCACGCGGTCGAGGTCGGCTTGCACAAATTGCAGCAGATCCTTCCGGCGGAACGTCAGCAAGGTTTTATTGACGAAGCTTTTCGTGGTCAGGTCCGTCAAGAGCACGCTGTGTGAGGAATGCCGATGGACGTAGAGCGTCGAGGAGAGGGGACCGTTGTCGCCGATCGACAGGGTTTCCTGTTGCGCGCCCGCGGTGACGGTGATGGTCGTGATCGGTTGTTCGAGCCCGAATGGGGCCAGCGCGCTGGGATTTTCTTCGACGCTGCGGAGCACCTTTCCGGTGACGAGCGCCCGAATCATCGACTGCACTTCCCGCATATCGGCGTCGGTCTGAAGCGGCGCGGTAATCGACCAGCCCTTCTGGTCTCGTCGCTTCATCTCGACGACGCCCTGCGGCGTGGAGACGGTGAGTCCGGTGATGTCTGTTTCAGCGAAGGGGAGAAGGTTCTGTTGCGCGACAATCTGTTTTTCTTCGCTTTGCTTCGCCGGCAATTCGACGAAATAGAGGTAGCTCCCCAGTCCCGCCAGAATGAACAGCAGAAGTAATGTGGGCCAATAGCGCATAGAGTTACAGCCTGCGACGTTTTCTCCAGACCATCACGCCGGTCAGCATCGTCATGATGGGGAGGAAGAGGACTTGAATGTAGAGCAATGTCCGCTCTTGCGTAGGATTCGGGATGAAAGGCCGGAGAGCCGGCTCTTTGGGGACGATAGAGATCAGATCCCGCTCCTCGGCAAGCCATCCGGTGGTGTGCAAGAAAAAGTCGGTGTTGCCGGGGAAGTTGAAAAACGCATTGGTGGCGAATGTTGAATTGCCTATGACCACGATGGCTGGTCTGGGCTTCCCTTCCTCCGGAGCCTTTTGGGGTGCCAGCGCGGCGGCGAGCGGCAAGGGCCCCTTCACGTCTTCGTTTTCATTCAAGCTGACGACACGGCCTTGCATGTTGGTCTCGGCCCAACTGTTCGGGGACGTCCGTGCCAACGGGACATAATCCCAGTCTTTCCCGGTCTGCTCATCGAAGATCAGGTGGCGAGCGAGCGGGAACAGGACCGCCGCGGTCAGGTCCTGGGTAATTTCATGCTCCGTGAAGGTGCGGACCAACAGGGAGGTCAGGTCCCCTTGGGCCAGTCGATCTTGGAGATCGACGAGGACTCCCTGGCCCAAGCCGAGGCCGTAGTGGGCAAGCAATGGATCCAGTTCAGTCTTGGTGTCCGGGTCGATCATCGCGAGCAGGTGCCCGCCCTTGTCCACGTAGGTTCGAATGCGGTCTTGTTCTTCTTTGGTCACCTGGTTGCGCGGACCGGCGAGGACGAGCACGGCGGTGTCGTCCGGGACGGCCGCGTCCTTCAGCAGCGACAGAGTGCCGATGTCGTAGCCCTGTTTGCTCAGCGCTTCCTTTGCCAGGGACAGGCCGTTGCGTTCTTTGTCTTCCAGGCTGCGTTCGCTGTGGCCCTCTAGGAAGACGATGCGTTTCTTGGCGGGTTTGGAAATACGGATCAGCGCGCCGGTGAGTTCGACTTCCGATGGACTGGTGATACGAATCGTTTGTCCGTTGCTCTCGAAGATGGCCGTGTCGGTTCGGAAGATGCCGTAGTTCTGCGCGATTTTCGGTTGCCGTTCCGGATCGACGAATTCGACGGTGAGTTTATTCGAGGCTTGGCGATAACTTTCAAGCCGCTCTTTGTAGCCGGTATAGCCAGGGTCTTTTTCGCGCGTGAAGACGGTAATCTTCACATCTTGCGGAAGACTGCGGAGTACACGATAGGTCTGTGGCGCCAGGGTGAAATTCTGATTCTCCGAGAGATCCCAACGGATGGAATGGCGCGCCGCCAGGAAGTTCACAATCACGAGAATAGCCGTGACCAGCAGAATCATGAGAAGGCTGTTCGCTCCCATATGGGTTGAGCGGCGGCTTGAAAAGGCTTTGACGGCGTCAAAATGCAGGATGAAAAAGAGGACCAGGCACAGGAGCGCCAGTCCTTCCGCGATCGTGACGGCCCACAGGAGATCAGGCGTGAGGCTATAGGCGATCAGGCCGGCAACGGCCAGGACAGTTCCAATGATGCCGAGCGGGAGGGCTTTCAGGCTCATTTCCACCTGGTCGATTCCACCGCGCGGTGGGTGAGAAAGAGCATGAAGGCCAGGCTGCTGAAGAAGTACACCAGGTCTTTCGTGTCGATCAGGCCGCGCACCAGGCGATCGTAATGGTCCATGAACGAGACATACGAAATGATTTGTCCCAGGGTGGTGTCGCCCAACAGCGCGCCCAAGCCGGAGATCAACCAGATGAGCAGCAATATGCCGAAGCTGAGAAACGCGGCGACGATCTGGTTTTCCGTGATCGCCGATGCGAGTAGACCGACTGAGATAAACAGGGCGCCGAGCAGGGTCATGCCGAGATAGCCGGTCCAAATCGGATTCCAGTCGAAGTCGCTGAAGAGCATTAGGACCGTCGGCACGAGGCCGGTCAGGCCGAGGAGGCCCAAGAAGACAAGAAACACGCTGACGAATTTGCCGGCCACGATTTCATTGATGCCGATCGGCGAGGTCATCAGAAATTCGAAGGTGCGCAGTTTGCGCTCTTCTGCAAAGAGCCGCATCGTGAGAATGGGGAGAATGATGAGGAGCACAAACCGCATACTCGCGAAGAGATTCCGGAAGACCAGGTCGTTCAAGTTTAACTGCGCCTGGCCGCCTTGCATCTGCATGATCTGGATGGCCTGATAGCCGGCATAGACCACGTAGAGATAGGACAAGAATCCGAAGATGAGCAAAAAGATGGCGCCGACGACATAGACTACCGGAGACACAAAGTAGCCGCGCAGTTCTTTCGCGATAATGGCCTGTACCGGAGTCATGAGGCGGTCTCCTGGGTGGCCTGGGGGAGCTCGCTTACCTGGTCGGCTTGAGGTGTCATGCCCTCTTCATGGCGGGTCAGTTGCAGGAAGACGTCTTCAAGGGTCATGGAGATGGTCCGTAGTTCGAGGAGGCCCCACTGATTGGCGATGATGAACCGGGCGACCTCATCACGCTTGTCCTGACCCAGCGCGCATTCCAGGAGGAATGTGCCGGCGGACTGGCCTTGAAACACATTCAGAATGCCCGGGATGGATTGGAGCTTGGCCAGACAGTTGTCCGGCGGCGTTTTGATCGTCACCGAGATTTTTTCCGAATGCCGGAGTCGCGCAGACAGCTGATCGGGGGTGTCTTCGGCAACGATCCGTCCGCCGCTGATAATAACAACCCGCTGGCAGACGGCGGTGGCTTCGGGAAGGATGTGCGTGCTGAGGATCACGGAATGCGACCCGGCCAGCCCCTTGATCAAGTCACGAATTTCGATGATCTGTTTCGGATCCAGCCCGACGGTCGGTTCGTCGAGAATCAAGACCGGCGGATCATGCAGGACGGCTTGAGCCAGCCCCACGCGTTGACGATAGCCTCGCGACAGGTTGCCGATCAGGCGATGGCGGACGGTGCCTAGTGCTAACTTTTCAATGGATTGATCGATCGCCGTCGTGAGGTTTTTGCCGACCATGCCGCGCATCCGGCCGACGAAGGTCAGATATTCCGAGACGGTGAATTCCAGATAGACCGGTGGCGTTTCCGGGAGATAGCCGATGCGGCGTTTCACGTCGAGGGGCTGGTCGGCGCAATCAAATCCGGCGACTGTAGCCCTGCCCTCGGTGGCCGGCATGAAACAGGTGAGAATGCGCATGGTGGTGGTCTTCCCGGCGCCGTTCGGGCCAAGAAATGCCAACACCTCGCCTTTGGCCACGGAAAAGGTGACCCGGTCGATGGCCGTGAGATTCCCATACCGCTTGGTAATGTTCTGAACGTCAATCATGACTATGGTGTCGGGGTAATCAACTGTGAAGGAGTTCGTCGTACGATCGCACTGCACGAGCACATCGTCATCACGCGTCGGATCTTACTGAGTCCGCCGGGATCAGTCAATACGGCACCGGCTAACACTAACGGCCTCCGATACCGGCAGAAGCAATCTTTACAGTTGGGGAGTGACCTGCTAGAGTTTTTCCCCGCGTCGCCGAATACGATTCATCGCTGACTCGATGGTCACCACTTATTTTTCTCTCAGAGGAGGTCCGTGTGAAACAGATGGCTTGGAGCGCAATGCTATTGGGCAGCCTGGTGTGGTTAGGAGGGTGTGCGGCCAAGGGTGAAGCGGTGCCGATGAATGTGGGGATCACTCCTGCCGCAACGCCGACCGCGGCGGCTCCCGTCAGCTCGGTCAAAGTGGTCGTGATTCCTTTTCAGGACGACCGGTCTGACCGTACGAAGCTGGGGACGCGTCATTCACTCTGGGGTGCCGATCAGGTCTTGACCGTCAAGAGCGGGACGGTCGGAGAAGCCACGGCCAAAGCGTTCGCCGACTATCTGACCCGTAAGGGATGGCGGGCGCAGTATGCGGCCTCTGCCAGTCAGACCGGGGGAGCGGATGTGGTGATCTCCGGGAAGGTTCTCGAGTTGTCGGCTGACGCGCATGGTGTCGTCGGATCCACGGACATCACCGCGAAGAGTAAAATGACCGTGCATGCGGCTAACCAGGTGGACGGAAGTTCGATCACTAGTACCAATAGCCACACGGGGAACTACACCGTGTTCTGGTATGCCCCTGAAGACGGCGAGGAACTTGTGAGTGAAGTGTTGGAACGGAACTTTGAAAAGTTCATGAGCACGACCAAATTTGATGGAACGGCATTGCGTTTTCGCTAGTCGCCATCTGTTCCGGGAAGCCGACTCCAGGTCGGTTTCCCGGACGTGCGGTCGTCGTTTGGGCCGGCTCTATCCCTGGCCGCAGGTTGACTCTTTTCCCGTCCTCCCTATATATAGCGTCACCGCGTTCTTTCGAAACATGCCGTTGTGTTCGTTCTCGTACCACCCGATTGTGAATGTGCCCGGGATTTCCCCCGTACAAATGTAGGGGGTAAGGAGTACGCAGTCGGTATTGTTGAGGCCGGCAACCTCCCGTAGGCTGACACCTGTGAGCCGGACGTCCTAGCCTACAAGTGGAGGATTGAACGAAGATGACACGTCAAATCTGTACGACACATCCGCGCATCGGCCTTTCGGGGGTCCTCGTGGCCGCCCTCTGTGTATCGTTCGGCGCCTGCTCGTGGGTGCCGAAGGGAGAAACCGGACTGGATGTCGGCATTAAGGACCGGGGCATTGCTTCCTGGTACGGGGAGCAGTTTCATGGCAAACAGGCTGCCAATGGGGAGCTATTTGACATGCAGGCCCTGACCGCCGCGCACCGGACTCTTCCGCTCGGCAGCATGGTGCGCGTGGTGAACCTGACGAACGGGAAGCATGTCCGTGTGCGAATCAACGATCGCGGTCCCTATGTGAATGGCCGGATCCTCGATCTTTCTCAGGCCGCGGCCGTGAAGTTGGGCATGGTGCAGAACGGATTGTCTGTGATTCAGTTGGAGGTCGTTGGAGACCGCCGTCCGGACTTTGTGCTGGCGGAAGAAGAGGCTCCTTCGACGCAATCCGCGCTCCTCAGTGTCCACCATCTCGACCCGCTCGCCATCCGGGTTCCTCCCGTCGCTACATTGGGATTGCCGGTTTCCTCGTCGGCGCATCGTCCGCGCATTCTGCCGACCGATGTGTTGATGCAGCGGCGCATTCGTCGAGTCCCGTCCTTCTTAGCGGCCGACCATACGGCCCATACTGAAAACATCACGCTCGTCATCGGATAGCGGCGGGAGCCGGCGCGGTTGACAGTGCTGGAAGGTCTCCTCTACACTGGGCCGTCAAAATTCAAGGGCAGATCACGCCCATTATCGATTTGAGGAAGAGGAGTCAGACGGCATGGCGAAGAAGACGGCAGGAGAATCCGAAGAAGCCAAGTTGAAGAAGAAACTCACCACGAAGAAAGCGGATGACGGCGGAGCCGCCGTGCGGGCCTTGCGGAAACGGTTGAAGCGGGAACAGCGCCGCCGCCGATCCTTGGCGCTCAGGCAGAAGCATGCGGCAGGAAAGAAGGCCGCGACGCCCGCGAAGTAGTCCGGTCACCATGATGTGCGAGCGAATGTTGTAGGATTGAACTATGGAACACCCCCGTCAAGCATCCCCGTCCGCTGAGACCTCCGACCAGCTTCCTGCCAGCGATGAGCTGACCGATAAGGTGGCTGAAGACCTGGCGCTGACCCCTGCGGGTTCCCAGGAGCTTATGGCCGTCGCTCCCGACCAGGTTATCCTGGAAGAGGAGAAGGTCAAGGACGAGATCGAGATTCAGATCGATCTCCTCAGCGATCCGGACTGGGTCGTGCGGCGCGAAGCCGTCATTACGCTCGGCGAGATGGGGGATGAGCGGTGTGTCGAGCCGTTGTCACGCGCACTGCGCGACGGTGACTGGCAAGTGCGCGAAGTCGCCATCGAGGCGCTCGGGCAGGTCGGCTCCCCGGCCGTCGACATCCTCTTGAAGCTGCTCCGCGACTGGGATGTGCGGAAGTACGCCATCTTGGCCCTCGGAAAGATTCGTGATGAACGGGTGTTGGATCCCTTGATGGTGCAGTTGCGGAACGACGAGTTCAAAGATGACGCGATCAATGCGCTCGTGGAACTCGGTGAGCCGGCGGTACCGAAATTTATCGCCGCACTGAAGGATAGAGAAGAGAGTGTGCGTCAGAGCGCCGTATTGGGATTGGGCCGGATCAAGCACAGCGAGTCGATCGATCCGCTCATCGCCATGTTGCAGGATAAGGATTGGTTCACCAGGCTGATTGCGGCGGCCGCATTGGAATCGATCGGCGATGACCGGGGTCGTGAGGCGATCAAGCCGCTGCTCAAGGATCCCGATATGGTGGTGAAGATGCGTGTCGAGCGGATCCTGGCCAAGTGGAAGAAGCAGCCGGTCTCCCAACCGGCGAATGCCTAGCTTACCGGCTCAGTTCTTTGTCCAGCCTCAGCTGGATCTCATCGAGCCGTTTCATCGGCATCGACTTTCCCATCGCGACTTCTAAGCGTACTTCCCGTAACGCGCTGGCCAGCTCTCGCACTGCGTCGAGTGTAGGATCGGCCTTTGCGCCTTTGGTGGCGAGTTCCAAGACCGTCACCGCTTCCCCCAGTTCTTTCGCGGCGTCTCCAAAGTTGCGATCGAATAGATTGGCCTTCGCTTGCACAACCCGTGACTTCGCATCTACGAGCCCCTGGCGCCGCCGCAGATCTCGCTCAATGCCCTGCGTGGTATCCAAGACATTGCGTGACAGCTTCGTAATCGATTCCTGCAGGTCGGTGACGGTGTGCTGGAGAGTGCCGACTGGGCGCTGCCCCACATAATAGCCGGCACCGAATGAGGCGGCGATCAGAATCAGGGTTCCGAGAAATTTGAGCATGGGCCTCCGGATGTTTAGGGCCGACGCGTGGGTCGTGCGGCGCGGGCGGTCTGTTGCAAGAGGCTGCCGGCTGCGGTGATCCGCACGGCCTCATCGGAGTCTTGCAGCCCTTTCAGAAGAATCGGAATCACGGGCCCGGAGAGCTTGCCCAAGGCCTTTGCGGCCATGAGCCGCGGGAGCGGTTGTTGATCCTGGAGCAGCGCCTGCAGTACCGACAACGCTTCCTTGTCAGACGTTGCACTCAGGGCTTGGGCCGCGCTTCCTCGAATAGACGGATCCGGGTTTCTCGCCAGGTCGGCCGCCATGAGCAAGACCGATGAATCACCCAGGCGAAGCAGGCTTTCCGCAGCGCTGGCTCGCACTTGCAGGCTGGGATCCTTGGTAAGGGCTTGCAACAAGGGGCGATTCTCCTTGAGGCCTAACCGGCCCAGGCTGCCGGCTGCCACGCCGCGTACCATCGCCATTTCATCGCCTAACGCATGAGTCAGCGGGGCGACTCCTCCGGGGGATCCGAATTCTCCCAGTGCTCCGGCGGCAAAGGCCCGCACGGATGGGTTGGGATCGTACACGGCCTGACTGAGTACGGCCAGACTGGCCGGTCGTTTCAGTCGGCCGAGGACCCCGATCGCGGCCATGCGGACTTCGGCATCCGGTAAGGTGGCGGCGTTGGTGATGTCGATGAGCATGTCGGTTTGGCCCATCTTAAAGAGAGCCGCATAGGCAAAAATGGCCTCGGGACCTTCTTCGGTCCGGCCGATTTCAATCAACCGCGGTTTCATCTCCATGATGCGGGCATCACCCAACGCATTCATGGCGGCGATGCGGACGCTCGGTGCTTCGTCGTTGATGGCCCGTTTCAGCGCGCCCGACTTGGCGGCGAGCCCGGCGCGTCCGATCGCTTCCGCGGCGCGTGCGCGGACCAACACCGAGCTATTCAGCAGACCGTCTTCCAGCAGCGGGCCGGTTTCCGGAAGGCCTAGCTCGGCCAAGACTGTGTAGGCAGCGATACGCACATGTTCTTTCTGATCGCGCACACGGCTGGTCACGAGACTAAGCGCGAGGGGGCTGAGCAACGTCAGATCGTCCGGTTGGCCTTCCGTCTTGAGTCGAGGATACAACGGCAGGGCTTCTTCCCCGCGGCCGAGTTTCACCAAACTGTGGAAGGCCAGGCGGAGCATCTCTTTTGACGGCGTGGCGTCTTTGGGGAGCGCCTGAAAGCGCTGCACGATGGCCGGATAGTCGCCCGCTTTAAAGAGCGCGGGGAGGTCTTTGTCTTGGGCGGAAGTCGCGGAGGTTGCCGCCGACGTTTCACTTGGTGCTGCAAGTTGGAGCAGCAGACCCGTCATGACGGCGCAGCAGAGTGCCACAGTCAGAGCGCTCCGCCGCGCACGATGGGGATGTCCCGCGGCGGCGGCGTTTACCATGACGACGGTGTGCGGACAGCGGCTTTGCTGTACATCGTCTCGACGTAGTCCTTCACCATGCGCTTTGTGCAGAACTGCGGGGCGATCGTCCGGATACATTCCTTCACCATTTGGAGCCAGCCTCGCGGCGTGCCGTCGAGGTCGCGCTGATAGTAAAGGGGTACGATTTCTTGTTCAAGCAGGCGGTAGAGCTCTTCCGCGTCATGGACATCCTGCTCGTGCTGGTCGGTCGAGGGCGGCAGTGGGTCGATGCCCCATCCGTTTGCGCCGTTGTAACCTTCTTTCCACCAGCCGTCGAGTACGCTGCAATTGATGACGCCGTTCAGTGCGGCTTTCATCCCACTGGTGCCGCTGGCTTCAAGCGGGAAGCGCGGGGTGTTGAGCCACACATCCACTCCCTGCACTAAGAACTTGGCCATATGCATGTCGTAGTCTTCGAGAAAAGCGACGTGGCCGCCGAGCTTGTGGTCATTGCAGAAATTTACGACCTCATGGATGAAGTAGCGTCCCGGTTCATCGGCGGGATGGGCCTTGCCGGCGAACACGAGCTGCACCGGCCGCCAATGATTTTGTAACAGACGTTTCAGCCGTTCAAGATCGCTGAAGAGCAGCGTGGCGCGTTTATAGGTGGCGAAGCGGCGGGCGAATCCAATGGTCAAGGCTTCGGGATCGAGCAACGTTCCGCGGGCGATGACTTGCGAGGACTGCAGATGGCCGTTGATCCATCCGGTTCTGGCGCGCTCGCGGATGAAACCCATGAGTCTCCGTTTCATATGTTGCCGCACGGCCCAGAGCTGGCTGTCAGGGATATCGCTGACGCGCTGCCACTGGGTCTGTTCGTCGCAGCGTTCGGCCCAGTCCGGGCCGATGAATTTGCCGTAGAGCTGGCTCATATCCGGACCGATCCAGGTTGGGGCGTGGATGCCGTTCGTCACACTCTTGATCGGTATCAGGTCCGTCGCGAGGCCGGGCCAATGGTGCTGCCACATCTCGCGGGAGACGCGGCCATGTTCACGACTCACGCCGTTCACGTGCGCCGCCAGGTTCATGGCCAGCGCCGTCATGTTGAAACCCTGTCCGCGCGATTCCGGGGTTTCACCCAGCCGGAGGAATTCCTCTCGGCTCAATCCCAGTTGTTCCCAGTAGCCCGTGAAATAACGGTCCATCAAATAATAGGGGAAGACATCATGGCCGGCCGGGACCGGGGTATGGGTCGTAAAGACCGTGCTTTGGCGAACGAGTTCACTGGCCTCAGCGTGGGTCGATCCCTTCTGGACGAATTCGCGGATACGTTCCAATGTGAGAAAAGCCGAGTGTCCTTCATTGGCATGGAAGACGGTCGGATTGATCCCGAGTTCCCGCAGCATGCGCACGCCGCCGATGCCCAGGAGGATTTCCTGGCAGAGACGAATTTCCTGATCGCCGCCGTACAGACGGGCCGAGAGCGCCCGATTCTCCGGGTTATTTTCCGGGACATCGGTGTCGATCAAATAGAGCACGATGCGTCCGACTTCGACGCGCCACACCTGTGCCGCCACCGTACGATGCCCCATCACCACCGTAATTTTGCAGGGTGTGCCTGACGGGGTAAGGGCGGGGCGGATCGGGGACTCTTCGCGGTTGAACGGCGCATAGGCTGCTTCTTGCCAGCCCTCCGGTGTGATCCGCTGGCGAAAGTAGCCTTGCGGATACATGAAGCCGATTCCTACGAGCGGCACACCCAGGTCGCTGGCTTCTTTGCAGTGGTCGCCCGCGAGGATGCCCAGGCCGCCGCTATAGATGGGGATAGAGGTGTGCAGGCCAAACTCTGCGGAGAAATAGGCGATGGATGGGCTCTTCGGATGGCCGTACGTCTTGCCGTACCAGGTGCCGTTGCCCAAGCGGTATTCGTCGAAGCGTTTCATCACCGCCGAGTAAAACCGGACGAAGACCGGATCGTGCGCGAGTTCTTGAAGCCGTTCGGGTTTCACTTCCTGGAGTAGACGAACGGGATTGTGATGGGTGAAGTACCAGAGCGTCGGATCAATTTGTTCGAACAGCTGTCGGGCTTCCAGCGTCCAGCTCCACCAGAGATTTTGTGAGAGCTCGGCCAGACGGATCAGATTCTGCGGGAGGTGCTTGGGAATAGGATTCGCGTTATCGACGGTATTCACACGGACTCCTTTGCCTGGGGTGCGGTGTAGGGGTTAGAGGAGACTGGCGAAGACGGGCGGATCAATCGTGCCGGGGTCAGGCGTGTCCGGTCTTGTGCCATGAGTTCCATTCCTCGGAGAATGCCACGGCGGCGTAGCGTTCGCCAAGGATTTTTGCAACTCGGTTCAGGTGCTTGGTGAGTTGCTGCAGCTCAGCGGGCGTGAGATCCCCGCGAAAACGCGGATGGAGGCCCCAGCGGGTTTCGACTTCTTCGCCGCTCACATTCGACATGAGGCTTACCAGCTTGATGTCCTGTCCCGTCGGACCTTTCTTGGCCTGCTCACCGTTGCCGGTGGCCTTCGCTGGTTGCTGAGTCGGAGTGGAAGGCGCGGCCGTGGGTGGCGCTTGTCCTTGCAGGACGGCGCTGACTGCGGGAATGATGGCGCTTGCGCACAGGGTTGCGGCGGCAATGACCTGGCCGTTCTGCGACGCCCCCAGTGCTTGGGCGACGCGCTCAGCAAAGACCTGAAAGAGTTCATTCTTCGGTTTGGAATCTTCGGTAATGAGGAACTTGTACTTCTCGTAAAGGTCGCGACTTTCGGCCACGGCATTGCCGACTGTTAGGACGATTTCCATTTGATCCGCATTGTTACCGAAGGCCGGCTCTAGGACGGTTTTTAATTGAGTGGTCACCGCGTCTTCCAATCCGTTCATGAATTCCAATTGATCCTTGATTGGGATGTGCAGCGCCGTCAGCCGGTCGGTCAGGTTGAACATGACCTTCAGGAATTCGAGATAGATGCCCCACTCATCCTGCCGCTTCAGCTTCAGCGCCTGCTCCGGGGCGTTGCGTTTCATCATGGTGACGGATTCGCCCGAGACGGCGAGCATGAGTTCGGCGAGTTGGCGAAGTTGCGCGTGATATTCTTTATTGGCGGTTC
This sequence comes from Nitrospira lenta, assembly GCF_900403705.1. NCBI lineage: Bacteria > Pseudomonadati > Nitrospirota > Nitrospiria > Nitrospirales > Nitrospiraceae > Nitrospira > Nitrospira lenta. Next base: position 3,872 of record NZ_OUNR01000001.1, on the reverse strand, counting down.
CCATACGTGCTCCTGTTCAAGGAGCGCAATTATAGCGGAGGAATGTTTGGGGATGAAAGGGGTGGTTTCGGAGACTTAGCGCAGGGGATGGCTCGTTGAGAAGGGGTTCGGCGATATGCTATACAGCCCAACCGTCTGATCGGCGGTTCCTCAACCACTCTCCCTTACAGGTCCATGGAACGAGAAGTTAAAACGTACGTCCTGAAACGCTCTGACGATGATGCTGTGCCGCGCAAGCTGTCGATCGACTATGCCGCGGCGTTGAATTCGCAACAGTTGGCGGCGGTGACGGCGGGTGAAGGCCCATCGCTGGTGATCGCCGGCGCGGGCAGCGGTAAGACGCGCACGCTGGTCTATCGCGTGGCGTACCTGATTGATTCTGGGGTCGATCCCTCGAATATTCTCCTCCTGACATTCACTCGTAAGTCAGCGCAAGAAATGGTGCAGCGGGCCGGTGAATTGATCGGCGCGCGCAGTGAACGCGTATGTGGCGGCACATTTCATTCGGTGGCGAATCTGTTATTGCGGCGCTATGGGCGGTCCATCGGGGTGGAGCCGGGCTTTACAATTTTAGATCGCGGCGATGCGGAAGACTTGATTGCGCTGGTTCGGTCGCAGCTCGGGTTGAATGAAAAGGATAAGCGCTTCCCCCGCAAGGGGACGATTATGGAGATGATCAGCAAGAGCGAGAACACGCTGCGCTCGCTGGAAGAGATCATCCTCGACGAGTTCGGACATTTTGCCGATCACATCGAAGATTTGAGCCGGTTGAAAACGGCGTATCAATCGGCGAAGCGGCAAAAGCAGTTGCTCGACTATGACGATTTGCTGGTGATGCTGCGGCAGCTGTTGTTGCTCGACGAAACGGCGCGGATGACGATCTCGCGGCAGTTCCGCTACATTCTTGTAGATGAGTATCAGGATACGAACCGGTTGCAGGCCGAAGTGGTTCGGAAGTTGGCCGCGACGCATAATAATGTGATGGTGGTGGGGGACGATTCGCAATCGATCTATGCGTTCCGCGGGGCGACATTCAAGAACATCATGGAGTTTCCGCAGCTCTTTCCCGGCACGCAGATCTATAAGCTGGAAGAAAACTATCGCAGTACACAGCCGATTCTGAATCTGGCGAACTGCATTATCGACGAGGCGGCGGAGAAGTATACGAAGCGCTTGTTCACACGGAAGATCGACGGGCCGTTGCCGTCTCTGGTGGAAGCGGCGGGGGAGAACACGCAGTCCCGCTTTATTGCGCAGAAGATTCTGGAGTTGCGTGAAGAGGGTGTGCCGCTGAGTGAAGTGGCGGTGCTGTTCCGGTCCAGCTTTCATTCCTTCGATCTGGAAATCGAGCTGTCGCGCAAGGGGCTACCTTTCATCAAGCGTGGCGGCGTCAAGTTTATCGAGACGGCGCATGTCAAAGATCTGCTCGCGCATGTGCGGGTGATCGCGAACCCGCTGGATACGGTCAGCTGGAATCGGGTGCTGATGCTGGTAGAAGGGGTCGGGCCGAAGAAAGCTCATGATCTGCTCGCGGCGATTGTGAAGGGCGGCCAGCCGTTCGACGTATTACGCGGGGTGAGCGGCCGCTCCGGCCAGGGGCTCAAGAGTCTGGCAAATACGCTGGAGAGTCTTTCGGGCGCCGAGGCGCGCTCGCCGTCGGAGCAGGTGAACCAGATCTACGAGTACTATCTTCCGATTCTTAAGGAGCAGTACGACGACTATCCCAAGCGTACGCGGGATCTCGATCATCTTCATACGATTGCCGAAGGCTATCCCGGCGTGAACGAGTTTCTTGCCGACCTGGCCCTGGAGCCGCCGGACGGGAGCGCCTCGGGTGTGGATGCGCCCGATCGGGATGATGAGCGGCTGGTGCTCTCGACGATCCATTCGGCCAAGGGGTTGGAGTGGCAGGCGGTGTTTGTGATCTGGATTGTGGATGGCCGGTTTCCGTCGGTGTATTCATTTGTTGCGGATGAGGATTTGGAGGAGGAGCGGCGGTTGTTCTATGTCTCCGTCACTCGGGCCAAGCGGCATCTCTTCCTGACCTATCCCATTAATGTCTACGACAAGAGCAGCGGGATGTTGTTGTCGAAGCCTTCTCGGTTCCTGGACCATGTGTCTTCTGATCTGTTGGACCAGGTGGCATTGGTCGAAGAGGGCGGGCGAGGGGAGTGGGGACGGTCTCATGATCCCTACTATTAGTTCGCGGGGTATCTCAATCACTCTCCATTTTGTTTGAGGTCGCATGCGCGGCTCCCTGATACAACGGTCCTGCATGGTTCTTGTCGGCCTGTCTCTGCTCTGCGCTGCGGCGGCGATCTCGTCACCGGCTGCAGGGCAAAGCGCTTCGGGGTCCGCCCGGATGTGGGAGCAGCTCATCAGCGGAGCGGCAACGCTTCGATTGCCCACCGGCTTTCTGAAGGCCATGCCTCCGGACTTTGTGCAATTTGAATTCGACGATCTGCGCACCTATGCGGCGGAGTATCATCCGGGAGAGCATCGGATGGTCTTGAACCGGACGCTGTCGTTTCATGCCGCGGGACGTGATGTGCGGCCGCTTACGACGATGACATCCAAAGAGTTGGAGGTGCTGTACCACGAATTGTTTCATGCCTATATCGATTACCTTGAGTCGAAGGAGTCTGGCGGGGTGTTGCCGGGGCCTGAGCAGGGGTTGATCGCGTTTGCGCGCGAGATGCAGGTCTGCCGGTACCGAGAGGTGTTGATTACCCCGGTGATCCAGCGGAGCCACGAGACGGAGGTTCGCTATCTCTCCGATCCTGAAGCGTGGGAAGCTCTGAATGAAACCTGGGCGGTGTTTGTCGGGTGGGCTATCTGGAATCAGCTGGAGATCGAAAAGAAGGGGCGCCGGTCGATGAATGACACCGCTCAGCTCTCCGGTGAGTGGGTGTCTCGGTTTCGTCGAGCGATTGAGGCGGGTGAGTTCCGAGGGTATTACGCCCCCCAGGATCCCGACGAGCGGCGGGTGACGCAGAAGCGGTTTCTTGCCCCAGGATCACAGCTTTCACTGGAGGAAAGTCAGCGCCTGATGAAGCAAGTGCTTGGTTTGCCAGAAAAAATTATCGAGGCTGCCGCGAAGGCTGTTGGTCAGGGTAAAAATATTTCCGTGGGGAGGCCTTGCCAGGTCGAGCCCTCATAGGGCGAAAAAAAAGGCAGAGGGACCATTTCTCCTCTTGACATGGCGCAACTTCGTCAATAGAATCCAGCGTTTCTTGAAATAGCCTTGTTCGCCAGATCAGCTGTTTCTCCTCATCGATGAGGGGAGAGAGCTGTGTGCGGACAGGCTTACTCTAGTTTTTCAGTATAAAAGTGGCGAGTGAATTCGCTGAATTTGATTTGAGTTTTGAGGGGCGAACACGCAGGCGAGTTGGAACGGGCAGGTACCCAAGTGGCCAAAGGGGGCAGACTGTAAATCTGCTGGCTTATGTCTTCCAAGGTTCAAATCCTTGCCTGCCCACCAGCGTAGATCTGTTGTGGTGCCGTGCATGACGCGAAGTATAGCAGGCTGTAGTGTGGTGGGATCGCGACATGTGTGGCGACGATATTCGGGCGGGCGTAGCTCAGTGGTAGAGTTCCAGCCTTCCAAGCTGGCTGTCGTGGGTTCAAATCCCATCGCCCGCTCCATCGAGTTGAGATGTGTGTCATGGGTGGAATGCAGATGATGGACCGAAATGCCCACGTAGCTCAGTTGGCAGAGCACGTCCTTGGTAAGGACGAGGTCACGCGTTCGATTCGCGTCGTGGGCTCCATGCAGGACTGTAACGGCCAAAGGGTGGCGAGTGATGAAGGCCGAGGTTGCTGATCCGGCGTTGATCACTATTCACTCGGCATGTTCTTTTAGGGAGGATTGA